>CASEAH010000083.1 GCA_949285935.1 uncultured Oscillospiraceae bacterium
TTCTGGAAGCGGTACGAAGAAACCAGGGCCTGGGCCGACAAGCTGTTCCCCTATGTGGATCAGGTCTATCAGCGGGCTGTTCCCCAGGATATCGGCGTAAACCGCTGGTCCGGCGACCAGTCCAAATGGATCAAAAAGTAAAACAGCCGATTTCTTTAAGGATACTGTAAAATCATTGTCCAAACACCCCCTGGCTAAACCGGGGGGTGTTTGTCTTGGAAGAGTATCGTGCGGCCTCTCAGGTCGATCCCAACGGGTCAGCAACTGCCCTGCCGGCTCATGACATTCCCCTTAAGGGGCTCCCCTTTATACCTTATTGCTGCAGTTGGACGACTGCAGCTTTATTCTGCCAGAAGGTCTTTTTCACCATATAATTTCTTTGTACTCCCCGGCTTAGCCAGGGTTGTCTTTCCGTTTAAGTCAACAAGTCAGGCCGGTATTTTTTGAGACTGAATCACTCAAAAATACCGGTTTTATATTGGGTTCATGGTCTCTCCAGCAGCTCAATTGGAGCTATATTTCTCTTTTTCAAATATCTTTTTTGCAGCACTTGACCTCCGCTTCCCGTATATTTTGTCCCGTATGCATGTTTTGGCAAGCGCTTCTCCCCTGACTCAGGGATTCCCTTTGCGGAAGCGATTGCACAGTCTTTGCCAGACCGGTTCCCTTTTCTTTCCTTCGCTTATTGGAAAATGGAGAGGATCCCTTTGCTGCAATCGGGAGACGGAGAGGATTATGGAACCACGGAAAAAGCTTTACTGCATTCTGCCCTTTCTCAAGTGGCATCATGCTTTTTGGGGGGTGACTGTATTTCGTGGAGATTCTGGCGGGATATGCAAAGTCTGCTCCTCTAACGGAAAATACCAACCCGACCATGTGCATTCCAAAATCCATCAAAGCTGGGCCTTTCTTTTTTTAATGAACGCTTTCACTTTCTTTTCTCCACCGGTGTTGCCGGTAGTTTGGCATACAAAAAAGCGTCCCGGAAACTGGTTCCGGGACGCTTTTTGCGGCTTAACGCCGTTGCCTGTAAGGATTGGATTACAGGATAACGTCTCTGTGGCAATCCTTGGAGTAGATGTAGGTGAAGTTGGTGCGGCCGACACCGTAAGCAGCCTGAGCCACGTAGGGGCCAAACCAGACAAAGTCCTCAGCCTTGATCATGCTCCAGTTGTCGTCCAGCAGGTAGCAGCCCTCACCCTCCAGGATGTAGGCGCCATGCTCCTGAACATGGGTCTCAACAAAGGGATGGCAGCCGCCGGGAGCAAAGGACAGGATGTGCATGTTCATATCGAAAGCCACATCCACGGGGAGCAGATCCTTTACGAACACGTTGGCCATGTTGTCGTACTCACGGTAGGGGATGTCGTTGACGTTGCCGAAGTAAACGTCGGGCTTCTTGACGCCTTCCAGGGGAATGAACACCTGCTTGTAGAGCAGAGCCTTCATGGTCTCGTCGTGGGTGTTGTGGAACTCCAGGCCAACACCAGCGGGAGCGTAGATGTAAGCGCCCTGAGGAGCATCATACTCCTTGCCGGCGACGGTGAAGGAGCCGTGACCAGACACAACATAGATGAAGGTCTCGATGTTCTCCTGGTTGCCGAAAACCTTGGTGGTGCCGGCGCCCTTGGGGGCCTCGATGACATACTGAACAAAGCTGGCGCCCATCTTGGGGGAAGCCACAATGCTCACGCGGCAGCCCTCGATGCCGGGAACCACGTTGTTGACGAGGCCGGTGGGGGGAACGACGGCATAGTTGCCGTGCTTAATAACAGCTCTGGTGGACAAAACGTCGCTAGGATAACCCATGATACATTCTCCTTCTCAGTAATTTTGGAATATAGCCTGCAGCACGCGCCAAAGGGAATTTGCCGGCGCGGCCGTCGTTAACGGGAGTACAGAATAACAGCGATGTAGCGCAGCTCCTCGTCACCGATGTTCTCGATGCCGTGGGTATGGCCGTCTTCACACATGGTCATGTCGCCGGGCTCCAGTTCACGAACCTCGCCGTCCAGAGTGACCCGGGCCTTGCCGCTGAGGATGTAGTACACCTCAAAATCGCCGGTGTGCTGATGATAACCAATGGAACCGCCCACGGGGATGATGCTGACGCCGAACAGCCGTCCGGTACCCGCCATCTCATCCTTGGTCAGGATATCCACCACGCGGGTGGTGTCCCGACCGCCCTTCAGATTGGGCTCCAGGGTGATGCCCATTTCCGATGCTTTTTTAAACATACAGGTATCCTCCTTTTGATGGATGTACAATACTTGAAAGATCCGTCCCGGACGCTGGCTGCTTTACCGGTTTTTCCGGATCAGGGTGCCGGTGCCGGGCTTTCCGCAGACCTTGCCGTCCCGGGCCACAATGTTGCCCCGCACCAGAGTAGCGACAGGAGTGCCCTTGCCCTTGAGGCCCACAAAGGAGGAGATCTTGTTCAGCTGCACGATGGAGTCGGCAGTGATCTCCCAGGGGGCTTCGGGATCCAGAACCACCAGATCCGCGTCCTTGCCCACTTCCACGGAGCCTTTCCGCTCCCAGATGCCAAAGGCCTTTGCCGGACCTTCGGAAAGGACTCTGGCCGCCACGCAGGGGCTCCAGCCATGCTGGTGCACGATGCGGTCAAAGGTGGCGGTAAGCAGGAACTGGATGCCGCTCAGGCCGGTCCATGCGCCAAAGACGCCCAGCTTTTCCTCGTCCTTTTCCTCGGGAGCGCAGGGAGAGTGGTCAGAGCAAACGCAGCTGAGGGTGTTGTCCTTTACATAATCCCACAGACGGTCCCGATCCTTGGCGGGACGCAGGGGAGGAGCGCATTTAAAGAGAACACCGTGCTCCAGCACCTCATCCTCGCTGAAAATGAGGTAATGGGGGCAGGTTTCAGCAGTAACATCCACACCGGACAGCTGGGCTTCCTTGATGGCCTGGGCCACGTCGGGATGGCTGACATGGCAGATATGTACCGGCACACCCAGCTCCCGGGACAGGGCAATGACTCCCTGCACGGCGATCAGTTCAGCAGAAACCGGACGGCTGTCCAGGAAATCCCGGCGGGTGTCCCCGGCCCGGGCAGCCTCACAGGCCTTGATGATGGTAAAGTCCTCACAATGGAAGCCCATCCGCACGCCGGTACCCTTCAGGCGGATCATTTCCTGCCGTACCTGGCCCAGGTTCAGGGTATCATAATCGGGGCTGACAGGCCCCAGGAAGCATTTAAACGCCACAACGCCGGCTTCAGCCAGGGGAACCAGTTTGTCCAGGTTATCCTTGAGCATGGCGCCCCAGAAGCAAAAGTCCACGTAAGCCTTGGGACCCACCACCGACAGTTTTTTATCCATGATCTCCACGGAACCCATGGCGGGCTCATTCTGAAGGGGCATGTCGATCACGGTGGTGACGCCGCCCAATGCAGCCGCGGCGGTGCCGTGGTCAAAATCCTCCCGCCAGGTAAAGCCGGGATCGTTCAGGTGAGCATGGGTGTCAATGGCGCCGGGCATGATCAGTTTCCCAGAGGCATCCAGAACCTCTTTGGCTTCGGCGCTGGTGCCGGGGGCCAAAATAGCGGCAATCTTACCGTCCTGGATACACACATCCCCCTGATACATACGGGATGAGGTGACGATCCTTCCGTTTCTAATGATTACATCGTACATGGTGCGTCACGTCCTTTCCAAAACTAAGCCCGGCACACAGCCTTCGGGCAGTCTTATTTTCTTATTTCTATTGTAGGCCCGGGGTCAATGGCAAGCAATATCCCCTTGTGCTAAAAGACGGACCATTTATTAGCCTGAAAAACCTTCTTTGCAGATCAGACGCAGGCTTTTCTCGTACTTTCCTACCTATATATAATCCCTGCCTCCTTAGCTTCCGCCTCTGTCTTTCCCTCTGCCTGTTGGAAGCACTGGAAAAGCCTTTCCCATCTTTGTACCTTTGGGACAATAAATCACTTCACTTTTAGTCAGACAAACCAATGCACACCACCTTTGTACTTGCTATAATCGAATTGTAAAGTTGATGAGTTTTCATCCATCACTGAGCGAAAATCTATAACAATTAACAGGAGGACTTTTACCATGGCTATTACCAAAGATTTCAAAACCATGAAGCTGGTTGACCAGCTGGAAGCCACCGGCCTCAAGGGCAAAAACCTTAACTTCCTCACCGACCTGAGCAAAGAGCAGCTCATGTCCCTGTTCAAGGCTGCCGAGATGATCGAGCCTTTCTCCCGTGACGGTCTGGAACTGATGAAGGGCAAAGTCCTCTGCACCATGTTCTTCCAGCCCAGCACCCGTACCCGCTTCAGCACCGAGACCGCTATGATCCGTCTGGGCGGCCACTGCATCAGCGAGTCCAACCCTCTGGCCAACTCCTCCGCTGCTAAGGACGAGTCTCTGGCTGACTCCCTGCGCGTTGTTTCCGAGTACGCCGACATCATCGGTCTGCGTCACTTCAACGATGTTGAGATCTTTGACGACATCAAGTCTGCCAAGGTTCCCGTCATCAGCTGCGGCTACGGCAACATCACCCACCCCACTCAGGGCCTGCTGGATATGTACACCGCTTACCGTGCTCTGGGCACCCTGGAAGGCATCAGAGTCATGGTCACCTCTCCTGACCTGACCCGTGCCCGCAGCGGCCAGTCCTTCGCCATGGGTCTTGCTCGGATGGGCGCCGAGATCGTTTACTCCGGCCCTGCTGAGCTGCGCACCCCCGAGACCATCCTGGAGAAGATCCGCTCCACCGGCTGCAAGTTCGAGGAGCACTTCGACCTGAGCGAGAAGGAGCAGGACGAGCTGATCGGCACCTGCGATCTGGTCTACCTGCCCGGCTGCAGCGTTCCCAAGGGCCAGGATGCTCGTGAGATCTTCATGAAGAAGGCCAAGAACTACTACATCAAGCTGGAGACCCTGGAGGACATCAAGAAGAAGACCGGCAAGACCATCGGCATCATGCACTCCCTGCCCCGCTTCGCCGGCGAGTTCGACTTCAACATCGACAAGACCGAGCATGAGCTGTACTTCAAGCAGATCGGCTTCAGCGTGCCCCTGCGTATGGCCCTCATCGCTTCCATGGTCGGCTGCTAATCCAGTCTCTTAAGCGTACAATCAGAGGCCGCTGCGCCACTTGCGGCGGCCTCTTCTCTTTTTCATTTTTGGGTTTACTCTATTTTCAGAAAGGAATGCGATACTATGTCCAAGATCGTTATCGCTCTGGGAGGCAACGCCCTGGGCAATACTCCCGAAGAGCAGCTGCATCTTATCACCGATACCGCTAAATCCATTGTTGACCTGGTAGAGCAGGGCCACGAAGTGGTCATCGCTCACGGCAATGGTCCTCAGGTTGGTATGATCAATCTGGGCCTGTCCACCGCTGCCGCCGCCGGCGCCATCAAGGCTGCCATGCCCTTCCCCGAGTGCGGCGCCATGAGCCAGGGCTACATCGGCTATCATCTGCAGAACGGCATCCACAACGAGCTGGCTGCCCGCGGCATGAAGAAGGCTGTGGCCACCGTTGTGACCCAGGTTCTGGTAGACGAGAAGGATCCTGCTTTCCAGAAGCCCTCCAAGCCTGTTGGCGCTTTCTACACCAAGGAAGAGGCCGATGCCATCGCCAAGGAGAAGGGCTACACCATGGTTGAGGATGCCGGCCGCGGCTATCGTCAGGTCGTTCCCTCCCCCAAGCCCGTTGACGTTATTGAGAAGGATGTTGTCAACACCCTCATCAGCGCTGGCCATATTGTCATCACCGTAGGCGGCGGCGGTATCCCCGTCATCGAGAAGGACGGCAAGCTGTATGGTACCCCCGCTGTTATCGACAAGGACTTTGCTTCCGCCAAGCTGGCTGAGCTGGTCAAGGCCGATATGCTGGTCATCCTCACCGCTGTGGATCGCGTTGCCATCAACTGGGGCAAGCCCGATCAGAAGTCTCTGGACAAGATGACCGTTGCCGAGGCTGAGAAGTACTGCGCCGAGGGTCACTTTGCTCCCGGTAGCATGCTGCCCAAGGTGCAGGCTGCTATGTCCTTTGCCCGTTGCGGCGGCAAGGCCATCATCGCTTCCCTGGAGAATGCCGCCAAGGCTCTGGTTGGCGAGAGCGGCACTGTGGTGGAGGGCTAATCGTCCCTGTCCACTCCCTCTTTGCACTCATGCCTATCCTTAACCGGCAGGCATAAAGCATAAAAAGAAAAGCGCGCCAATGGCGCGCTTTTCTTTTTATGCTGGAAGACGAGCTTATTTTAAAGAAAGAGTTCCGATTCCGTCAGGAAAACCATTGGCAACACCTGCTGCCATCCACCTTTGCAGAAACTCAGGGTCGTAGATGGGAGGCAGCCCTTTATTGCTCTCCGGGTCCTGGGTTGCTGCAGCAGATCTGCGGGACAGAACGAATAAAGAAGAGTAGTCCCGCACATCTGGAGATTTTATTCCAAAATTGGGATGCTTACCGGTCTTTATCCTGCTGGGACAGCAGCTTGAGAATTTTAATACCCAAGGCGAGATGCATCCGCTCATCGCTGTCGGAAAGGTTGATCTTACACAATTCAGACATCTTATTCAGGCGGTACAGCATGGTTTTATGGTGGATGAACATAGAGGAAGCGGCCAGCCGGGCATTGCCGTTGCAGTCAAAATAGGCATTGAGAGTAGCCAGCAAGTCCGTCTGATGGATCTCGTCATATTCCTTCAAGGTTTTAAGGGACTGGGGAATGATGTCCTCCAGGGCCTCACGGCTTCCCACGCTGCTCATCAGCTTAAGAATGATGCTGTCCTCATAGACCACGGTGACGTCTTCCTCGGAGCGGGTCATCATTTTGCTGTAGGCCAATGCGTTCATGGCATTCTTATAGCTGTCCACCGCTTCCAAAATTCCATGGGCCACGCTGCCGATTCCCGCCCGAAGGGTGCTCTCCTTGAAATAGAGATTCAGATCTTCCTTGATTTTGTGACAGCATTGGCGCATGGTTTGGAACAGCTCATTGGGATCCCCTTCCAGATTGCAGATGGCTATAATGGATCCCCCCAGGCTGCCCACCATGGCCCGGCTGTCCATATCCCGGATCCGGGTGCTGGCCAGGGTAAGGACCTCATCCTCGGAAGTGGGCCCCAGAACGTTGGAAAGGGTCCTGGGCGCCAGGTGCTGGGCCCCGGATGCCGAAGCCTCCAGCACCAGCACTACATAGTCGGCAAAGGGAGTGACGCCAAGGATCTCCGCCTGATTGAAAAAATCCTCATTGCGGTTATCCTTGCGGTAGAGAAGGTCATACAAAAAGCTGTTGACATTCCGCTCCTGAATACTGCGGATGGAAAGAGAATGCTTCATTTCCGTCAAAATCGCGGAAGCAGCGATCTCAAGGATCAGGCAGTCCACATCGGTGATGCTTTTGTGGATCTCCAGAATGGACAGGTAAGCCCTCACCTTATTGCGGAAGGAAATGGGGAAAGAAATGAGAGAATATTCCCGCTCCCGTTCCCCATCGATCTGAAGCAGGATCTTCTGCTTGGAAAAATAGAGGTTATGCAGATAAAAATTTTTGGAGGTGGTATTGATCCGGCCATGCATCCGCAAATAGCTGTCGGTAGAGCTGAGGCAGCGGAAGGTCTCATCATAAATGGCTACCGGGTTGCCGATAACTTCCTTGAAATAGTTGACCATGGCCTCGATACCCATATTTTTCAGGGACATCTGGGCAAAGCGCACGTTGACCTCGGTAATATGCTCCAGAATTTCCCGGGCAGCGCGGTTGACCTGCTGAAGAAAACTGATACAAAGTTCCTGGGAAGAAAGCTGCGTATCCACATCCACCACCAGGAGGTTACTTTTTTCCACTCCGGACATGGAAAATGCATTGAGCGCGGGATGATCCTGACGCAACAGGATCCCCACTGCTTCTTTCCCCCGGCATCCGCCCATGAGACGTTCTACGTCTTCCTGCTCCACGTGGGAGAAATTATCGGAAAGCACGTACAGCGTTCCTCCAACAGGCGCAAAATCCATGGTTTCCAGGTGTTCGATATTGCGGAATTTGTCCGAAGCACTGCCCCGCTTGCCCCGCACCCGGTAAGATACGATTTTAGGCTCACCACTGAAAAAGTCCAACAAGGACAAATCCACAACCCGTCACTCCTTTTGGCATAATTTTTTTAATTATAACATTTTTTATCCTCATATGCAATAAAGGGTTTTCTTTTTCGTCTTCTGTTCCTAAAATTTAGTAATTTCCATCGAAAGATGTCGCATATTTTTCCTGCAATCCGGTAAACCCAGTGGGAATCTTCTTTATTTTGATGAGAAAAGGCATACTTTTTCTTCTTTTGGGGCAACCTTTGGTCATCTGATTCTGAGGAGGATCCCGATGAAACAATTCCACGGACAGCAGACAAAAGGCGCTTTTTTTGAAGGATGGTACCTGCGCCAGCAAAACGGCAGGGATACCATCGCCGTGATCCCGGCCTTCCACCGGGATGCCCGGGGCTGCGCTTCCGCCTCCATTCAGGTCATTTCGGATGAAGGATCCTGGAACATTCCTTTTTCTGCACAGGATTTTCACGCCGATGCGGAAAGCTTCTGCGTACGGCTGGGTAAAAATTTTTTCCGTCCCTCCGGTCTCTGCCTGGACCTGGAAGGACCGGGTCTGCGGCTTGAGGGCTCTTTGCGGTACGGCCCTTTTACTCCGCCCCAAGGGGATGTGATGGGGCCATTCCGATTCCTGCCGGGCATGGAGTGCTGTCATGGCGTTCTCAGCCTGTCTCACCGGGTGGAGGGACGTCTGATCCTCAACGGCAGAAATCTGGACTTTTTCCCCGGCACCGGTTATTTGGAAAAGGACTGGGGTTCCTCCTTTCCCCAGGCGTATCTTTGGACCCAGTGCAACCGGTTCGGTCCTGTGGACTGCAGCATTTTTGCCGCCGCTGCCCGGATCCCCCTGACCGGGAAGGTTGCCTTTCCGGGCTGCATCGCCTGCGTGCGGCTGGGCGGACGGGAATACCGTCTGGCTACCTATCGGGGCGGACGGGTGGAAGTCATGTCTCCCCGGTCCCTTCTGCTTCGTCAGGGAGATCAGATCCTCCGGGCCGATCTTCTGGAAGGCCGTCCTCTGCCGCTGCTGGCCCCTGCCCTGGGGGGAATGACCCGTACCATCCATGAAAGCGCAGCCTGCCGGGTCCGCTACCGCTTCCGCAAAGGCGGCCGGCTTCTTCTGGATCTCACCAGCCGGCAGGCAGGATTTGAATGGAGCCGCTCTTAACATTTTTTTATTTTCCCCATTGACTTTGGGAAATGAACAGAGTATAATCTTCAAAGCAACTGTGAAAGGAGCGGTACGGCTATGTTGTTTACCCGGGCAAAAAAGATGCGTTTGGGACACAGCCGTGTCTTTTCTTATTTTTATTTACCGCTCTTTCTCTTTTAGCCTTTCCCGTGTTGCCGCATGGGGAGGCTTTTTTATTGCCCCGCAGCAGGGGATCCGGTTGTTGTCAAACAGTATGATGTATAAAATCACGGAGGTGCTCACATGAAACATCTGATCGATCCCATGGACCTGAGCGTGGAGGAAATCGACCACATCCTGAACCTGGCGGACGACATTATCGCCAACCGTCCCAAGTATGCCGAAGTGTGCAAAGGCAAAAAGCTGGCCACTCTTTTCTTTGAACCCAGCACCCGCACTCGCCTCAGCTTCGAGGCCGCCATGCTGGAACTGGGCGGCAGCGTCATCGGCTTTTCTTCCGCCAATTCCAGCTCCGCTGCCAAGGGTGAAAGCGTAGCCGATACCATCCGCACCATTGAGTGCTATGCCGACATCGCCGCCATGCGCCATCCCAAGGAAGGCGCTCCCCTGGTCGCTTCCCTCAACGCCCGCATCCCCGTTATCAACGCCGGCGACGGCGGCCACAACCATCCCACCCAGACCCTGACCGACCTGCTGACCATCCGTCGTGCCAAGGGCCGCCTCAACAATCTTACCATCGGCCTGTGCGGCGACCTGAAGTTCGGCCGTACCGTCCATTCCCTCATCAAGGCCATGTCCCGGTACGAAGGGATCAACTTCATCCTCATCGCCCCCACGGAGCTGCAGGTCCCCGACTACATCAAGGAGGACGTGTTCAAGAAAAAGAACATTCCCTACCGGGAAGTGGAGACCATGGAAGAGGTCATGCCTGAGCTGGACATCCTTTATATGACCCGGGTACAGCGGGAGCGCTTCTTCAATGAGGCCGACTACATCCGCCTCAAGGACAGCTTCATCCTGGATCCCGAAAAGCTCAAGGCCGCCAAGGAAGATATGGCCATTCTCCATCCCCTCCCCCGTGTGAACGAAATCTCCGTCAAAGTGGACAGCGACCCCCGCGCCTGGTATTTCCGCCAGGTGGAAAACGGAAAGTTTGTCCGTATGGCACTGATGATGGTACTGCTGGGCCTGGATCAGAAAGCCTGAAAAAGCAGTTGAACTTGGAGTGGCCGCCCGACGCGGCCGGAAAGGATGGACCGTTATGCTGAATGTTGATAGCATTGAAAGAGGAATCGTTCTGGACCATATCAAAGCCGGCAAGGCTATGGTCATTTATAAATATCTGGATCTGGAGAACGCCGACTGCTGTGTCGCCATCATTAAAAACGTCAAAAGCAAAAAGAGCGGCCGCAAAGACATTATTAAGATCGACGACCGCATCGACATCAATCTGGACGTGCTGGGGTACATCGATCCCAATATCACCGTGAATATCATTGAGGGCGGCAAAATTGTGGAAAAGCGTCCCCTGGAGCTTCCCAAACAGCTGGTCAACGTGATCCACTGCAAAAATCCCCGGTGCATCACCTCGGTAGAGCAGGAACTGGACCATGTGTTCCGCCTGGTAGAGCCCGAGACCCGCACTTACCGCTGCATCTACTGCGAGCACGAAAAATAATCTCTGCCGCTCCGGGCGACGCTTTCAGAGCCTGTCCCAAAGCAGGAAGCGCGGGCAACATTGGGAAGAGCCTGCAATCGGAACGACTTTGAAAAAAGCACGGCACCGGCGCAAGGGTCTGGAGACATGCGGATTTCCTGATGCGGCTGCCGTGCCCCCGCCCTCAAAGGGACACTTCCCGGCCAAATATGAGGGCTTTAAAATTTTGATATCCTGTATCGTGGCTCCCTTCACCCGGAACTTAGAGCCAAAGCTTTTTACAGGATACCTCTCCCTGTGCAAAACAAGGAGTTCCCATAACAATAACAAAACGGCATCCTTTGGGGTCCTGGTTGATCCCCGAGGATGCCGTTTTGGCATGTCATCCTTTCGGCTTCCTCTTTTGCAGCCCCACATCCGCCGGTAAGCAGAAAAAACTTCCACATTGCCGCATTTGAACCCGAGCCGCCGGGACTGTGCAGTATCCAACGCCCCACCTTTGGATACTGACTCCCTGTGGGGACGAAAGGACCACCAGCTGCTGGAAATCCTGCATAGCCCGAACTTTGGATACAGGCTCTCTGTGGGAACGAAAAGGATCTATAAAAGCCGCGGATTCCCTCTCTGGGAATCCGCGGCTCTGGTTTTACAGGATGATGCAGATCAGTCCCGAACAACCTTCGTTGATGATCCGTTCCGTGGTCTCCTGCATTTTCATCCGGGCGTCGGCGGGCATCCGGTACAGCTTGTTGTGGAGCCCTTCATTGACCAGTTCATGAAGCGATTTTCCAAAAATATTAGATTCCCAGATTTTGGCCGGATTCTCCTCAAATTCCTGCAGCAGATAACGCACCAGTTCCTCGCTTTGCCGCTCGCTGCCTACAATGGGCGCTACCTCGGTGGTAATATCCGCCTTCATCATATGGATGCTGGGTGCGCTGGCCCGGAGCCGGACACCGTAACGTCCTCCCTGGCGGACAATTTCCGGTTCCTCCAGGCTCAGCTCTTCCATGGAAGGCATGACGATGCCATAGCCGGTGGCCGAGACCTCCTCCAGGGCGCCCTTTACCTTGTCGTACTTGGCTTTAATGGCTGCCAGCTCCACCATACAGGGCAGCAGGCTTTCCTCGTCCCGAATATCCAGTCCGGTAGCCTCCCCTAAGATCCGGTAAAAAAGACTGCCGTCCATTTCCACACGGCAGCGCACGCTGCCGCTGCCCAGGTCGATGCCGCTGATGCCGGCTCCCCGGATATTTTCGCATTCGGTCAGCCGGCTCAGCACCGGCTCTGCCGTGCGGATCTTCCCCAGATCCTGCGCTACAGCTCGGATCTGCCCGTAAATGGATTCCCGGAGCCAATGTCCTTTTTCCAGATTCATGATCCACCGCGGGATATCCAGGGCCACCTCCTTGACCGGGAACTCGTAAAGGATCCTGGTCAGGATCTCCCGGATATCCTCCTCGTCCATTTCCAGGCAGTTGACCGCCAGGACCGGAACGCCGTAGCTCTCTTCCAGGCGGTCCCGCAGTTCCCGGCTGGCGGGGGACCGGGGGTTGACGCAGTTGAGCAGGACCACAAAGGGCTTGTTGATGGCCTTCAGCTCGGTCACTACCCGCTGCTCCGCTTCTTCATACTCACCCCGGGCAATGTCGCTGATGCTCCCGTCGGTGGTGACCACCAGGCCAATGGTGCTGTGCTCATTGATGACCTTTTTGGTCCCGATCTCCGCCGCCATGTTAAAGGGGATCTCCCGGTCAAACCAGGGGGTCATCACCATCCGGGGCTGCTCATCCTCAATATAGCCCAGGGCGCTGGGAACGATATAACCCACACAGTCGATGAGGCGCACCTGAAAGGCCGCAGCGTCATCCAGGGCGATTCTCACCGCTTCCTCGGGGATAAATTTTGGTTCGGTGGTCATGATGGTCCGCCCTGCCGCGGACTGGGGCAGTTCATCCACCGCCCGCTCTCTCCGGGCCTCGCTGTCAATATTGGGCAGGACCATGGTTTCCATAAACCGCTTGATAAAGGTGGATTTACCGGTACGCACCGGTCCCACCACGCCTATGTAGATGTCTCCGTCGGTCCGCTTGGAAATATCCCGATAAATGGCCGTATTCTCCATCTCTTCACCCTCCCTCACAGCACCGGAATCAGCAGAACGCCGCCGCTTTCCGGCTGCTGGTCGCCATTCTCGTCCAGGATCCTGTCTACGCTGGTGTTGTACCGTTTGGCAATATCCCAGAGTGTCTCCCCTTCATCGGGAAGGTACAGGTAAAGCCCGGAACAGGCAGTGTCTTCTTTGGGTTTCTTTTCATCCACCGCGATGTCGTCCACCAGGGTAGCTTTCTGCTGGGCATAGACGCACCCTTCCAGAAGCAAGTCGCACCGGACCTCGATGGCGTCGTTGGCGGTAAAGGTATAGCCGCAGGCGGTGCAGCACATCCGGGGCTGGAAGGAGAGGGAACTGCCTTCCACCGAAGTTTTCCGCTCTGTCTCCAGCTGTTTGTCAAAGCAGTAGATTTCCCCGTCCTTCATCCGGGCAAACATGCAGATGGTGAGCCTGCCTGCCGCGGTAACGCCGTCAGCCTCGGGACGGGCTTCACAGCCTGCCACCTCGCACCACAGGTCGATGATGCTCTCCACGTTTTCCGGCAGGGGCATACTTTCCCGGATGGAAAAAGGATCCTTGACCACAGTGCAAAGCCGCTGGGTTGATACTGTCCGGGGGCGGAAAGAGCACTGATTCCGGGTGGAATAACAGTCGGAGCAGGTGACGGCCTCATACTCCCCATGGGCGCGGACGGTGGTGAGCACCACGGCCTCCAGCCGGATGCAGCGGTATTCCCCATCGTTGTCCTGGACGGGTTCCATCGAAAGGCTGAGCACTTCCTGAGCGGCATCGCACCGGCTGGTGTCGTCCATTCCCTCCACTTCCACAATGGCCGCTACCGGAAGTGTGCATTCCATCTGGTCCCAGCCTCCTGCAGTGGTTTCATACAGGAGATGGATTTCCAGTTCCCCCTTGACCACCGCTTTGCCTGCGGAGACCCGGCATTCCGAAACCGCAGCGCGTCCCCGGCTCAGGAGGATGGACTGAATGGGCGCTTTGCCGTATGCCAGTTCCAGCGTCTCATCCAGGGTGGTTTCCCGGCTGCCCTGTCCCAAAAGGCGGGTGGCAGTCATCCGGTCCCGGCGCAGCTGCAGGCCCATTCCCTCAGCGCCGGTGACGGCCTGTTCTTCCCGGCAGGCCAGCACCTGCACCTGCAGCGCCACCGCTCCACGGATGTCCAGCCTCCGCTGGTTTACCGCGCGGCAATTGACATAGCTGACCCGGCAGCGTACTCCCACTACCGGATTCTGAGGCTCTGCCTTCAGGTCAAGGCTTCGGGAGAACGGGACCTTATATTCGCTTCTGGCAATGCTCCCGGCGGGAGATACATAATGTACCGTGATGCAGGCGGTTCCTTCCAGCTCCACCCGCAGGCCCGATACCCGCCGTGAAGTCACCGCAGGCTGTACGGTGCACTTCAGGATTCGGAGAATATCAGGGCAGTAATCGGGCAGCAGGGCATCACATTCCACCGCCTGCTCCGCTTCGGTATCCAGAATGATTTCGTTTATGAAAAATGGCTGCCGGCTTAGTTTAAGTTCCATAGCGTCTCCCTCTCTCAGTATTTGATTCATCATCAATATATGAAAGGTTTGTACGGATTAGTACCGGCTGTCTTTCCGGACCATTCTTTCCTTTTGGGGGAAAAATATGGTATAATTTTTATGGCCGCTGCGGGGATGCAAATCTTTGCGTGATAAGGGCCCTCTTGGCCCATGGCAGAGCCTGAAAAGTGAGTCATGAGGATTCAGGGGGAATCTATTCCAAAGGATGGCGCCCATATCCTGCGCAGCGGCAAAACCCCGGGCAAAATCGAAATTTCTTTCTCATCCGTCCACGCTGTGTTTTGGTCAGGACCCTGCCAAAAGATGCATCAGATAAAGGTTACAGGATGTCCGGAGCCTCGGGCATTTGCCAAAGTTTTGCCCGGTCTGCTCATAGTGTTGTGGAATTGACGGCAGAAATTTGCCGGAAATATAAAATAAAGAGGGGGAACTGTTGTGAAGGTAGTGGGGATCAACGGCAGCGCCCGAAAGGATGGCAATACCGCCATCATCATTCGGGCGGTTTTTGAGGAGCTGGAAAAAGAAGGTATCGAGACCGAACTGATTCAGCTGTATGATAAAAAGCTTACCGGCTGCATTGGATGCATGGGGTGCGCGGGAAAGGGATACTGTGTCCTGAAAGACGATGATTTCGGAGAAATTTTCCGGAAAGTCACTGCCGCCGACGGTATTATTTTGGGGTCTCCCGTTTATTCCGCCGATGTTTCCGCTCTGATGAAGGCCTACCTGGAGCGGGCGGGGATCGTGGTCAGCAAGAATCCGGGCCTGCTGCGCCGCAAGGCGGGGGCGGCTGTGGTAGCCACCCGGCGGGGGGCCGCCATGCCGGCGCTGGACGCCCTTACCCATAACCTTCTGAACAAAGAGGTTCTGATCGTTGGTTCAGGTCAATGGAATGTGGTCTATGGGCGGGAACCGGGAGATGTCCTTAAGGATGAGGAAGGTATGAACAATATGCACCGGCTGGGCCAGAACATGGCCTGGCTGCTCAAACTGCTGGCCAGTTCCGACTGCTGAGCCGCTTCAACCAAAAGCCTGTTTGAGAAGGCCTTGGCTGCCAGCGCCGTTGCGGCTGTAGGTTTTGTGCTTTATGTAAATCATCTTAAGCCTCTGAAAGCACTTGATAATAGGCTTTCGGAGGCTTTTTATCCCTTTATTCCGTTAAATTTGTAGAAATTTTATCAACGCTATTGTGCATATAGTACAATCTTCTTTCGTTCCTTTCTTTCGCCTTTATTCCTTCCATCCATTGACATTGAAGGCGCTAAGGCATAGAATATTCATCGTTCCCTTATGAGGAAGATTTTTTTAAAAAGGAGTATCAGCGTCATGAGGTCAGCGGCCGCAAGGGCAAATGGCATCACGGAAGGAGTTATCTGGCAACAGCTCCTGTTCTTTTTCTTTCCCATCCTTCTGGGTACATTTTTCCAACAACTGTATAATACCGCCGATGCCATAATTGTTGGCCGGTTCGTGGGCAAGGAAGCACTGGCCGCTGTGGGTGGTACCACCGGCACGCTGATCAACCTGTTCATTAACCTTTTTGTTGGCATCTCCTCCGGCGTCACGGTGGTCATCGCCCAACACTACGGCGCCCAGCGGTATGATGAGGTAAGCAAGGCTGTCCACAGCTCCGTCGCCCTGGCGCTGGCCGGCGGCGCGGCCATGACCGTTCTGGGAGTAATCGCTTCCCCGGCGGCACTGCGGGCCATGGGTACCCCGGACGAGATCATGGGATATGCCAAAACCTATATCCAGGTATATTTTCTGGGTGTCACCGCTTCCTTCCTGTACAATGTTGGCTCTGCGGTACTTCGGGCTACCGGCGATACCCGCCGTCCTCTCTATTTCCTCATTGCCGCATGTATGACCAACATTGTTCTGGATCTTCTTTTCGTGGTCAAAATGGGAATGGGTGTGCTGGGCGCTGCAGCGGCCACCACCATATCCCAGTTTATCAGTGCCGCTTTGGTGGTCATCGCTCTGATGCGGGATCATTACGCCTGCCACCTTTCCTGGAAAGAGGTCCGTTTTCATCCTGCCATCCTAAGCAGTATCATCCGGGTAGGTTTCCCCGCCGGCATCCAGTCCAATATGTACACCATTTCCAATATCATTGTTCAGTCCCGAATCAATTCCTTTGGCACCGATACCATCGCTGCCTGGACCGCCTTTGGCAAAGTGGACGGCTTTTTCTGGATGATCCTGGGTGCTTATGGAATCTCCATTACTACCTTTGTGGGCCAGAACTTTGGCGCCGGCCGGCTGGACCGGGTCCGGAAAAGCACCCGGGTCTGCCTGGGAATGGCTTTCAGCACTTCCATCCTGCTCAGCCTGGGATTGTACTGCTTCTTTGATCCTATTTTCCGTATCTTCACCGACGATCCGGGCGTTCTGAGCGCCTGCGCCGAAATGGTCCAGATGATGGTTCCCTATTACTTTACCTTTGTCTGCGTGGAGATCCTTTCCGGCACCATCCGCGGTACCGGAGACGCTCTGATCCCCATGCTCATCACCTGCGGCGGCGTCTGCGTCCTGCGTATCCTTTGGCTCTTCCTGGTGCTGCCCTTCCGGTGGGAGCTTTCCACTGTTCTCATCAGTTATCCCATTTCCTGGACCCTCACATCCCTTCTCTTTATCTTCTATTACTTCCGGGGCCACTGGCTCCAGCGGCGGATGGCCATTCTGGGAATGACGCCTCCGGAATCTTCTCCATGCTGTGATACTGCCGCATCACAGGAATAAAATCAGCGACTGTTGCAAAATGAAATGCAATAGTGTTCTGTGCAAAAATGAGAGGCAAACCATAAAAACGGCCCCCAAAGAAAGCAGTTCTGCTTCTTTTGGGGACCGTTTTTTGTGTGCTGTTTTCCGGCGGGGCTGTTTTGCTGCAGCCCCTTTTTACATGATACACTCTTGCTCCATGCGTCTCCAGTTCTGCTGGAGAGAATAACGAAGGAACACTTCGGTAAGTAGCCGCAAAATCTTTTTGTGTGAGCCTCTATTCTCCCTCATTGCAGGCGGTAATGAAAATCGTGCGCTCCATACTCTGTCATTCTGCCAAAATTCTAATCAAAAGCGCCCCGGAGGAAGTCCTCCGGGGCGCTTTTCCGCAGCAGGCCGGCTGCCGCAATTATTCCTGTACGTTTTTCTCCAGGGTCTCCAGTTCCTTGGCCAGCGCCTTGGGCAGACGGTCGCCCAGCTTAGCGTAGAACTCCCGGATTCCGGCAGCATCCTCAGCCCACAGCTTTTTGTCCACAGACAGGATCTCATCCAGCTGCTCCTGAGTGATGCTCAGGCCTTCGGTGTTGATGTCCTTGGCGTAAGGCACATAGCCGATCTCAGTCTCACGGGCATCCACTTTGCCGTCGCACCGGGCCAGGATCCACATCAGAACCCGCATATTATCGCCAAATCCGGGCCAGATGAAATGGCCTTCGTCATCGGTGCGGAACCAGTTGACGTTGAAGAT
The DNA here is from genome assembly GCA_949285935.1 of uncultured Oscillospiraceae bacterium. Taxonomy (GTDB): domain Bacteria; phylum Bacillota; class Clostridia; order Oscillospirales; family Ruminococcaceae; genus Angelakisella. Next base: position 18,028 of record CASEAH010000083.1, read on the forward strand.
CTTGGGAGCCTTGTCGCCCAGCTTCTCGCCCATTTCCAGCCAGTGGGCAAAGTAATCGCCCATATGATAGCCGCAGAAGGGCAGCATGGCCATGGGATCACGGCGCACCACGCCCACAGCGCCGGCGGCGGCAGCAGTGGTCTCAGAGGCCATGGCGGAGCCTACGAACACGCCGTGGGCCCAATCCCGGGACTGATAGACCAGGGGAGCGGTCTTGGCGCGGCGGCCGCCGAACACGATGGCGGTAACAGGCACGCCCTGAGGATTGTTGAACTCGGGGCTGATGCAGGGGCAGTTGATGGCGGGAGCGGTAAAGCGGCTGTTGGGATGAGCGCCCTTGGAGCCGTCGGTGCAGTCCCACTTCTCGCCCTTCCAGTTC
>CASEAH010000084.1 GCA_949285935.1 uncultured Oscillospiraceae bacterium
ACAGCAGGTATGCACCAAACATGGGGTATATCAAGGGAGACTATGAGAGATTAAGAACGTTACTTCATTCCGGACTGCACATTCAGTATATGAAGTCCAGCAATTGTCAACAGTATCTGAAGCGAAGATCCAATCGCAAGGTCCGTAAGTATTTCGGCCTGCCGAAGAAGGGTAACCGGTATCGCAAAATGTTCGAATACTGGTGGACGCTCTATTGAACTTAAGATAGGTCAAAGATTGACTTATAGCAGGAGGGACCCTGCTTCACGACCTGCTCAGCGTAGACATACAATCAGGAGCCGCCGACAACGACACCGATAGAACGGCCAAAATGCGGAAGTTTTCCTGTTAGGGATCGGTTAGGGATTTGCCATTTTCGGCAGCTATCCTCGCTCATGCCCCCGCCGCTTTCCTGCCCCTGGAGCCACCGCTGAACAGCAATCTCCGAATCCTCAAAAATCAAACCCAAAACGCAGAAAAACCGCCTAAACAGGCGGTTTTTCCAGGAAAGCTGGTCGGAGTGGCGGGATTCGAACCCACGGCATCATGCTCCCAAAGCATGCGCGCTACCAACTGCGCTACACCCCGATGTGAAATTGTAAGAGGCTCTGGGCGTATTCTCCCAAAGCAAGTGCGCTACCAACTGCGCTACACCCGGTTATGAAATTTTCCAACTGTGGTCAAATATGGGGTCAATACCGGTTTTTGACCAGTTCCCGGCGAGGGGCGAAACTCCGTCGGCCTTAGCGTCCCAGAGCTTTCCGGTTTTTTGGCGAAGCGTGGCTCGGACTCCGGCCTCACGCTCCCAAAGCATGCGCGCTACCAACTGCGCTACACCCCGATATGAATCTTGAGGCCGCGTGTTCCGGAAAGACTCCCTTTGACGCTGCCAGCAATCACTTTGTTATTATACCATCCCCCGGGGATTTGTCAACAAAGAAAGCCCCCAGGCCGTAGCCTGGGGGCGGGAAGGCAGGGCTTACAGACCCAATTCCGACTTCAGTTTGGCAAGCTCATCTTCTACAGCGGAGGGGGTGGCGGAACCATACTTCTTTTCCAGGGCGGCGGCGGGATCCTCTGGGGTGGCATTCAGCTCCGCCATGGCGTTTTCCTGAGCCAGCATCCGGTCCGCTTTCTCTTCCATCCGCTGGAAAGCGCTCATGGCGTCGGAGGCCTTGTCGGAGGCGGCACTGAATTCGTTGAGCTTACCCTGGGTTTTGGCCACGGCCACTTTGGCTTTGATGGCCTCCCGGCGGCGCTTCAGCTCCTCAATATCGGTGACCAGCTTGTCGTGCATCTGGCGCATTTTCTGGGCGTTTTCATGGGCCACAGCGTAGGCTTCCTCCAGCCCTTTGCCGCTGGTTTCCAGCTGCTGCTTTTTGCTGATGAACACCCGGGCATCCGCTTCGTTGCCAGCCTGGAGGGCCTTTTTGGCCAGCTCGCCGTATTTCTGCACCTCGGCGGTGTTGGCGTCCACCTTGGCCTTGGTGCGGGACTCTTCCGCCATGACGCCGGCAGTCTCCCGCTTGACTTCCGCAAGGCTCTCCAGCATATCGTTAAGATACTGGTCGATCATCTTGGAGGGATCCTCCGCCTGGTCCAGAAGGGCGTTGATATTGGCCTTGATAATGGTGGTGAATCTGTCAAGAATTCCCATAGCACAGTCTCCTTTACTCTTTACTCTCTCCCGCCCCGACGGAATCCGTCCCCTGGGCCTGAGAAGTTTCTTCGTTTTGTTGATATTTCTTTGCCAGCTTTTCAGCTTCGGTATCCCCGAAGGTCTCAATGGGGGTGTTCAGCAGCTCTTCGGTGCGTTTGTGCTCCAGAGCCTCCTGTTCCTTGCGCTTCTTCCACCAGAAGAACAGCACCGCCACCAGAAGAACCAGCCCGAATACCAGCAGCACCACCGGCCAGGGGGATTTGGTGATGGTCATGATCCGCTCCCCGGTGTCGGCAAAGGTCCTGCTGAAAAACTCCTCTTCGGAGATATCCTCGTAGTAGTACCGGTCCAGGTAGTCCCGGAAAATTCCCAGAGCTTCGTCATCCAGGACACTTTTGGCCTGGGCCCCCATGGTGTAGCCCACATGGTATTCCGAATCGTATTCACAAAACACTACCAAGAAGTGGGCCTCGTCGGTGAACATCTGGTCGTAGAGTTTGGCGGAGTAGTCGGAAAGAGCCTGGACGGAAATGTCATGGGAGCCGTCCACCGAGTCGGTAATATAAAGGTAGGGCTGAATCCCCGTCTCCTGGTAGAAGGCTTTCATCCCCTTGGTGAGGGCTCCGGAGTCCACAATCCATCCCAGTTCGTCGGTGTAGTAGCCGGTTTCATTTACCGAGCCGGCGGGAAGAGGTTCCCGCTCCACCGTGGAAGGGGCTACCGAGGAACTTCCCGACCCGTTAAAGGCGGCAGATACAAAGGAAAAGATGATGATCAACATAAAAATCACCATCAGCACCGACAGAAGGGTGGTGCCGCGGGAGCCGCCTCTGTAGCCGCCGCCCCCACCGCCGGTGACGATTACGGTGCGGTTCCGGGTGGGGGCAAAAAAGAAGCCCCCGCTGCCGCGGCTCCCGCCCCAACTGCTGCTGCCGCTGCTGCGTCCACTCCGGCCGCCTCCGCTGAATCCACCACTTCGGCGGCCGCCGCCGCTGAACCCGCCGCTGCGGCCCCCTCGGAAACCGCCGCCTCCACGGCCTGCTCTGCCCATATGGTAACTCCTCCTTCAATGTTCCGGGGTTGCTGGAACCCCGGCTGCTTCAAACAGTTTAAATATACCATACAAAAATGAAAAATTCCAGAAAAACCGACAAAAGATGTTTTGGGGGTCCGTGAGAGAAGATGCAAAATAGGGCCAAACCCGCCTCACAGGTATCCCCGGAGGCAAAGGGGGGAGATGGATCAAAGGGGCGAGAAAGGCGTCCATTTCCAGAACCGGGAGGATACAGATCTCCAAAGCAGGCGGGCTGCCAACTATGCTGTAACCCGGCATGAAATTATAAAAAGCCCTGCTTCTCTTCCCAAAGCCATAAAAGGCAGCTTGAACGTCAGGCACCATATATGGTGATGTCAGTTTACCGCCGCCAGCAGCAAAAAGCAGTGCTTTCCGGGTGCAGATGCGCCGCAAAGGACTTTCGGCTGAGTTTTTAAAAGAGAAAGAGGATACAGTTGGCAAAACGGCCGCAGCCGGTGGGATAAGGGCTTCTTTCCCAGTATATGCTGCCGGCAATTGGGAAACAGCCGTAAACTGCCTTGTGCAGTTTTCTATTATATAAGATTGCGGGTGCAAAGCCATGATGCTTCCTCCAAGACGCCGCCAAAGGAGCCGGTTTTTATTGACAGCCCTGGCAAATACAGCTACAATAAAATGGTTATCAGCGGATTGACGGAAACAGAAATGAGGAGGATTGCCCCATGAACCATGCGGACAAAAATATGGATACCATTGTAAACCTGTGCAAAAACCGCGGTTTTATCTATCCGGGTTCGGAGATTTACGGCGGATTGGCCAACAGCTGGGATTACGGACCTTTGGGCGTGGAATTCAAAAACAATGTCAAGCGCGCCTGGATGAAAAAATTCGTGCAGGAAAGCCCCTATAACGTGGGCCTGGATGCAGCCATTCTGATGAACCCCCAGACCTGGGTCACCACCGGGCATGTGGCGGGCTTCAGCGATCCGCTGCTGGACTGCAAAGCCTGCAAGGCCCGCCACCGCGCGGACAAGCTCATCGGCGACGTACATCCCGATGTGAATGTGGACGCCATGAGCTTCGATGAAATGGACGCCTTTATCCGGGAGCATGAGGATGTGCTTTGCCCCATCTGCGGTAAGCATGATTTTACCCCCATCCGTAAATTCAACCTGATGTTCAAGACTGCCATCGGCGTTACCGAGGACTCCTCCTCGGTCTGCTACCTCCGGCCTGAAACCGCTCAGGGCATCTTTGTCAACTTTGCCAACATCCAGCGCACCACCCGCCGCAAGCTCCCCTTTGGTGTCTGCCAGGTAGGCAAGGCTTTCCGGAACGAGATCACCCCCGGAAACTTCACCTTCCGTACCCGGGAGTTTGAACAGATGGAATGCGAGTTCTTCTGCAAGCCCGGCACCGATCTGGAATGGTTTGCCTACTGGAAGAATTTCTGTGAGCAGTGGCTGCTGAGCCTGGGTATCTCCAGTGAACATCTGCGCCTGCGGGACCATGAGCCCGCCGAGCTGGCCTTCTATTCCCGGGCTACCACCGACATTGAGTATGCCTTCCCCTTCACCGACTGGGGCGAGCTGTGGGGCATTGCCGACCGCACCGATTACGATCTGGGCCGTCATCAGGAGGCTTCCGGCAAGAGCCTGGAGTACTTCGATCCCGAAACCAACGAGCACTATATCCCCTATGTCATCGAGCCCTCTTTGGGCTGCGACCGGGTGGCGCTGGCCTTCCTCTGTGAGGCCTACGATGAAGAGCATCTCACGGACGCCAAGGGCAAAGAGGACGTCCGGGTGGTCCTGCGGCTGCATCCTTTCCTGGCGCCCTTTAAATGCGCCATCCTGCCCCTGTCCAAAAAGCTGAGCGGCCCTGCCATGGAGATCCGCAACCAGCTGGCCAAGAAGTTTATGGTGGACTTTGACGATGCCGGTTCCATCGGCAAGCGTTACCGCCGCCAGGATGAGATCGGTACTCCCCTGTGCATCACCTACGACTTTGACTCCGAGACCGACGGCTGCGTTACCGTCCGGGACCGGGATACCATGGAGCAGGTGCGGATGCCGGTGGGAGAACTGGCCGCTTATGTGGAGAGCAAGCTGGAATTCTGAAAAATCACCCAACAGCCAAAACGGTCCCGTCAGGATGCCTTTATCCTGCCTGGACCGGCGATTATAGGGAAGAAACGGCCCATTGGGTGACGGGGATGAACTTCCGTGGAGAAAGCAAAAAATCCGGAATATGATGCCCCGCGTTGTTGGGGAATCATTATTTTGCTGAAAAGGAGAGAAAAGAAATGAAAAAACGTTGCGGTATCCTTTTGCTGGCTTTGGTTATGGCCCTGAGTCTCACTCTGCTGGCGGGCTGCGCAGGAGAAGAGCCGGCAGGACAGCCCTCGGAGTCCTCGTCCCAGCCGGAATCGGAGCAGGCTTCCCAATCCTCCGGCGTTCCTGAGGAAGAGTCCGGCGCCTCCGTATCCTCCCCGGAAAGTGGGGAGACAGAAGAATCCTCTGAGGCATCTCCTGAAAGCAGCGCCTCCCAATCTGCACCTCAAAGCCAGGATCCTTCCTCGCAGGAAACTGCCGGGGAGGACAGCCGGCTGGTGGCCAATGACGGCGCCCTGTTTGGGTCGGCAGAGCAGGAAGTGCTGGGGACCGGGGAGGATCTGGAAAAATGGATGGCCGCCGCTGCTGATATGAGCGGTGTCTCCCATCTTCTGGTTTCCACTTTTTCAGATCCCCGGGTTCTGACCCAGGAGGAAGTGCAGACCATTCTGGATACGCTGGCAGGTCTTTCTCCCCAGGTGCTGGAGGAAAAAGGGAATCCGCCCACCGGCGGCAACGCCAATATCATCGCCTATGACGCCGCCGGCCAGGAGCTGTGGCGGGCGACGGTGAATGAAAGCTGGCTGATCGTCCGCGTGGCGCCGGATACCACCCCCCGGCTTTTTGGTATCGAGGGGCAGGCGGTGGATGAACTGCTGGCCATTAACGGATGACCGTGCGGCTGAGAATATTTTTGGGCGGAACCAAAAAGGTCTGCCGGGAAAAAACTCTTTAAAAATGTATGAAATCGGCCCGCTGGGAAGCAAAACAGCTTCTTTTGCGGGCCGGTTCTCGTTATGGTTTCTGATTTTTTGTACAGGGTGGCACTGGGATTTGTTTTGCGTCAGACCTGTCCTGCATTGCGGGACAAATGTCGGCCTGTTTATGCAGGGCACGGCATGGGCTTGGCTGACCCGGGCACAGCGCAGGCCCGGTGCGGGGAGCTCTCCGCCGGTGACGGCGCCGGGCTTTCTCACCACGGGAGAAGCCGGTTTTCCCGGGAAATAGAAGGGAGGAAACTCAGCCCCGGAACCCGCAGCTGCATCAGCAGGCGGGAGGCTGGCTGTTTTTCCCCGCGCCCGCCCGCTGGGAGAGGGCCAGCAGCAAATACCCCGCCCCAAACAGGAGGATCAGGGCCAGGATGCCGTAGGTGGAGGACCCAAGAAGCGCGGCGCAGAGGCTGAGGATCAGCGGACCGAAGAAGTCGGCAAATTTGCCGAAAATATCAAAGAATCCAAAATACTCGTTGGACTCCTCTTTGGGAATGATCTGACCAAAATAGGAGCGGGAAAGAGCCTGGATACCGCCCTGGCAGATGCCCACTGCTACTGCCAGTACCCAGAATTCCCACACCTGATCCAGCTGATAGCCGAAAATACAGATACCCATATACAGCAGGATAAAAATCCGGATCATTTTCAAAGAGCCGACCCGGCCCGCCAGCACGCCGCTGGCAATGGCGCAGGGGAAAGCGACGAACTGGGTCAGCAGCAGAGCAAGGATCATCTGGACCGAATCGATCCCCACCTCGTTGCCATAGGTGGTGGCCATGGAAATGATGGTATAGACCCCGTCGATGTAGCAGAAATATCCCAGAATAAAGAACAAAAGGCCCTTGTTCCCGCGAATTTTCCGGAAGGTTTGCCCCAGCCGGACAAAGGCGTGGGAAATCTTGTCCCGGCGATCCTCCAGGCCGTACCGCTGCCGCACCCGCAGCAGAAGCGGGAAGGAAAGCAGCAGCCACCATGCGGCGGTGATCAGAAAGGAAAGGCGGAAGGAGGAGAGGGAGAATCCTCCCAGAAACAGCACCCCGATCCCCACCATAAAAGGGATGCAGCTGCCGGCATAGCCCCAGGCATATCCGTGGGAGGAGATCAGATCCATCCGGTGGTCCTCGGTGACGTCCGTGAGCATGGAGTCATAGAACACGTTGCAGGCAGAGTACCCTACCCGGGCGATGACAAACATCGCCATAAAGAGCGCCCACTGACTGACCAGCGCCAGCAGTACCGCGCCGCACAGACCGATAGCCAGAAAAAGGGAAAAAAGCTTCTTTTTCATGCCCCGATAGTCGGCCAGTGCGCCCAGAATGGGAGAAAGGACTGCCAGGATCAACACGGCGGCGGCGGTGACCCCGCCCCACAGCGCCGTGGCTTTGGCGGAGGACATGCCGGCGTTTTCCACCAGCTGGGCAAAAAAAAGAGGAATGGTAGTGGAAATCTGCATCACAAAGGCAGAATTGGCCACATCATACAGGATCCAGCTTTTTTCGGCAGGGGTCATACCAAGACGGGACATAAACGCACACCTCATTTCTTACGGTGCCTATTATAGCATACGGCAAAGCTTTATGCTATAATAACCTTGTACGCATTGTTCCCGGCTCCAGCCGGAGGCCCCAGGAAAGGATGGACGGAGAAATGGCCGATTTTGCAGCACATACCCTTTTTGGAGAAATGCCCCGGGTGGAGGCCCCCCAGTGGGAGGCTTTCCCGGTCCTCCGCAATTGGGGGCTACAGGGACCGGATGTGTTCTTTTTCCGGAAAGTCCTCACCGGCGGTGCGCCCCTCCAGGCCATAGGCAGCCGGATGCACCGGGAAAAGATCTCTCAGCTCTTTTCGTCTCTGGCCGGGTATATCAATGCCATGCCTGCCCCCCGGCGGGATCCGGCCATCGCCTACTTTTATGGGTTTCTGTGCCATTACAGTCTGGACAGCACCATCCACCCCTATGTGGGCTACCACCAGCAGCGGCTGTCCAAGGGCTTCCCGGAGCTGACCTCCAGCGCTATCCACAGCCAGATTGAAACGGATATGGATGTGGATCTGTACAGCTATCTGCGGGGGGAGCCGGTGGACCGTTTCCGTCCCGGAGAACTGTATGCCGCAACACCCGCCCAGCGGGAACTGATCGGGGAACTCCTGAGCGCCGCGGCCCGGGAAACATATGGGATCCAGGTCCCGCCCGCCGAGATCGCCGCCGCGGTATCCGACACTCTCCGGGTGCAGAAAGCCCTCTTTGCCCCCACCAAGCTGACCTATGCCGCCGCCGGCCTGGCCGAAAGCCTGATGCGCCGGCAGGGAAGCTTTACCAGCCATGTCAAGGCCTATAAGCCCAAGTGGGACAGCCTGAACCTGCGCAAGGCTCCCTGGTACAGCCCCTGGGATCCGGAGCGCCGCCGCACAGACAGCGTCCCCGACCTGCTGGAGCTGGCCCGCCTGCGGGCGGAAGAACTGTGTGCCGCTTACGGCAGGATGTTCCGGGAGGGTGAGATCCTTTCCTGGGGGTTCACCGAGGATTTTTCCGGCCGGCGCTGCCAGGACTGACGGCCGGCACGGCGGGAGGAATGGGGAATGAAGCATCTCATTCTGGTAAACGGCACCATGGGCGTGGGCAAAACCGCCGTCTGCACCCACCTGCTGGATCTGCTCCAGCCGGGGGTGTTCCTGGACGGAGACTGGTGCTGGAACATGAAGCCCTTTGTGGTCAATGATGAAACCAAGGCCATGGTGATGGACAATATCGCCCACCAGCTGGGGAATTTTCTTGGGTGCTCGGCCTATGAATATGTCATCTTCTGCTGGGTGATGCACCGGGAACAGATCCTGCGGGAGCTGCTGCGACGCCTCCCAACAGAGGATTGCCAGGTCCATCTGTTCACCCTGACCGCTACCCCGGAGGCGCTGCGCCGGCGGCTGGACCGGGATATACAGAAAGGGCTGCGCACCCCGGATGTGGTGCTGCGCAGCCTGCAGCGGATGGAATTTTACCGGGAGATGGACACCATCAAGCTGGATGTGAGCCGCATCACCGCTCTGGAAGCGGCGGAGGAGATCTGCCGCAGGGTCATGGAGGGTGAGCCGGAGGATCCGTCTGTCCCGGAGGAAACATAAAATCCTTTTCCGAAACATCCATACCGGGGGGCTTGGACAGTCCCAAAGGCCGGGCCGATGAGGAGGCGCTGCGCAGGGAAACGGCACGTTTTTGCAGCGGGAGGGGAAAAAGACCGGCGACATCATCCCTGCGGGTGCGCCATACAGGTTTGTGATTTTGGATGGACGGGATTCTGCAACATGAGAATGCAGAAGAAAGCCGGAGAACCGCTATAAAGTGTGAAGGACCGCAGCCGGGATTCCGGCGCGGTCCTTTGGACTGTTTGCTGAAACAAAAAACCACCCCCGGCTAAGCTGGGGAGTGTAAAGAAGCTTTGGCCTCAGGCATCGAGCGAGGCAAGGAAAAATCATCCACTTTATGGGTAATAAGAAGCTGATCTTAAAAGCAACGCCCGTTTGTGGGCTGCCGTGCAGGCGATGCAGGAGGCCGATGACCCGGTGCCTCTTGAGAGGCTTGCTGGTATGAGGCCCTTCCGGGGCTTACTCAAGCCCCCGGCTTAGCCGGGGGTCATGCCTGGTGCAAGCAGCGGACGATGAAAATGAAGGAAAGATCCGGCACCCGGACAGGTGCCGGCAAAGGGAAAGTGGGAGGCCGACGATATGCGTACCGATGAGGAAATGATGAAGCTGATACTGGATACAGCCCGGTCGGACCAGAGGATCCTGGCGGCCTATCTGAAGGGCTCCCGAACCAACCCCCATGCGCCGCCCGACCGCTACCGGGATTTTGATGTGATGTATGTGGTGCGGGAAACGGCAAGCATGGTGGAACATCCGCAGTGGCTGGAGGTTTTTGGCCGGGTGATCCTTAAGCAGGAGCAGGACGACCCATTTGGCTACGGAGAGCGCTTCGGACTGCGCGGCAATTATGACCAAAGCTATTCCTGGCTGCTGCTTTTTGAGGATGGCACCCGGATTGATGTGGGGATTGAGACCTTGCAAACTTTTGAAAAAGGGACCAACCGGAACAAATTGTTCCTTCCGCTGCTGGATAAGACAGGCTGCCTGCCCTGCCTGCCGCCCCCCACCGACGAGGATTTTTACATCCAGCCCCCTACGGCTTCCCGGTACCGGGGGTGCTGCAACGAATTTTTCTGGTGCCTGTGCGACGTAGCCAAGGGGATCGCCCGGGACGAGCTGCCTTTTGCCATGACCACCTACAACACGCTGGTGCGGAATATGCTGGAGAAAATGCTGGAATGGTATGTGGGCACAGACCGGGGGTGTTCCCTGTCCTGCGGGAAACTGAACAAATATTTCAAGCGGTATTTGCCGCCGGAACTGTACGACGAATATGTCCATACCTATACGGACGGCAGTTATGAACACTTCTGGGCAGCCATTGATGCGGCGTGCCGCCTTTTCCGGAAAACGGCGATGCTTACAGCGGCACATTTTGGATTTACCTATCCCCGGGAGGATGAAGAGGGCTTCAGAAGGTATGTGGCCATCCTCCGGAACCGGACAGGGGAAGAAAACAACAGCCTCCCCCGGTAAGGCCGCTGCCGGACGCAGGAGAGAAGGATGCGCCAAACGGAAGAAGCAAAAACCAGGGACCGGGGAATTTAATGTGCCGGTGAAAATGGGCTGCTGCAAAATGACCCCGCAGAAAAAGAATACAAAAAATCGGCCCTCCAAAGAAGCGGAGCCACTTCGTTTGAGAGCCGATTTTCATGGTTCGTATTCCGTTTTGGTGTGGATGGGGGCTGCGTTTCCATTTTACAGCAGCCCATTTTGTCTGTCAGAAGGATTCCCGGACCGGGGATGGGAAGCATTAAGGGGGAAAAACTCTCCCGATGCGGCGCGGCAGCAATGGCCCGGAGTTTTGGGGGAAGCGCCGTTTTGGAAATACAGAAATCTTCCTACCGGATCCTGCGGCACTCCAGATAAAAACGCTTGTCTTCGGCATTGCCCATGGAAAAGGTCTTGCGGGGCAGAACGCCGCCTCCTACCACTGCCGGGAAAAGGAGCGCCTTATCCATGGGGGGCAGCAAAAAGCCTACAGACCCCGGCTCCTGAGCCAGACGCTCCAGCACATCGTCACCGTGGATATAATCAATGACGCCGCCCCTTTGGGCAGTGTACCGGTCCAGCAGCGGCTGAAGGACACCCACCTCCAAAGGGGAGGAGGGGTGGGATGTCCAAAGAGTCCCCTTTTGCCCGGCCATCCGGTAATCCAGCCCCATGGCGCCGTCGGGGATCCGGGCGGAATCGCATCCCAGCTGTTCCCGGAGCCAGCCCAGCAGGTCCTGGGGGTCCACCTCCGTTACCAGACGGTGGATGGGCTCAAATTCCAGGGAAGGATCGTAAAGGTTTACCAGTTCCACCAAAGCATACCGGGCGGGATGATTCTCCCACTCCTCCCGGGGAAGAACCTGCTTGAGTTCCTCAAAGCAGGCCTTGGCAGTGGCAAGGGAATGGTTTCCGTCCCCCACGGCCAGCACCATACCGTCGGGAGCCGGAAGGGCTTCCACTGCCGCTTCCACCCCGGCTGCGGCTGCGCTGTCCAGGCTCCAGCCCCGGAGGGAACCGCTGTTTTCCATCAGCCGGCCCCGGTATTCCTCCGTCAGGCAGGGGCTGCCCGAAGCAGCAGCCGCTTTCAGGGGACCCAGCACCGTATCCTCCGGGTCGTCCATGAGCACCATCACATGAGGAAGTTCCAGCGGCGCGTCCCGCCGTACCGCGGCCCGGGGCGGGATGCGCTGGGGAACGGTGCCCTCAGTGGCCCGGATGGGGCTGCGGCTTCCGGAAGCATAGTCATAGGCTTCCAGGTCCAGGGCAGCCATCAGGCCCCACCGCTTCCGGCCGCTGCGGAGCGTGCGCTCCACTGCAAGATATCTGTCCGGAAGCTCCCGGAAAACCCCTTCCGAAAGATACCGGGACATGGCGGCGTTGATCTGCCGGGTGTAAGCGGCAGCGTCAGTGCTGCCCAGGTAGCACTCGGGGTACACCAGATGCAGGGTGGACGGGCCGCTGCCGGCGGCAAGGCGGACCCGCTCCCAGTATTCAGGCTGGGAGGTGTATTGGTCGCAGGCCACCACGCACCAGCGTTCCAGGGGAACCTCCCGGGGGAGCAGCAGGCGGGCGGGTTTTATCAGGGACAGTTTCACGGTATTCCCTCCAGATGTCAGAATGGTTGGCAGACAGCAGGAAAAAATTCTTGTCCCACTTTGCGCAGCCTGCCAGTGTTGTTTCTATGATAACATACAAATCCCTCTTGGAAAAGATGGGGGAAAGTACTATAATAAGACGTGGCTCAGGCGCCCGGCGGGGTGCCCAGATTGGGAAAAGGAGAAAAGATACTATGATCGATCAGGAACTGGCCGCACGGATCCAACAATATGTAAGTGAGCATGAGGAAGCCATCAAAGAGGACCTGAAGACTCTGGTGCGCATCCCCAGCGTCAGCAAACGGGGAGAAGACGGGCTGCCCTTTGGCGCCGGCTGCGCCAAGGTGCTGGACAAGGCCGTAGCCATGGCGGCGGAAAAGGGCTTTGACGCCGTCAACCATGACTATTGGTACGGCACTGCCTGCCTGGGCAGCGGGGATAAGACCATCGGCATCTTTTCCCACCTGGACGTGGTGCCCGAGGGCAACAACTGGAAATATTCCCCCTATAACCCGGTGGAAAAGGACGGCTATATCATCGGCCGGGGCGTGGCGGACAATAAGAACGCCGCTGTGGCCAATATGTATGTGATGAAATGCCTCAAGGACCTGAACATCCCTCTCCAGAGCAAGATCAGCCTGTATCTGGGCGTCAGCGAGGAGACAGGGATGGAGGACATTGAGCGGTATGTGGCCGAACAGCCCATGCCCGACTTTTCCATTGTGCCCGATACCCATTTCCCCGTCTGCCACGGCGAAAAGGGCATCCTGAACGCTCATGCGGTAGCTCCCGTTCCTTTTGTGAAAATCCGTTCCGTCCGGGGCGGCGTGGTAGGGAACATGGTGGCCGACGAGGCCGAGGCCCTGCTGGAAAAGGACGCCTCCCTGATGGAGGAGCTGGTGAAGCTTTCCGAGAAGTATGAACGGATCCAGGTTTCCACGGATGAAGAAGGCATCCGGGTTGCGGCCTGCGGCGTGGCAGCCCACGCCTCCCGTCCCCAGGGCTCGGTGAACGCCATTCTGGAGCTGGCCCGGTTCCTGCGTGGCAGCCTTCGTCTGCCCCGGGAGGACAAGGCGGTCATGTCTTTTGTGGCCGACACCCTTTCGGACGATTACGGACAAAAAATCGGGATCGCCTGCAGCGACGCGCCTTCCGGCAAACTGACCTGCATCTCCGGCGTAACCCGTACCGAGGAGGGCCGGATGACCTTCCTGCTGGATATCCGTTATCCCGTTACCGTCAAGGGAGAGGACGTTTCCGCCGGGCTGAAGTCCTACTTCGAAGAGGCCGGCTGGCAGCTTGTGGTGGATCGGGACAGCGCCCCCTCCTATATGCCCAAGGACGATCCCAAGGTCCAGGAACTGTGCCGGATCTATGAGGAGGTCACCGGCAAGGATTCCACTCCCTATGTCATGGGCGGCGGAACCTATGCCCGTCACCTGCGCAATGCGGTAGGCTTCGGCATGGAAGACGTAGGCCCCAGCCCCTTCCCCGCAGGCCACGGCGATGTCCACCAGCCTGACGAGGCCATGTCCATTCAGGGCATCCTGGACGCTATCAAGATCTACACCCTGTCTATCATTGAGATCGACAAGCTTCTCCACCGGTAAGGATGATTGCCGCCCTGTGTAAAAAAAGAGGCTATTGCAAAATAACCTTCTTAAAAGGCAATGCATAAAAATCGACCCTCAGAGGAAGCCGAAACAGCTTCTTTTGGGGGTCGATTTTTGGGTTGCTTCCGATTTTGTGCAGGCTGCCATTGGATTCCTGTTTTGAAAACCATTATGGGAAAGTCCGGCACCCTTTAAGGGCCTCAGGCCCGGAAGGACGTAGGGTTCTTCAATAAGTACAAGGGAAAGCAGAGAGACGGACGTGACCCTCGGAAAGGCAGGCCGAAATCCAGGACAGCCCATGCTCCATGCCGCAAAGCCTGGGCGGTCCCTTGCGGCAAAAACGACTCCTCTGATTTGTAAAAGGGGCTGTCGCAAAATCCAGCAGCGATCTGCACAAAGGATCAGAGACAAACAATAAAACCGGTCCTCAAGGAAAGCGGCTTTGCTTCTCTTGGGGACCGGTTTTTGTGTTTTTTCAGCGGGACGATTTTGCAGCAGACTCTTTCTGCTGACTGGTCAAAAGCTTTGGTCAGCGTGGGCCAGTAGGGCTGATGGAGCTTTGCCCTGAAAATTGCCGTGACAAAGGAAGGGCTGTGCGGGGCCGTTTTGCCCGGCCCGGCAGAGCGCAGGACCCGCAAAGGCCCACATGGTTCTGCCGGAATCGGTACCGTGTCCGGAAGAGATGACCTGCCCCGGCAGGAATGGCTTTATTCCGGGATCACGGCACTGATGGCGTCTTTGGCAGGCTGGTTGTCGGCAAACATCACCAGGATGACATAGCCGCCCCGCTCATAAATTTCTGCGTTCTGGGCTTTTTCATAATCACCGCCCACGTTGTAGTTCTGGAACAGGTCCTCCTTGCTTTTGCGGTAGGCCTCCAGGGCATCCTTGACAGCGTCGGTCTGGCCCTGGGCCGGCCGGACGATGACCACGTCCCCGATGTTGAAGCGGGCCAGGGACTGACGGGCTGCCAGCTGCTCATACATATCTTCGGTGAGGCCCAGAATATCATGGACGGCGTCGCTTTCCACGTCCACCACACCCATCACATCCTCGTAGTGGGTGTAGATCTCATCCATTAGCGACGTCAGATCCTCGTCGGAGACCTGCGCCGGAGAGGAAGAGGAGCTTTCAGACAGGGAAGAGGAAGAAGGGGAAGAGGAACTGCCGGAGGAGGCGTCGCCGCAGCCCACGGCGCCCGCCGCCAGGCAAAAAGCCAGAAACAGAACAGTGAATTTTCGGAACATAGGATTTCAGCTTCCTTTCTCAAGATCGGCCCATGGCCGTATGTTTAGTATGTGCGTCAAAAAGGTATTTTTACTGCCTCAAAGGAAAAATTTTGCAGCCCCGCACATTCCACCCGGAAGAAAGGAAAAGGCCCGTGGGAGGCTTCCTGCCGTGTTTTGTGAAAATCAACAAGAAATTTGGAGAAAGTTCCGGCAAAACGGGGAATAAAACTTTAACAAAACCACTTGCCAACAGGAGAAAAACAAGCTATCATAGGGTCATTGACCAGTATATCCTGCAAACTGTAAAAAGGAGTTAATGCAAATGATTTTTGACAAGGTTGCCGCGATTCTGGCGGAACAGTTGGAGGCTGACGTGGAGGAGATTACTCCCGCCACCGAAATTGTGCGCGAGCTGGGCGCCGATTCTTTGGATATTGTGGATATTGTCATGAGCCTGGAGGATGAGTTTGACATCGAGATCCCCGACGACGCCATGGAGGACGTGCGCACCGTGGAGGATATCGTCAAATACCTGGAGGCCCGGGTGGACGAGTGATCCCCCGCTCCTGAGCCTGCGTAAACCGGATGCCCGATGACGAGAAATCGCCGCCGGGCATCTTTTTTGGCGGCAGAAAGCTTTTTGGAAGGCTTTTTCTTGTAAAGCCGCCCGCAGATTGGTATAATAAAAAACAGAGTCTGTATGAAAATCATCCCTGTGAAAGGCGGAGCGACACAATGGCGGAACAGAAAAAATTTGTGGAAGACATTACCTCCATGGAGGTGGACTTTGCCCGTTGGTACACCGACGTGGTCAAAAAGGCCGAACTGGTGGACTACGGCAGCGTCCGGGGCTGCATGATCCTGCGGCCCTATGGCTATGCCATCTGGGAAAACATCCAGCGCATCCTGGACGGCATGTTCAAGGCCACCGGCCATGAAAACGTCTATATGCCCATGTTTATCCCCGAAAGCCTCCTGCAGAAGGAGAAGGACCATGTGGAGGGCTTTGCCCCCGAAGTGGCCTGGGTCACCCAGGGCGGCAGCGAGAAGCTGGCGGAGCGGCTCTGCGTCCGCCCCACCTCCGAGACCCTTTTCTGCGAGCATTATTCCCATATCATCAACTCCTACCGGGACCTGCCCAAGCTGTACAATCAGTGGTGCTCGGTGGTCCGGTGGGAAAAAACCACCCGGCCCTTCCTCCGGTCGGCGGAATTTTTGTGGCAGGAAGGCCACACCATGCACGAGACCGCTCAGGAGGCCATGGAAGAAACCGAGCGGATGCTGAATGTCTAT
>CASEAH010000085.1 GCA_949285935.1 uncultured Oscillospiraceae bacterium
GTATCCGCCCACGGTGCTGCCGCTCCATCTGCCCTGATTCTCGTAGAACCAGCAATCGCACCACTGGCCTACCGTATAGCTATTTCCTTTCTGCATGTCGTCGCCTCCTTTTGGCAAACGAACAATACCACAGAAAGAGAGAAATAGCTACTACTTTATCACCCTATGTCAGCCTCTTTTGTCTTCCATACAGCAGCATGAGAAAATGGCTCAGGTTGCTTGCAGGAAGGGTTTTATTCTTTGTTTATGCGGCGCATTTTCTGCGCCGCTCCTCCATGACAACCTGGCCTGTCATTGCCCCTCAAACCGGGCGGAACATCTTTTAATACACAGAATCCGATCCCATATAAATCCCAAAAGACGAAAGGTTTTCTTGAAACAAACAGGTCAAAAGAGTGTCAAAGAGGAACTGCCGGAGCGGCGGAAAGGGTCAAAGAGGGCTGTGAAGGGCTCCCGGAAGGTTCAGACACACGTTTGGGACCACATTCCCAGACATTCGAGTCCCACACGCCGGACCAAACACTACCAAACAGGGCTAAAGAGCATCCAAAAGTAGTAAAAAGCATCGGTTTTTCTCTGCCGTTCTTCTCCATCTTTTGTAATCCCAAATGCGAAAATATCTCAAATACGCTCAATCTGGTATTCTATTTATTTTGTTTGGATTCATCACAGAGAGTTTTATTGGACATTAGAACTGATATTGTTACATTGTAGGTAGAAGTATTGGTACTCAAACAATTCAGCAGTAATAATTAAAGCTTAGTGCTACGATTCGTTGTTCCAGTAACATCTCTAATCTGATTGACGAAATCACAAAGTAGAGCTACAATAATATTGGGGTAGTATATGATGAGAAGTGTTTTTGATGAACTGAAAGAATTAATAGATTATATTCAATTAGTATATTCTATGGTTACAGATGAATGGCTACAAAACGCAAGGGAAAAGATCAATCTGAGGAAAACTCAGGTTTCTGATATTGATGCGGACGGAACCATTTACCAGAACATTATGGAATATGTTCAGCTGCTAAATGAAAGAAGTGCAGATATTACACTGAGCCTCTCTTCTGTGTGCTCTTGTCAAGTTACCGCTCGAGTAAAGGCTCAGAATTCCATTGAATATAAGATTCAAAACTATAAGACTGATCGGCACGAATTCGGAAAGGTTTCGATCAATAAATGTGTCAACGATTTATTTGGCGTTAGAATTATATTGGATACTCCGTTGAGTTACGAAGAAGTGCTTACATTTGTTGAGGAAGTCTACCACGGAAAGTATAGATGTATCGACTCATCAAAGCTTGATTACAAAGCCACCCATCTCTATTTCAGAGAGAATAATCAGTCATTCCCTTGGGAACTACAAATTTGGAACAGATGTGATGTTGAAAGCAATTTTGCATCTCACAAAAAATATAAACAAGAATATACTACTTGGGAGAAAGAAAGCAAGGAAGGAGGAATCATCAATGGCTAAGCACTACATTATCATGAGCAGCTCATACACTGACGGCACTCGTGTTGCACTGGATATCACAGAGGATCGATTACTCAACAGCGAAGCGATAGCAAAAATCATCCAGGGAATTAAGCAAAGCTGCGGTAAGGATGTTCCTCTGTCAACGCATCTTATTGAAACCGAGTCTGAAGCCTGGACATCTGTTGCTGAGTATGATCCATTCTTTGAGGAAGTCGTGTGCAGCAAATCTGTACAAGAGTTTTCCGAGAAGATCAAAACTGGACGCGTATTAAAAGGTCTGGATGTAGCTACCTATATTCTTTCTAAAATTAAATGCACCCATCTATCCTTGGAGAAACTGGTCTATTTTTCTTATGCTGATTATTTGTGCAAGTACTCTGAGCGCCTATTTGAAGATCAGATCTATGCATTTACGCATGGTCCAGTTGTTGATAGTGTTTATGAGACCTATAAGCGAAGCGGCACACAATACGTTACACCATTGGAATTTGGCATCGATAGCGATGCGCAAACCGGGGTCAAAGAATTGCCTGCAAGAAGTCGCATCTTGTTTGCAAAAGATGGTGCTGAGAAACTTTGCTCGATTGATGAGACAATTCAAAGATATGGGAAGTATTCGGCCGGAGCACTCGTTGAACTTACACATCGTCCGGGTTCTCCTTGGGCACATGTAGACAGTTCTAAACCATATCAAGTCATTTCGGATGAACTAATATCAGCGCATCATCATGTCGAGTGCGTGTAATATAAACGACTCATTCATTGTTTATGCGGCGTAATTTTTGAGGTGCTCTCTGCAACAGTATCACCTGCCACCAAGGGCAAATCCGGACGGAACATCTTTTAATACACAGAATCCCATCCCACATAAATCCCAAAAGACGAAAGAATTCCTTGAAACAAGCAGGGCAGAAGAGTTCTAAAGAGGAACTGGTGGAGCATAGGAAAGCGTTGAACAGGATACAAAAGCGCTATTTGAAAATACGGACACATTTTTGGGAGCATGATGCCGTGGGTTCGAATCCCGCCACTCCGACCAGCTTTTACAGAGAAACCGCCTAAACAGGCGGTTTTTCTGTGTTTCAAGTTCGCTTTTTGCAGCTTTGCTAATTGCTTTTCACCGGTGATTCAAGGCGCAGTGAAACGGCAGGCGCCTGAGCGAAAGTAGCGGCTGACCCTGCCAAATCCCTAATCCATCCCTAACCAGCATGACTGCCCCATTTTTTATTTCAGACATGACAAATTCTTGAGTTTTTGTCCATGCCCATATAACAACTTTAAACAGAACAGGCATATCCTGAGTTCAGGAAATCAGGCTTGAAAGGATCTGTTCTCTTTTACTTATTACCGTTTCTCCTTACGTCAATACAGGTTGACTTGTTTGAGGATCAGAGGTAGAATCAGTTTCCCAAAATTAGAAATGTAAAAACGAAATATGGTCAGCAGCTTTCTGGTAGAATATAATTAGGACACAACATTCTGAAAAAAGAAGGCAAGCCGTGTTTGAGAAGGCTTGTAGCTAAACAAGGAAGCTGTTTTTGACTGTCAAGCAGCATGTCGTGCATCATTGATATGCATTTTTATGTATCTTGACATGATTGTCGGCCCTATGATATAATCGCGAAAGAGTGTAAGGCAATTGCCGCACGAAGGGGTACACCACCGCGGGTGTAGTTCCTTTCGTGCGGCTTTTTTTGCTGTTAAAGGAGGGAAATAATTGGTTAAGATCAATGGCGAGGAGCAAAATCTGGAGGGCTGCACCATTTCGGAAGTCCTGTCCCATGTGGGATTTCACCCAGGCCGCGTGGCGGTGGAGCGCAATGGCGCGATCGTTCCCAAACGGCTTTACGATGAAACGATCCTGGCGGACGGAGACAGCGTGGAAATCGTTGGATTTGTGGGAGGTGGCTGACATGATCCCCACATGCGAGGAGATGCACCGCGCCCTGGTGGAACGCCACGGCGCAGCGCTTCAGGCCCGGTTTGACGCCGGACGAGTGGCCATCTGCGGCCTGGGGGGCCTGGGCTCCAATGTGGCCATCGCCTTGGCCCGGGCCGGGGTAGGACATCTCCATCTCATAGACTTTGACCTGGTGGACCTGTCCAACCTGAACCGGCAGCAATACATGGCGGACCAGCTGGGCCTTCCCAAAACCCAGGCACTGACGGACACTCTCCGGCGCATCGCTCCTTACTGCGCCGTGGAGACGGACACAGTCCGGGTGACAGCAGAAAACTTGCAGGAGCTTCTGGCAAAAGATGACATCATTTGTGAAGCCTTCGACGATGCCGAGGCCAAGGCCATGCTGGTGTCCGGCGTTCTGGAGCACTTTCCCCACAAGCCCCTGGTGGCCGCCTCCGGCATGGCGGGCCTGGACAGCGCCAACGCCATCGTCACCCGGCAGCCCCTGGCCCGGCTGTACCTGTGCGGCGACGGCACGTCGGATGTATCCGAAGGACTGGGCCTCGTATCCGCCCGGGTGGCCCTGTGCGCCGCCCACCAGGCCCATATGATCCTCCGGCTGCTGGCCGGAGAGACCGAACCGTAAATCGGCTGAAAAAAACCAAACAGAAAGAAGAGAAAGTATCCATGCAGACAGAACAACTGAGAAACGATCCGCTGGTCATCGGCGGCCACACCTTTACGTCCCGTTTTATCCTCGGTTCCGGCAAATACTCCCTGCAGCTCATTGAAGCGGCTGTGCGGGACGCCGGCGCAGAGCTCATCACCCTGGCAGTCCGCCGCGCCAATACCCGCGACCACGAAAATATTTTGGACTACATTCCCAAGGATGTTACCCTGCTGCCCAACACCTCCGGCGCACGAAACGCCGATGAGGCGGTGCGCATTGCCCGGCTGGCCCGGGAGCTGGGCTGCGGCGACTTTGTAAAAGTTGAGATCATGCGGGATTCCAAGTACCTGTTGCCCGACAACCAGGAGACCATCCGTGCCACGGAAATCCTTGCAAAGGAGGGCTTTGTGGTAATGCCCTATATGTACCCGGATCTGTATGCGGCCCGTGATCTGGTCAACGCGGGTGCGGCAGCCGTGATGCCTCTGGCTTCTCCCATCGGCTCCAACAAGGGTCTGGCCACCCGGGAGTTCATCCAGATCCTCATCGACGAAATCGATCTGCCCATCATCGTCGACGCGGGAATCGGCCGTCCCTCCCAGGCCTGTGAGGCCATGGAAATGGGCGCGGCGGCTATCATGGCCAATACGGCTCTGGCCACCGCCGGTGACCTGCCCCTGATGGCCTCTGCCTTCCGCAAGGCTATTGAGGCGGGCCGTCAGGCCTATCTGTCAGGCCTGGGCCGGGTGCTGCTCCGGGGCGCTTCTGCCTCCGACCCCCTCACCGGTTTTCTTCGGGACTAAGGGGAGGGAACGGCATGGAAAATCAGTTTTTCGTGGACTCAGAATATCTCAGTCCCGCTGCCCTGGAGAAAAAGCACCGGCTGGAGACAGATCCTGCCAGCCGCACGGACCATATGGCCTATCTGCCCGGTATGGAGCGTATCCAGTCCGACGTCATGGAGAAGGTGCTGTCCCAGATGGATGCCTACGATCCCACCCGTTACACGGCCCGGGAGGTGGAGGCAGCCCTGGATCATGAAACATGTTCCATTGAGGATTTCAAGGCCCTGTTGTCTCCGGCAGCCGAGCCCTATCTGGAGCGAATGGCCCAAAAGGCCCGGATGGAGACCCGGAATCACTTCGGCAACACGGTCTATCTCTTCACGCCCCTGTACATCGCCAATTACTGTGAAAACTACTGCATCTACTGCGGTTTCAACTGCTACAACCACATCCGCCGCATGAAGCTGAATGCGGAGCAGATCGAGCATGAAATGCAGATCATCGCCGCCTCCGGAATGGAGGAGATCCTGCTGCTCACCGGCGAGAGCCGGACCATGAGCGGCGTGGAGTACATCGGCGAAGCCTGCAAGCTGGCCCGGAAGTATTTCCGCATGGTGGGGCTGGAGATCTACCCGGTCAACAGCGACGAGTACCGTTACCTGCGGGAGTGCGGCGCCGATTACGTCACCGTGTTTCAGGAAACCTACGACGCGGCAAAATATGAAACGCTCCATCTCATGGGCCACAAGCGGGTGTGGCCCTACCGGTTCGAGGCTCAGGAGCGGGCTCTGATGGGCGGCATGCGCGGCGTGGGCTTTTCCGCTCTGCTGGGGCTGGCCGACTTCCGCAAGGACGCTCTGGCCACCGCCCTCCATGTCTACTACCTGCAGCGGAAGTACCCCCATGCGGAGATGTCCCTGTCCTGTCCCCGGCTGCGTCCCATCATCAACAACGAAAAAATCAACCCCCAGGACGTCCATGAACGGCAGCTGTGCCAGGTGCTGTGCGCCTACCGGATCTTCCTGCCCTTTGCGGGCATCACCGTCTCTTCTCGGGAGAGTGCGGAGTTCCGCAACGGCATCGTAAAGATTGCTGCCACCAAGGTCTCCGCTGGCGTCTCCACCGGTATCGGTGACCATGAGAGCAAGTACACGGGGCAGGAAAGCGACGAGGCCCAGGGTGACGAGCAGTTTGAGATCTGCGATGACCGCAGCTTTGACGCCATGTATGAAGATCTTTTTGAGGAAGGGCTTCAGCCGGTGCTGAATGATTATCTGTATGTCTGAGATCCTGTGTGTCACCAATCGCCGCCTTTGCCGGGAGGATTTTCTCACCCGGATGGAGGCCGTCGCCGCTGCCGGCCCCGCCGGGGTGATCCTGCGGGAAAAGGACTTGCCTCCCGACGACTATCGCGCTTTGGCGCAGCAAGTTTTAACCATCTGCCGCTTCCACGCCACGCCCTGCATTCTTCACAGCTTCCCGGACATCGCCCGGGAGCTGGGGGCCGACGGGCTGCATTTGCCGCTGCCGCTGCTGCGCACCCTCTCACCGGCACAGCGCACAAAGTTCCCAATGCTGGGGACGTCCTGCCACAGTGTGGAGGACGCTCAGGAGGCAGAGCGGCTGGGATGCACCTATATCACGGCGGGTCATATCTTCGCCACCGACTGCAAAAAAGGCCTGCCTCCCAGAGGTCTGGCATTTCTGTGGGAAGTGTGCGTCGCCGTGCAGATCCCGGTGTGGGCCATCGGTGGAATTGAACCGGGAAATTTCCCATTGGTGATAGCAGCCGGCGCCCAAGGCGGATGTGTGATGAGCGGCTTTATGGCATGCTCCGATCCCAAGGTACTGCTGCAAGAGTTTCATGCTGCCTCGGCGTGAATCTGCTTTCTTCACAAGGCCGTTCCTCTGCAAGGGCCCGTTGTAAAACAGGTCCGTAAGTCAAAGCCTCCGGCTATGATTAAACCCTATAAGGGCCATACTACGGCAAGGGGCTGCGACCTCGCTGTGCCTGCAATTTTCAGGGAAACACCTGGCCGCATAGCCCCTTTGCTTCTATCTAACCACAAAATGATGATGTCCAAGGAACGCTATTCCGTTCCTTGGACATTCTTTATTTTTACCCTGCTCTCTCGAACAGTATCACTTTACCTTTTCCCTCCTCTGTCGGCTCAGGCCGGCAGCTGTTTTGCCAAGGGCCAGCCGGGGATCCCAAAGCGTAAGAAGCTGCACCGCCCGCTGGTCAACGCTCAGCGCGGCAAAGTCAGCTTCCCCAGTTGTGTTCTGGATGAGGGTTGCAATCTGGTTGGCGAGGCCAATCTGTATGGAGATGTCTCCACCGTTGTCTGCCACCTTCTCCAGGCCCCTTTGCACCACATCCGCCAGGTACTGTGCCAGCACCTGGGAGGCCTCCGCTTTGCCAATGGGCGCAACCGATTTGGGGACCTCAGGAATTTCCCAAAGCCCGCGTTTCAGGGCAATATTAATGACTTGTTCTTAGAGACCGGGAGGCAGCATGATAGTTGACTCTTCCTATCTTCTCTTTGAAGATGTATATTATATTTAGTATAATTGGAATTCCAAAATCCGACAGGGACTTATTGGCAAATATCAACAAAGCTGACCAACCT
Source organism: uncultured Oscillospiraceae bacterium (assembly GCA_949285935.1). GTDB lineage: Bacteria > Bacillota > Clostridia > Oscillospirales > Ruminococcaceae > Angelakisella. Next base: position 7,471 of record CASEAH010000085.1, read on the forward strand.
TGATATGTCCCATTTCCCATCATTGAGAACTCAGTTTGACATCATATTTGTCCAAAAAGCTGACCAACCTTGATATGTCCCATTTCCCATCATTGAGAACTCAGTTTGACATCATATTTGTCCAATAAGCAGGACCATTCTGTATGGCACCTTACAACCAAAAGGAGTATTCGCCCATGAAACAAAAAATTTCAGCACTGTTTTTATCTCTTATGCTGGCGTTCACACTGGTGGGATGCGCAGCAGTTAAAGAACCCCTCTCGGTCTATGCCCAGGCGGAAAACTGGGCTTATCTGGAGACGGACAGGACCGCAGATGCGGATGTATTTTTCATCTGTCCCACAGTCTATGGCGGCAAAGAGGACAGCTTCAACATGCGGATGGATGATGAAGCGGCAAAGGGTGACTTTCTGGGCGCTACCAATATGGAAAAAGGCATCTACGACCAGAACGCCCGGTTCTTTGCCCCTTACTACCGTCAGGCGGGGCTGAATGTCTACCAACTGCCTCCAGAAGAACGGACAGAATATCTCTCCATCGCCTATGAGGATGTAAAGGATGCCTTTACCTATTACCTGGAGCATTATAACAATGGGCAGCCTATCATCCTGGCAGGATTCTCCCAGGGCGGCGATATGAGTATCCGTCTTCTGAAAGACTGCTTTGCCAAGGAAGAAGTCAACGACCTGCTGGTAGCCTGCTATGCCATCGGCTGGAGCATCAGCGAGGAGGAGTTGGACGAGTATCCTCATCTTCGCTTTGCTTCCGGCGAGGACGATACCGGCGTGATCATCTCCTTTAACAGTGAAGCTGAAACCGTTACCGATTCCCTGATGATTCCCGCCGGGACCCGCACACTGGCCATCAATCCTCTGAACTGGAAGACCGATGGCACTCCCGCCGGGAAAGAAGAAAACCTGGGTGCCTGCTTTACCGATTACAGCGGCAATATCGTCACAGAGATCCCCCAGCTCACCGGAGCGTATATCGACCCTCAGCGGGGTGCTCTGAAAGTACCGGATGTGACCCCGGAGGATTATCCGCCGGTACTGCCTATTTTTTCCGATGGCATATACCATTTATACGACTACCAGTTCTTTTACCGCAATTTGCAGGAAAATGTGGAGGTGCGGCTGGATGCCTACCTGGAAAATCAGGCATCCTGACAGCACTGTATTCTTTCCATAATAAACATTATCCAGGATTTTTCATTCATGCTTTAAGCAGCACAGGGCGTTGACATCGCTGCAGGATTTCAGGCCCATACGGATTGTCACTATTTGTCGTTTGATGTAAAATGAAAAAAGAGAGCGGGCTGGGTAATACAGGGGAAAGGGTTGTGTCCTGTGAAGAAATTGGCTGTTGTGGGCAAGAAACTGATTTTCTTTTTTCCGCTGGTTTGCGGTATGATTGGCCTTGTGGGACAAGCAGGAGGGGACTTCCTGGATGCCCTCTACCAGTGTGTGGGGATGTATCTGATGAACTATGGTGATACACCGCCCAACCTGTGGGTGGAGGTCGCCCGCTGGACTGCTCCGCTGATCACCGCCAGCGGCGTCATACTGGCCATCGGCGCCCTTCGTCGGATGTTGGGCAACTGGCTGCGGTATCTCCGGGAGGACAGTGTGGCTGTATACGGCACAGGGCCAGTCAAATCTGTTCTGCTGGAGCAGTTGGACTGTCGCGGTGTGGACGGGGGCCAGGATCTGGTTCCCGCCCACCGGTACATTCTCGCAGACTCAGAAGAGAAAAATTTTGCTTTCTATCAGGAGCACCGGCAGGAACTGACCGGACGGAAGGTGTATCTGCAGTGCCGGTCCCTGTCCGCCCAGTCCAACACTGACCCGATGCTGCGGTTTTTCTGCCCGGAGGAGAACGCCGCCCGGCTGTTCTGGCGGCAGCGGGGAATGTACGAACTGTCCCGCCGGCAGAAATACCGCCTGCAGATCGTCTTTCTTGGGTTCGGCAAACTGGGGGAGGAACTCTTGCTGCGGGGATTGCAAAATAACCTGTTCTCGCCGGACCAGCTGATCGAGTACCATATCTTCGGTACAGCCGACCGTTTTGCAGCGGTTCATCGGGGTATTGCACAGATTGGCGATGCTGTCATTTTCCATCAAGAGTCCTGGTATACCCAGCTTCCGCTGCTGGAGCAAGTCCATCTGCTGCTGGTTCTGGAACAGGAAGAACAGGCGGAGCTGCTGGAGGATCTGCTGCTGGCCACCACACGGCCGGAAATTGATGTCTTTGCCGGCAGCGCTCTGAGGAACAGCCCCTTGGCAAAGCAGCAGCGGCTGCGGCTGTTTGCCTGGGAACAGGCGGCCCTTGACCTGAAGATCGTCATGGACGACCTTCTTCTCACCAGGGCCAAAGCCATCAATCTTCGTTACAGCCATCTGTACAACGGCCTGGAAGAAACAGCGGAAAATCGGGAGGCCCAGTGGGCAAAACTGGATGCCTTCACCCGGGAGTCCAACATCAGTGCCGCGGACTACCACATGGTACGGCTGGACATGCTGGCATCCATGGGGCTGCCGGCATCGGCAGAACAACTGCCCACGGAAGCCTTGGAATTACTGGCGGAACTGGAACACATCCGCTGGTGCCGGTATCACAGTCTGAACAACTGGACTTTCGGTCGGCCGGAGAACGGGAAACGCAAGGATCCTGTCCGGCGGATTCACACGGATCTGCTGCCTTATGGGGATCTTACCGAAGCGGAACGTGAAAAGGACCGGGAGAATATCCGCATTCTCCTGTCGGTAAAGGAAAGCGATTGACCAATATGGGGACTTTGTCCGGAACTTCCGGCAGAGGACAGCGCATTTTGGAAAAACAGCGGCAAAGGGAAGTCTGATTACGGTTTTGTTGGGAGGCGTCCTATGAAACATATCGTCTTTATCAGTTATCACCACGACTCCTCTGTGGAGCTGGTGGAACACATTGTCCGGGCACTGGAGAATAACGGCATCAAATGCTGGTATGCCCCCCGGGATGTAACATCCAAATATGCCGGAGACATTGTGCGGGCCATTGAAGAGTGCAAAATTTTCCTGCTCATCATGAACCAGTACTCCTCCCGTTCTGAGCATGTACTCAATGAGATCGACTGCGCCTTCAACCGTCTCCATCACAAGGAAAATATCCGCCTCCTTCCGCTGCGCACCGATAAGGAGAACATGTCGGACGATGTAAAATATTATCTGGGACGCATTCACAGCCTGGATGCCTCCGATCCGCCTGAAGAGGAGCGGATCTCCACCCTGGTTTCCCGCATCGCCTACTGGCTTCAGGAAGAGGAGGACGGCTCTGCTCAGGAAGAAAGCGGCATCCCCACGCAGACAGGAGGGATCCGCAGCACCTCCCTGATTTACAACACCAACTTTGTGGGCCGTGAAGCGGAGCTTGAGGAAATGCACCAGCTGCTCCGGGGAGAGAACAACAAGCTTTTCCTCTTCGGAACCGGCGGAATGGGAAAAAGCGAACTGGCCCGGCAGTATCTGCGCAAATTTCAGGGCGAATATACCACCATGGTATGGCTGACCTGCAACACCAATATTCAGGACATGATGATCTCCGATCAGTTCCTTCGCATCCGCGGCCTGGAGAGTGAGAAGCAGGATCTGACCACTCCACAGGCAAGAGAAGTCTATTATGAGAAAAAGCTGGACTATCTCAAAGAGCACTGTGACCGAGACACCCTGTTGGTGGTGGATAATCTGGATATCCAGGATCCCCGGCTCACCCAGCTGCTGGAGGGGAGATATTCCATGATTATCACCTCCCGCATCAGTCGTGAAAAAGACGGGTATCAGGAACTGACGGTCCGTCCCCTGGACCGGTGGGAGGATCAGCTGGCTCTGTTCCGGAAGTTTTATAAGCGTCCCATAGGGGCACAGGAGGAGCCGGCGCTGTCGGAGGTGTTCCGCCGCATCGGATTCCATACCTATGGCATCCAGCTGCTGGCCAAGCAGATGCAGGCATCCCATCTTTCCCCTGCCGCCATGCTGGATTATCTCCGCGGCACAGGCGGAACTGTCCAGCGCCGCTCCCAGATGGTCATGGACCATGTGATGGAGGTTATGCAGCAGATCTTTGATCTGAGCGGCCTTACTTCGGAGAAGATCTCGGTTCTGAAGAATATGGCCCTTCTCCCGGTGGAGGGGGTAGAGACGGAACTGTTCTTTGATCTGACGCAGCTGGAAGATTTTATCCTGCTGGACGAACTGATCGACAGCAGCTTTATCCAGTACAACTCCATCACCGATGTGATCTCCCTCCATCCGCTGATGGCCGATACCATCGTGCGGAAAAATCCCGGTTTTGCACAGGACTGCCAAGTCTATGTGGACAACCTTGCCCAGCGGCTGAGCCAGTTTACCCACTGCAAATACCAGGAAAAACAGGCGCTGATCTCCCTGGGGGAAAACTATTACCGCAAGTGGTGCGACCCCTCCCTGCCCTTCAATGTGAACTTTATGGAACGGCTGGCAGAAGCCTATGCGGAATACTTCATGCGGGACAAAAGCATTGCGATTTTTGAAAAGCTGATCACCCTCCATCCGGACCCCATCCGGGAAAGCTGGTATCACTACTACATGGCCAATCAGCGGCGGTGTCTGGAACAGTATGACCTGCTTTCCCAGGAAGCCGCCCGGTCTCTGGAGATTATCCAGGCAGTCCCCCAGTCCCCGGAGCGAGACCGGCAGCTATCCCTGTCCTGTTCCATGATGGGATGGGCCAAGTACCATGAGAACCGGCTGGAAGAAGCTGAGCATTATTTCCAGCAGGTACTCCAGCTCCGTCTGCAGATCCTCTCGGATGAAGACCCCCTGATCCCCTGGGCCTACTACAACAGGGCCCAAGTGCTGAAAAAAATGGGACGGATGAAAGAGGCCATCCAGGGATACGAGGAGGCCATCCGCCGGTTTGAGGCCATTGACGAAATCGGGATCTGCGTACCGGCCTACCTCAGTGCGGCAGAAGCGTACCTGGAACTGGACAATCTGCCGGAGGCAAACCGGGCGCTCTCCCAAGCTTTTGCCTATGAGTATGCCTATTATGGCGAAGAAAACTGCCGCAACTATTGGCTCTATGAAGTAAAAGCCAAGCTGCTGGACCGTCAGGGCCAGAAGGAGGAAGCGGAGGAATACCGGCAAATGGCTCAGTCTGCGCACCAGGAATATCTGGAAGGGAAATAAATTTCGTCCGGAAAAGACTGCCGCAGGATCTCCGACCATCCGTGCCCAGTAAAAAAATAAATCGGGGCTTTTTCAAGCAAAGCCCTACACAGAAAAGGCCGCTGCTGTTTTCAGCAGCGGCCTTGTTTGCTCCCCGGTTCTGCAAAACCGTGATGGAGACCCACCCTTATTTATGCGGTGCAGTTTCCGGAGGCTTTTCGGGGTGGATTTTCTTTTTCACACCACCTGGACCAGATGGAACATTTTTTAATACATAATACGCAGAATCCCAGCCCATACAAATCCCAAAAGGCAAAACTCTCCATTGAAATGGCCAGAGCTAAAGAAGGCTAAATAGGAAGGGGAGTCCGGGAGTTCAAACACATGTTGGAAGGAAGGTGCCGGGGGTGTTCGTCCTGCTCCGACCACCCATCCAGAGCTGTGACGCGCTTCCGTTCTTTTCTTCATGTCGGATCCACCAGGTTCAGTGATCTAAAATGTTCAGGCAGTTCATCTAACAATAAATCCAAACTACACTACCCATCGTGGATAATGTGTTCGGATTTATCATTTCTATTAAGAACGGCTTATCGGATAAACAAAACCAGCAAGGCAGGAATCTTCCTGTCTTTACCTTTTTACTGTTCATTTTTCATGGATTACTTTCGCCCTTACAATATTCACAGTACACTTTAATCGTTTTTCGGCTAATTCCGTGTATTGTTTGCTTAAATCAATTCCAATTCCCCTTCTGCCCAGTTTAACAGCAGCATCAACGGTGCTTCCCGTTCCAGAAAATGGATCGAGCACCACTCCGCCGATTGGGCAGGTGGATAATATGGGAACTCTCAATAATTCTTCAGGAAAAACCGCGCAGTGTGCATCACGCCTCCAAGAATCTTCAGGAACGATTCTCCAGATGTTAGAAGGCAAGAATCCCCTTTTTTTCATTTTGATAAAGTAAAATCCTTTTTCCTCAAGCTCTTTTGCACGGCCACTGATTCTTGTGCTTTCACTGTGATATGCCCTTTGCTCCCCACGGACAGTCATGCGAAAATCAACAATTGCGCCTTTTCGCATTTCTTCCAAAGTAGTATTTAACGCATCTATCGCGTTTTGTTTTTCTTCCGGCGAGAGGACTGTTGAATTATGGATCTGGGCAAAATACTTCTTTCCTGTTACACCCGTTGCAGACGTAATTTCGCCCTCTTTCTCGTAGGCACATTTTTCAGGAACGATACGCACAGCGTCTGCATCAAAGTAGTATTTTTGAGTCTTTACAAACTGAAAGACATGTTCATATATATCTCTAAAGCGGTCTTTACAGCTCTGAGTGCCTTTCATTTGATCCCAAACGATATCACTGCGCAAAATCCAACCTTCATCTTGCATCGATAGTGCAACGCGCCACGGCATACCCATAAGACATTTCCTGTAAAATTTATCTCCGATATTAAGCCAAAATGTTCCTGTGGGTTTCAGGATCCGTTTGATCTCTCTGATGATAGACATCAGATTTTCAACATATTCTTCCGGTGTTGCTTCTGAGCCTATGACGTTGGTCAATTCACCATCATAATCTTCATATATCCGCTGCTGCCAATAAGGCGGTGATGTGATTACGCAGTCAATGCTCTCATCCGGCAACTGTTTAAGTGCTGTCCCAGAATCTGCAGTGATAAAACAATATTTTTTCTTATTTGCCAATACGTCGTGCATCACTCTAGTACTCCGTCTTCTCGTCCTTTTTTTATTGCGTTGTTCAGAAATTGTCTCTCGGTTAAATACAGATCAGAATGGGCTCCTGCCAAAATCTTATTGATACCATTCAGATCCGTGCTGAACCATTTGGATGCTTCAAGTCTGAAACGGCTCAGTTCATCATCCCATTCCATTTTATATGTCATAAAATGGATGGTATCATTCATGTCTTGCCGTAAATCAGATGTATCCACGGCATCCTCCAGATATGCCATGGCAACATCCTGGATAACAAAAACTATTTTCTTGCCCCATGCGTTGACAACTTGCCCCTTTTTATATACCTGCTGCATCATGGTCTTCATAAACTCATTTGCCCAGTTCAGACCAAAGGTATAACTTTTATCATATTTTCCGCAGTTAAGTAAATCTTTTACATAAGGATAAGGCGAACCTGTTGTCCCATTTGCCTGAAACTCAACACAGAAAAAATCGGATACCTGTTTGCATTCTGCGTCTGTTTTTACTGCAACAAAATCAACGTTACCGCTGACCCCCATATTGACTTCTTTGATCCAGTGATAATTCTCCCATTCAGGGAAAAAGCGATCATGTATGGACTTAAACACAATGTCTTCCAAAAAGCGAAAAGGACAAACGATTACAGGCTCAAACTCTTCGAGAAATGACCCTTTGTAACCGAGAGAACAAATACCAACTTTTATGTGCGGTTCACTTTTTCTGGGCTTTGTACATTCTCTTCCGAGGAAAGGGCAAAACTGGGTTTGACGTGCATTTATGGCAGCTTGGCAACGATCAGTATATGTATAGCCAAACACTTCAATTGGATATCGTCCGATTTGAGGCTTCATTTTTGTAATTTCTCCTTTATATTACCTCTATTGTTACTTATGGTCAACATTTTTATCAAAATCAAAAAAATCAGAAAGCGAAATGTCCAATGCCGATACAACCTTTTCCAAACTGGTTATCGTTGCATTCCGCTTTCCAGATTCTATTCCGGCAAGGTATGTGCGATCAATACCAGCTTTCAGCGCCAACTTCTCCTGCGAAAGACCAAGGCTGTTTCTGAGTGATTTGATCCGGCTGCCAACCTTTTGTGTTATCATGACCGCTGCGCTCCTTACACATAAATTCGACTTTTATTTTACATAAAATGTAGACTATCGTTCAACGGATTATAAGTAACATCTTTGCCGGACGATTATGCCAACAAGGGCGGGAGCATCTCAACGATACTTCCACCCTGTTCTCTTTTTCCTTTACGTTATTTTGTCTGCTTCGTTTTTCGCTTCCCAAGCTTTCCTTCTTCGCCTTCAACGTCTTGCTCCAGAGGCAGAACACGAACCAGAACCCCACCTCATGACAGGGTATCCCTATTCCGCAGTCGCTGGCTTTCTTTTTTGTCATGGGATCGGCTCCCTGTCTTGGAGTTAGCCTTCGTTGAACAGACAGCACTGGAACACGGCTCTATCTTCTATAATAAAGCTCCCCTGCATCTCCAGGTATCTGTTTGGCGGCGCAGATGTGGTTCGGGAGGATGGGCGCGGGCACGGCATTCGCCCCGCCCCATGCCCGGGAATCCGGATCACGCTCCCACTGGCCGGAGGCGATGGGGTACGTCTTGGCATTCAGAACAACTGCCCGGGCAGTTTCAACTTCTCTTTGGGCGGGAAGTGCCTGTCAAAAGCCTCCGCTGCCGTCTCGTCCACATAGTAGCCTTTGGGAGTGTGATAGACCCCGGTGACACCATTCAGAAAGCCCGGCCGGAGTTCCTTGAGCAAAAAATACGGAACCAGCTCCTGATCCGGTTCTCCATGGTAGCGGATGCCACGGGTGCCTGCTACAACAAAGCCCGATTTTCCATAGAAATCCAGGTTGCCTTCTATGCACAGGGCGCCTGCGCCTAAAGCCTCAGCCCGCTCCATGGAATAATCCAAAAGATATTTGCCCAGTCCCTGCCGCTGCAGATCCGGATGGATGCTGATGGGTCCAAAGGTCATGACCGGGATCTCCCGGCCGCCGTCGGCGGTGATGGCCGCGCGCATATACATTACATGGCCGATAAGCTGTCCATCCCGCTCCATGACCAGATCCAGCTCGGGCACAAAGGCAGGGTCACTGCGCAGTACATGGACTACATAGTGCTCCATACAGCCGGGGCGGTATACATTCCAAAACGCCTCTCTGGTCAGTTGTTCCACTGCGGCGTGGTCCGCCGGGGTTTCCCTGCGGATGATGATGTCTTGTTTCACGCTTGTTTCCTCCTGAATTTTATTTTGCGTTCCGGAAGGAGCAGGGATATTCTCCCGATGAGAATATAGGCTCCGGAGCGTTGCCGGGCTTCGAACAGCGATTCTTCTTTAAAAACATTCCGGCAGTTCCTGCATCTGGATGATACCATGGCATCCAGCGGGAAACAAGAGCAGACAGGAATTTACTTGCACAGCCCCATCCAGGACGCTACAATGGAATCACGGGGAAAAGCCCAATCACCTTTCAAGCCGGAAATCCGGTTTGCCCAGCTGCCGGAGCAGTATCCATTGGGCTGGGACGGATCAAAAGCATCGCAAACCGTATCCATAGTATTTCCACTGCAACAGCTCCCCAGTCTTACAGATAAAAACCGGGGAGGCAAATTTCAGTTTTACGGCAAGGACCCCCTTTCTCTGGGAAAGGCCCCTTTGGCCAGCGGGGGACCGGTTTGCCTCTGGGCGTGGAAATGGGATTTGCCGCGCCGCATGTCACCCCAGCGGCAGACCTGAGCTGCGGCCACTGAACAAGATAAGGAGAATTCATGATGATTCGAGACATCTGCAAGGATGAGGCCTTTCTGGCCCAAAAGGCAGAGCCTGCCACCCAGGACGATATCCAGATCGCTGTCGACCTGCTGGAAACCCTGGAACACCACAAGGACGGCTGCGTAGGGATGGCAGCCAACATGATCGGCGTGAACAAACGCATCATCGCCTTTGACAACCAGGGCGTATATATGGTCATGTTCAACCCGGAGATTCTCAAAAAGGCCGGACCCTACGATGCGGAAGAGGGCTGTCTCTCCCTCACCGGTACCCGCCCGGCCAAGCGGTGGGAATCCATTAAGGTGCGCTGGCAGAACGAAAAGTTCCAGGAGCGGCTGAAAACCTTTACCGGCTGGACAGCCCAGATCATTCAGCACGAAATCGACCACTGCGAGGGCGTTATCATATGAAAAAGTGTAAAATCACGGTTATGCGCATCACCCGGTACCAGGACCTGATGGTCCAATATGAGAACCCCATCTCCCACGCCTGCGACATGGCGGTGGGACAGGTGTTTATCGCCAACGGCTGGGCCAAGCCGGCAGGCTTTTGCCAGAGCGCCTGGGACACCATCTCCCCCTTTGTGCTGGCACTGAGCCACGGCGGAGAGAATTTTTATGACGGCTGGATGAAAAACCCCAAGTCCGCCATGCTCTCCTGCAACGATGGGTTCCGTCCGGTGAGTTTTCTGGTGGAGGCCCTGGATGAGGATGCAGACTGAGGAGGGAAAACATGTTTGAAAACAAAGTTGCTGTGGTCACCGGCGGCGCCAAAGGCATCGGCAAGGCGATCACCGATGAATTCCGCAAGGCGGGGGCCAGGGTCTGTGTCATCGACCTGCTGCCCAACGACTATTTTGTGGGCGACCTGGCAGACCAGAAGGTCCTGGAAGATTTTGCCCGCAAGGTTATTGCCGACTATGGCCATGTGGATTATCTCATCAATAACGCTTTGCCCCTGATGAAGGGCATCAGCCAATGCAGCTATGAAGAGTTCAACTATGCCCTGCGGGTGGGGGTCACCGCGCCCTTTTATCTCACCAAGCTGTTCCTGCCTCACTTTGCCCCCGGCGGATCCATTGTGAATATCTCCTCCTCCCGGGATCGGATGAGCCAACCACAGACCGAAAGCTATACCGCCGCCAAAGGCGGCATTTCCGCTCTCACCCACGCCCTGGCGGTGAGCCTTGGCGGCAAGGTGCGGGTGAACTCCATTTCTCCCGGCTGGATCGACACCAGCTGCACTGTCTATGAGGGCCCGGATGCAGTCCAGCACCCCGCCGGCCGGGTCGGCAATCCCATGGACATCGCCAATATGGTGCTCTACCTCTGCTCGGACAAGGCGGGCTTCATCACCGGGGAGGACATCTGCATCGACGGCGGTATGACCCGCCAGATGATCTACCACAACGACTTCGGGTGGACCCTGCAGGGAGGAAGCCATTTATGAAAACCGCCATCTGCTATTACTCCCGCCACCATGGGAACACCCTGAAAGTGCTGGAAGCCATGGCCCGGGAGGGACAGGTCGACCTTATCGATGTGACCACCCGCCAGACCGTCCGGCTGGAGGGATATGACTGCGTCGGCTTTGCCTCGGGAATCTATTTCGGGAAGTTCCACGACAGCGTCCCGGCTTTTGCCCGGCAGTATCTGCCCCAGAGGAAGCCGGTATTCTTTGTCTGCACCTATGGCGGAGGCAAAGGCGCCGGCACGGAGGCCCTCCGGGAAATCGCCAAAGAGAAAGGGTGCCCGGTGCTGGGCGAATTTGGCTGTAAAGGCTACGACACCTTCGGCCCCTTCAAGCTGGTGGGCGGCATCGCCAAGGGCCACCCGGACGAAGAGGATCTGAAAAACGCCCGTAAGTTTTACCGCGAAATTCTGGAGCGGAATGCCCAGGTATAAGGAGGCTGCTTGATGTTTGGACCCAACCCGGACGCTGTCCACCCCAACGAGAATATCCCCAGCGTCTGCTATATCAGGAATGTTATTACCCGTCCCAATATTGAGGTGGGAGAATATACCTACTACGACGACGCTGCCACCGGTGGTGAGGACTTTGAGGCTCATGTGACCCACCATTACGAATTTATAGGGGACAAACTGATTATCGGGAAATTCTGCGCCATCGGCAAGGGCGTGGAATTTGTCATGAACGGGGCCAACCACCGCATGGCCTCGGCCACCACCTATCCCTTCAACATCTTTGCCCACGGCTGGGAGAAGTGCACGCCCACGCTGGACCAGCTGCCCCTCAAGGGGGATACTGTGGTGGGCAACGATGTGTGGATCGGCCAGAATGTCACTGTCCTGCCCGGCGTTCACATCGGTGACGGCGCCATTATTGGAGCCAATTCCGTGGTGGCCAGCCACATCCCGCCCTATACCATCGCAGCGGGGAACCCCTGCCGTATAATTCGCCCCCGTTTTGATGAGGAACTGACAGACTACCTGTTAAGACTCCGGTGGTGGGACTGGGAGCCGGAAAAGATTTTCCGCAACCTGGAGGCTCTGTGCAGCGGTGATCTGGAAAGGATCCGCTGTATCAAACTGTGATGGGGGGGAACCACATGAAACTTGCCATTCTCTCCGATACCCATGGCCTGCTGCGGCCGGAGGTAGCCGAGCATCTGAAAAACGCCGATGCCATTCTCCACGGCGGGGACATCAACAAACAGAGTATCATAGACCAGCTGCGGCAGTATGCCCCCCTCTATATCGTCCGGGGCAACAACGATAAAGATTGGGCGGAGGGTATCCCTCACCACCTTACCGTCACCCTGGAAGGTTTGACCGTTTATATGGTCCATAACAAAAAAGAAGTGCCGGCAGATCTTTCCGGCGTGGATGTGGTGGTGTTCGGTCACTCCCACAAGTTTGTGCAAGAGGAAAAAGGCGGCATTCTGTGGCTTAACCCTGGCTCCTGCGGGCCCCGACGGTTCCACCAGGAAATCACCATGATGATGGCCGAACTGGAGGACGGCAAGATCCAGGTGGAAAAGATTACGATTCCCCACGAGGTGAAGTGATGGAACTGGGACTGACCTTTCCCCTTCAGCGATTCCTGAAAGTAAAAACACCGGCTTATGGTGCAGAGCCGGACCGGCGTTTCTGCTGGGATCTTCATGTCATCGGACTGCGGGGGCGGAAGTGCCTGCTGGCCGTCCACTGCCACAGCCGGTACGCCTTTGTCCGCTATGATGTGGCGCCCATTCAGTGGGCGGACCTCTCCGGACTGTTTCGTGCAGGCCTGACCGAGAGCCTCATTTCCTCGGGGTTTTCTCAAAAGCAGGTGGAAGAGTACCTGCGGCAGGCGGACGGCGCCGTCATTACCCGCACCCACGGGCGGCGTGAGGTAGCTTTCCTCAACCGTGCCTGGGAGGACGTGCTGGCACAGGAACTGTGCCTGGATATTTCCTGTCAGGTGCAGCCGCTGCTGGACCATGCTGTGAATACCCGGCCCAGCCGGTGTGTGGGCTTTGAGGGGCTTGGGACAGGGCTGGAGCGGATCAAGACAAGCCTTTCAGCCGCCTTTTAGGGGTGCAGCTCGCCTGTTCCTCCCCGCTTCCCTCCTTTCTGCCGGTAATCCGGCTGATGCACGAACCCAAAAGAAGTACCCGCTTTCCTGCGGCAGCCGGTTCCCCTCATGGATGCCGGCTGATCTCCCACTGGCCTATTGACATTTTGCTTCCGGGTGCATATACTGTTTATATCAAAAAATATTGATGTGAGGTGGCAGCATGAAAGCGTCCTTCCAGGAGCAGGCAAAGGTATTCAAAGCTCTCTGCGACCCCAAGCGTCTGGCTATTCTGGAGCAGCTGCGCAGCGGCGAGAAGTGCGCCTGTGTACTGCTGGAGGCGCTGGATCTGACCCAATCCGGTCTTTCCTATCACATGAAGATCCTGTGTGAATCCGGGATCGTGGCCAGCCGCCCGGAAGGAAAGTGGACCCACTACCGCCTGGATCCCGCCGGCCGGGACACAGCCATCCGGCTCCTGGAAGAGCTGACCACCCCCGACGGGAAACCGGAGAACGGCTGCCGCCAAAGATAAACGCCATCCTGGTGCGATGGCGTTTTATTCCGCCAAACACATCAAATTTTTTTGATATATCACGCAAAGTGAGGTTTTTCCATGGGTGTCTGGGATTTTATTCAGGACCAGGTGCTGGGCATGCAGTGGCTCAATGAAGGGATCGGTGTGTGCCTTTCCGCTTTGGGGCTGGACATCAGCGGACGTATCGGAGGCAGCATTCAGTTTTTCCTCTATGATGTTTTAAAGATCACGGCGCTGCTCTGTATCCTGATCTTTACCATCTCCTATATCCAAAGCTATTTCCCACCGGAGCGCAGCAAACGCATCCTGGGGCGGTTTCACGGGATAGGGGCCAACCTGATCTCCGCTTTGCTGGGTACGGTAACCCCCTTTTGCTCCTGTTCGTCCATTCCGCTGTTTATCGGTTTTACCAGTGCAGGATTGCCCCTGGGCGTGACCTTTTCCTTCCTCATTTCTTCCCCTATGGTGGATCTGGGAAGCCTGGTGCTGCTCATGAGTATTTTTGGCGTGCGGGTAGCTGTCATTTATGTGATCCTGGGCCTGGTGGTCGCCATAGCGGGCGGAACGATGATCGACAAACTCCACATGGAACGATATGTGGAAAGCTTTGTCCTTACAGCGGGGAAGGTAGACATTGAATCTCCCGACCTGACCCCCCGGGACCGTCTGCGTTACGCCAGGGAACAGATGCTGGGCACCTTTCAAAAGGTGTTCCCGTACATCCTCATAGGCGTGGGCATCGGCGCGGTGATTCACAACTGGATTCCGGAGCAGTGGATCCAGCTGGTACTGGGCAGCAACAATCCCCTGGGCGTTGTGCTGGCTGTCCTGGTGGGCATCCCCATGTACGCGGATATTTTCGGCACCATTCCCGTGGCGGAGGCGCTTCTGGGGAAAGGGGCTCAGCTGGGCACGGTGCTGGCCTTTATGATGGCGGTCACCACCCTTTCACTGCCATCCCTTGTGATGCTGCGCAAGGCCGTGAAGCCCCGGCTGCTGGCTCTGTTCATTGGCATCTGCACGGTGGGCATCATCCTGGTGGGGTATCTCTTCAACGGGCTGCAATCTATCTTGATTTAATTTCACAGGAGGTTTTTGTCATGGGATTGTTTCACAGAAAAAAGGAAGAAAAAGCGGCGTGCTGCTGCAGTGGCAGCTGCACGCCCCAGCAGATGGCTCAGGCTGAGTCCATGAAGACCGCTGCGGGCGTCAGGGTGCTGGGCTCGGGCTGTGCCAAGTGCAACGCTCTGGAGGAAGCCGTCCGGGCAGCTCTGGCGGAGTTGGGTATGGACACCGCCATCGATCATGTCACCGACTTTGCCCAAATTGCCGCCTATGGCGTCATGACCACCCCGGCCCTGGTGGTGGATGGCAAAGTGGTGTCCTACGGCAAGGTCCTGACCAGGGACGAGGCTGTGTCGCTGATCCGGAAAGCCAGAGGTCTGGCATGAACCCCAGGGTGAAAGTGGCCTTTCTCTGTGTCCACAACTCCTGCCGCAGCCAGATGGCAGAGGCCTTGGGCAAACATCTGGCCGGCGACGTGTTTGAAAGTTTTTCCGCCGGCACCGAACCCGGCGCCAGAATCAACCCTGACGCTGTGCGCCTGATGAAGCAGGTTTACGGCATCGACATGGAGCAGACCCAGCACAGCAAGGCCCTGGATCATCTGCCGGCGGTGGATATTGCGGTCACCATGGGCTGCAATGTCCACTGCCCCACCCTGCCCTGTTCCCACCGGGAGGACTGGGGGCTGGATGATCCCAGCGGCAAGGAGGATGCCGCCTTTCTGGCCGTTATGAAGCGGATCGAAGAAAAAGTGCTTGATCTGAAGCGCCGCATCCAGACAGGCAGGCTGGAATGATTTGGGAATAAAGAAAGTCCGGGATTTCTGTAAGTTCAGAAGTCCCGGACTTTTTACGGTTATCCCGGCATCTGGCCCAGCTTTTTCCCGTTGAGGGAGACTGCAATGGCAAAAGCCCGGATGCGTCGCTTGGCCGGAGTGATCTGAGATTTGCCGTGAGCGGCCCCTTGATTTTTTCTCTTTGCGGCCCAGCCCCATACGATCTGGTTTTCCCCGGCATAGCAAGCCACCGGGGGAAAATGTCAGGAAACCGGGCGAAAATGACGGCTTCCCCTGGTAGATTTTTTGTTGTCCGGACGGTATACTAAGCGCAGGAATTGCAGACGAGGAGGAAACGCCATGAGTTTGGGAAGCAGTTTGTATCACGCCCGGAAAAAGAGCGGGCTTTCCCAGGAAAATGTAGCGGAGAAGCTGGGAGTCAGCCGCCAGACCATCTCAAAATGGGAGACAAACGAAACCCTGCCTGACATCCGCCAATCCAAAAGGCTGGCCATGCTCTACCACATGACTCTGGACCAGTTGATCGAGTATGATTTTGACGAACAGCAGGCCCAGCAAATGATCGAAAGTGTCAGCGACGAGGCCCAGGCCCGGATCGACTGGAACAAGGTATGGAGCAAAAAATATCCGGTACTGGCCACCTACCATCAAACCGTGCGCATCGGCGACTATGCCCCCGCGCTGCGGGAGATGCTCACCCAGCTTCGGGTGGATTACGGCTACAATAACACCGACGCGTTGCTGGTGCTCAAAGACATTCTGGCCCGGGTATGGAAGGGTCAGATGTAACGGCGCAGATCAGCGTTGGCCGCTTTTGCGGCTGCGGAAATCTTTCTCAATGGCATCCTTCCAATGTGCGTCCAGCGGGGCGCTGCACCGGACTGCGGCCACGGCCCGGCTCACTGCTTCGTAGTTGAGGCGGGTGCCGGCGCTGTCGCAGTGATAGTTTGCTGCCCGGTCGGGCGCAATACCGAGAGCTCCCGCCGTTTCTACCGCATCAATATTGGCTCCCAGAAAAAGAAATTCCCAGCCGTATTTCTCTTTCTGCCGCTGGATCATCTCCCTGACCCGCTGGGCGCAGTAGCGGCGGCTGGCGTTTTCCATGCCGTCGGTGGTGATGACGAAAAGGGTGTGCTCGGGCACATCCGACTGCCGGGCATATTTATGGATATTCCCAATGTGGTGGATGGCTCCTCCTATGGCGTCCAGCAGTGCGGTGCAGCCCCGGACGCAGTACTCCCTGTGGGTGATGGGCCTGACTTTCTCTATCTCTATCCGGTCATGAAGCACCTCGATCCGGTCGTCAAAGAGGATGGTGGAGACAAAGGCCTCGCCGGGCTCCTTTTTCTGTTTTTCCAGCATGGAATTAAAGCCGCCGATGGTGTCCTCTTCCAGCCCCTGCATGGAGCCGCTGCGGTCCAGGATGAATACCAGTTCGGTCAAATTCTTTTTCATAATCAAATCCCCCTGTTCTGTGTTGTTTGGCTTACAAGCACAGTATAGGGGGATTTTGGTCTGTTATGGTCGCCCGGCAGGCGACAAATCTACCGGGCCGCCGGGATCCTTGCCCGGATCTCCCGCTTCACCTTTTCCAGATCCGGGTCGCACAGCAAAGGCAGGACCTTCACCAGCTCCTCCGGCTCCAAATCCCACCAGGCAAATTGCAGCAGCAGGCCGGTCAGCTCTTGGTCGAAGCGGTGTTTGATCAGCTTCGCCGGGTTGCCCCCAAATACCGTGTAGGGAGGGACGTCCCTGACCACCACGGAGCAGGCGGCCACGATAGCGCCGTCGCCGATCTTGACGCCCGGCATAATAACGCACTCCCGCCCGATCCACACATCGTTCCCGATGACGATATCGCCTTTTCGGGGGAGCTGGTCCAGATGGGGCGGCGTGTTCTCCTGCCATGCCCCGCCAAACACATGAAAGGGATAGGTGGTGACACTGCTGATACGATGATTGGCCGGTCCCATGATAAACTTTGTACCGGAGGCGATGGCGCAGAATTTTCCGATGATAAGGCGGTCGCCAAACTCCGGGTAATTGAACAGCACATTGTTCCTTTCAAAGCCGGTGGGGTCCGACGCATCGTCGTAATAGGTGTAGTCCCCAATGGAGATATTGGGAGCCTTGACCACATTTTTGATAAAGCAGGAGGTTTTATATTCGTTGGGAAAGACCTGATTGGGGTCTGGTATCTGATGCATGTCTGTCATCCTTTCTCTGTTTTATATCACTTCCTTTCTCCGGCATCCTCTGGCGGCAACCGCCCGTTTTTTCCTGATTTCTTTCATGGCAGCACTCTCCTGTAACGATGGGTCAGCAAAACCATCCGGTCATTATTTTCTCAATATCTGCTCCATGGATTTGCCCTTGGCCAACTCGTCCACCAGCTTGTCCAGATACCGGATCTCCCGCATCAGGGGGTCCTGGATCTCCTCCACCCGGATACCGCACACCTTGCCGGTAATGAGGACCCGGTGGGGATTCATGGCGGGAGCGCTGCGGAAAAAGTCTCCATAGCTGATGTCGGACCGTTCCATCCGGGCAATATCCTGGGCAGTATAGCCGGTGAGCCAGGCCGTCACCTGGTCCACCTCTTCCCGGGTGCGGCCCTTTTTCCCGGCCTTGGCCACCAGCAGGGGGTACAGTTTGGCAAAAGACATTTGGGTTACATCGGTTCGGGGCACAGCGTCAACCTCCCAGCAGGCTCTGGTCAAAAGCGAACAGAGCTTCGTTGATCTCAAGGATATTGTAGTTGTGATGCGCGATGAAATACTCCACAATAATGTCAAACCTGCTGGCGTGGGAGAAGGCAAAGCCCGCTTTCCCCAGCATTTCCCGCGCTTCCTCCAGGGGCAGCTCCAAAGCCACGGCAAAGGCCATGGCGGTGGGCTTGGAGGGCTTATAGTGAATGTCCGAGCGGATCTTGGAAAAAAGCTTCCGGTCGATATTGGCCCTTTTGTAACACTGGGCGTCGGTCATGCCCCGCTCGTCGATCTTCCGCAGCAGCATCTGGGAAAAGCTCTCGTCCAACTGTCCCAGGGCTTCGGCCAGGCTTCCGGCAGCCGCCCTGCAGGGGGCGGGGGGCCGGAATTTCTCCATGGAGGCCGCAGCCGGAGCTTCAAAGGCCATGGCCCGGCGGTACTGCACTTCCTCTGGATCGGTATGCTCTGCCACATAGCGGTCATCGATATAGGAAGCAATATCGGCAAAGAGCTTTTCCCCGATGGCACAGGCGGCCCGGTCGAAGATGACCAGGGAGACGGTCATCTCGTGAGCAAGCAGAAAATCGCCGATGGTATCCACCGCTACCTTAAAGGCCTGATCCCGGGGATAACCGTAGGCCCCGGAGGAAATCAGAGGGAAAGCCACCGTCTCGCAGTTGTTGGCCAGGGCCAGTTCCAGGGAGGAACGATAGGCGCAGGCCAGCAGGTCCCTCTCCCCGTGACCGCCTCCCCGCCAGACGGGGCCTACGGTATGGATCACAAATTTCGCGGGCAGGCGGTAGGCTTTGGTGATTTTGGCCTCGCCCGTTTTGCAGCCGCCCAGAGTACGGCACTCCTTCAGCAGCTCAGGCCCGGCGGCACGGTGGATGGCCCCGTCCACGCCTCCCCCGCCCAGCAGGCTCTCGTTGGCGGCATTGACGATCGCGTCCACTTTCATGGCAGTGATGTCGTTTCGTATGATATGCAGGGGCATGGGAATACCTCCCTTGGTTTTGTCAAATCAAAGATCCACGCAGTAGGTACCATCGATCAGGATGTACGGGGCATCATATTTCCGGCAGGATTCCAATGTTTGGGCATTGTCCTGCAGCAGCATCTCCAGCGTGCAGTCCGAATCGTCCATCCTGTGTTCCACAACATTGGCGTATCCTTTGATATCCCGGTAGTGGCTTCGGATATAGGCCTCGCTCATGACCAGACAGCGGTATTGGATCTGGGCTCGGTATTCTTCCGTAAAATCCTTTGCCCAGTCAAAGGGAATGTAGCAGCCTTCCACAATAAGATCCTGCCCATTTTCAATGGCGGTCTTGATCATCTCCCGCACCACCGGCCACAGGTAATCCGTCAGGTCCCGGTCGCTGCTCATGGGCGTGAGAGGTGTGTAGCCGCTCCGGATCAGGCCCATTTTCAAATGGTCGATAGACAGATACGGGTATCCGTATTTTTCCAAAAGCTTCTGGGCCAGGGCGGTCTTCCCTGTGTGGGACGCCCCTGCAATCAGAAAAACCATATCCTTTCCTCCCGGCTGTATGGATGTTGGTTCAGCGGATCTCCATGGGCGGCATGGATTGCGCCTTTGTGCATACAGTCTTATCATAACATGACCAGCTCCGTCTGACAATGAGAGGAAACAGGTTAACCAATAAACGGCGAAGCATAAAACCAGCCGCAGGCAGTCCACCCGCGGCTGGTTTGTATTGACGTTTATCTGCGGCAGCTCCCTTTACAGTCTGCTCCAAGGATACCGGAAAGCAGCCACCCCATGAAGCCCATATACACCATGGAATTAAGGGGACTGGAGGTAATGGCGCATGACCCGGAAGGGCAGCCCGCCAGAGCGTAGTAGCCAAGGCCTGCCAGTGCGCCGCCCAAGGTAAAGAGGGCCGGACGCAGCCACTTTTTTATATGTCTCTTCATAGTCAGTTGCCCCCTGCCAAATATTCCTCCGCCATGTGGACTGCCGTGGCTCCGTCAGCCACCGCGGTCACCACCTGGCGCACAGGTTTGCTCCGCACATCCCCCACGGCGTAAACACCGGGGAGGTTGGTCCGGGTGGTCTCATCCGCTGCTATGTAGCCGCCGCGGTCCAGCTCCAGCTGATCCTGAACCAACTGGGTAGCAGGTTTTCTCCCCACGCTGATAAATACACCGTCGCAGGGAAGAAGCGTTTCTTCTCCGGTGTTCACATTTTTCAGCTTTACGCCGGTCAGCTTGTCCTCCCCAAGCAGCTCCGTGACAATACTGTCCCAGCGGAATTCGATATTCTCCGCCTGCATCAGCGGCTGATGATAGATTTTGGCAGCCCGCAGAGTATCCCGGCGGTGGACCAGGATCACCTTTTGGGCCACACGGCTCAGGAGCATGGCGTCCGCAGCGGCAGAGTTGCCGCCTCCTACCACCACCACTGTCTTTCCTTTATAGCGCATCCCGTCGCAGGCTGCACAGTAGGCCACTCCCCGTCCGGTAAGAGCGGCTTCGTTTGCAAGGCCCAGCTCCCTGGGGTTGGCTCCTGTGGCCAGCACCACGGTCCTGGCATAAAAGAGTCCCCCGCTGGTCTCCAGTATCTTGGGGGAGGCGGTCAGATCCATCCGCTCCACCTGAGCGTATTCGCTCCTGGCGCCAAAGCGTTCCGCCTGCTGCTGCATCTTCTCCGCCAGGGTGAAGCCGTCGATCCCATCCTCAAAACCCGGATAATTGTCGATCTCCTCGGTCAGGGCCATCTGCCCGCCGGCTGAAAGCTTCTCCAGCACCAGGGTACTGAGCCCCGCCCGGGCAGCATACAGAGCCGCCGTATAGCCGCCGGGGCCGCCGCCCACCACGATCATATCATAGACCTGGGTCTCACTCATGGATATTGCCTCCTTACTTTTCCAGGGCCTCCCGGATGAATTGGTCGATGGCTGCCTTGGATCCGGGGTTTACCACGGAATCTGCTGCCTTTCCGTTTTTATACAGGATCAGGGTGGGGATGACTTCCACTCCCTCCGCTTCGGCGAACTGTGCTTCCTCGTCGATGTTGATCTTGGCCACCACAAGCCGGTCGCCATATTCTTCGGCGATTTTCTCATAGGCGGGGCCGATCCGGCGGCAGTAACCGCACCACGGAGCCCAGAAATCCACCAGAACCGGCTTGTCCCCTTTCATCATCTGCTCAAGTTGTTCCCTATTCATATTGACAGCTGCCATATCGGTCAGCTCCTTTCCTTTGTTTGGTCTTAGTATACCCAAAAACCTGTCTCATTTCTGTGATAAGGTCACGCAAAATGACCCATATTGTCGACTCGGGCTGGGATTTGTCCCAGCCTGAAAAATGGGGCCGCAAAAAAGTCCTTGACAAAAAAGCCCGGAGCATTATAATGAACATTGTTCATATTGAGGTGATGGAATGAATACCGTTGTCACATCAAAGGAGGAAATCCTCAAGGCCAGCCGGGAGCTGATCCGGCGGGAGGGCTGGTCCGCGGTCAGTATCCGCTCGGTAGCGTCAGCCTGCGGGGTATCCATCGGTTCCATTTATAACTACTTTGATTCCAAGGCTGCCCTGCTGGGCGCTACGGTGGAAAGCGTCTGGTGTGAGATCTTCCACCGGCCGGAGGATGGGGCTGTATTTCAGGACACCCAGGCCTGTATTACCTGGATGTACCGACGGATGGAGTACGGCTGCAGGCAGTATCCCGGATTTTTTACCCTCCACTCCCTGGGCTTTATGGGAGAAGACAAAGCGGACGGAAAACAGCGGATGCAGCAGACCTGGCAGCATATTCTGGACGGACTGTGCTCCGTCCTGCAGCGGGATGTCAAAATCCGGCCGGACGCTTTTACGGACCAGTTTACAGCAGAGAAATTTGCGGATCTTCTCTTCTCCCTGATGCTGTCCGCTTTGCTGCGGCAGGACTATGACCCTGAGGCTGTGCTGGAAATCATCCGCAGGACCCTCTATTAAAATTCCCACGCAGTGGTGGGAATTTTATATCCCGGAAACTGAACATCGTTCATTAAAGGAGGAAGATGATGAAAGTAAAACGGGACACTCTGCTGCTTCTGGCCTGCCTGGTATGGAGTGCGGCGGGGTTTAATATCCTTCGCATCGGCCTGATGGCCTATCCAGCCTATCTGACGGTGGTGAACTGCCTGCTGTCCGGGCTGGTTTTTGCCGTGTTTCAGCGGTTTGTTTTCCGTAAGCTGGTGAAAAAGCATACCGACAGGATTAACTCCTATTGGGAGGAGCGGCACTTTTTCCTGAAATTCTTTGACAGAAAGGCCTTTGCCATCATGGCAGTGATGATGACCGGCGGCATCAGCCTGCGGGTGAGCGGACTTGCGCCGGAGCGGTTTATCGCCGTTTTCTATACCGGTCTGGGAGCCTTTCTTCTGCTGGCGGGGCTGCTGTTTGGCTGCAGCTATGGCAAAGCGGTGCTTGCCGCAGCCGCCCAAAACAAAACGAAACAAAAAGGAGCGTAAAGCATGCAGGCAATTATGGAAACTCTGTTCGATACCGTTTATCTGATCTCGGTCATTACCCTGGGGATCCTGATGATCCGCGGCAGCAAGGGAAACCGCCAGTTCCGGTTGTTCGGTTTTATGGCGGTGCTGTTGGGCGCGGGCGACGCATTCCACCTGATCCCCCGGGCGGTTGCCCTGTGTACTACAGGCCTTGAGGATTACACCGTTGCCCTGGGGCTTGGGAAGTGGATCACCTCTGTCACCATGACCGTTTTTTACGTGCTTCTCTACTACGTGTGGCGGCAGCGGTACCGTATCAGGGGGCAGGCCGGCCTGACTGCCGCCGTGTATGTGCTGGCCGGTTTGCGGATCCTTCTGTGTATGTTGCCTCAGAATCAGTGGCTCAGTGCCGATGCGCCCCTCTCCTGGAGCATCTACCGCAACATTCCCTTTACCCTGCTGGGCCTTCTGGTGATCGTGCTATTTTACCGCAGCGCCCGGCAGTACAGGGACCGGGCATTCCGCTGGATGTGGCTGACCATTGTACTCAGCTTTGGCTTTTACATTCCGGTGGTGCTGTGGGCGGACACCATTCCCCTGATTGGGATGCTGATGATCCCCAAAACCTGTGCCTATGTCTGGACGGTGCTCATTGGTTACTCTGCTATGAAGCAGGAATGTATTTAAAGGAGAAAATCATATGAAACGTTATATCAATACCGCACTGCTGTACGCCATTCTTGCTATGGTTGGCGGCGTATTTTATCGGGAGTTTACCAAATTCAACAACTTTACCGCCAAAACCACTCTGGGGGTGGTTCATACCCACTACTTCCTGCTGGGCATGGTGTTTTTCCTGCTGCTGCTTCTGCTGGAGAAGAATTTTTCCTTCACTGGCGCAAAGACCGGACGGATACTGGCTGTCTATCATATTGGCCTGAACCTGACTGCCGTTATGTTTGGGGTACGGGGCATAACCCAGGTGCTGGGGACCGCGCTTTCCTCCGGTATGAGTGCAGCAATCTCCGGTGTTGCCGGAATTGGCCACATCCTGCTGGGAGTCAGCCTGGTTCTGCTGCTTCTGCAAATCAAGCGCAGTGTATCTGTCTCGGAAAACTGACGGACCAAAGCCATATTTGAAATAGCCCTGCACACAGGGGAAATAAATTCGCATAAAATAGACCGTTGCAAATGGCCTCACCCAAAATGACAAATAAAAACCGGCCCTCAAAGAAGCTGAACCGCTTCATTTCAGGGCCGGTTTCCATATATTTGTTTCTGATTCTGTGGCCAGATGGCTATTGCATTTTGATTTTGCAGCAGCCCTTTCCACTTTTCGCCAAAAACAGTCATCGGTTCCACCTTTACAAAACCGGGGGCTGCGGCTCACAGCGGTCGGCGGGAAAATCTCTGCTGCAAAAATCCTTTCAAAGCTGTGAAGGCTTTTAAGGTTTTTGCAGGCTGGCTGCATTCTGTTTTTTCCTGCAAACCTTGCCAAAGCCGGTGGGCAGGCGCATCGCCTTTAGGCATCAGGTGCCCGGAAGATATTCGGGGGATCAGGCGACGTAACCGCCAGTTCGCTGCCAGCGGGGAAATTTCCCCTCGTCAGGGGCTCCCCGCCATCTGTCTGCCGCCTGCTTTGATTTCAGACGTACAGGACACACCCTTCCGGACGACCCAAAGCCGGACTGCGGGGCATCCGGCTGCGGCAGAACGGGGTTGTATCAGATCTCTTTTTTTACGATTCCGGTTCCGGCAGCGTTTATTCCCACATGGCAGGCAATGCTGCAGGGCAGCTGCACATAGGAGACGGGGATGGTGGGGAATTCCGCCTGTACCAACTGGCGCCATCTTTCCGCCTGCTCTTTGTCCTCAAAGGTACCCGCGGTTTCCACCCGAAGGCAGGAATCGGGGATATGGGCAAAGCGTGTCAGGCGATCCTGTTTGAGCGACGCTATCATCTTTTGTTCCGCCTGCCTCATTCCCCGCACTTTGGCGTGGACATCCAACTTGTCCCCCTGGATGGTCAGAACAGGCTTCAGATTCAGCACAGTGGCAAACGCGGCGGCAGCAGGCGTGATCCGCCCTCCCTTTTTCAGGTATTCCATGGAATCCACTGTAATATAGATGCTGGCTTCATAAGCACTTTTTTCCAGGCATTCTTTGATCTCCCGGGCGCTGCAGCCCTGCTGGGCCAGCTTCCAGGCACTCATGACAGAGGTTTCCTGCGTCACCGAGATCCTATGGTTATCCACTACGTGAACCTTTCCATTGTATTCCCCGGAAAACTGGATGGCGTTGCTGCAGGAATTGCTCAATCCGCTGGACATGGGGATATAGACAATTTCATCATACCCATCCTTCAAAATGCCATCCCAGAATTCCATCAGCTGTCCCAGAGACGGCTGGGAAGACGAAATATCCTTGTGCAGTTTCATGGCCTCAAAAAGCTGAGCGGCGGTGATGTCAATTCCTTCCAGATACATTTTGTTGTCCACAATCACAGGCATCGGCAGGATGTAGATGTTTTGCCCGCTTGTCTGCTGCCGCATCATACCGCTGTTTGTATCCGTTGCGATTGCTACTTTCATCATCTTTAACTGCCTTTCTCTGTTTAATGATTGCGCTGGTTCCCCCAAAAGAAAAGCGCCACTGTCCCGGGCCCGGTATGGCTTCCAATGGTAGTGCCAATGGGAAAAATCTCCACCTTTCCCTTGAGAGCCGGGAATCGCTCCTCCACCATGGCGGCCACCGTCTCCGCGTCTTGCCGGCACACCGAATGGCAGATATAGCATCGACCATTGTAGGATGTCCCGCCCTGGGCGCAGGATTCCATTTTTTCTACGATCCGCTTCATAACATTGCTTTTTCCGCGGACTTTTTCTCTGGGCTCCAGATGCCCCTGCCGGTCCATATCCAAAAGCGGACAGATATGCAGTACGTTTCCTGCCATTCCCGCCGCCCTGGAAATTCTTCCGCCCCGGATATAAAAGGATAAATCGGTGGAAAAGAACCAATGATGCAGCTGAAGCTTATTGTTCTCAATCCAGGCATAAAGTTCATCTATGGTTTTCCCTGCACCCCGCAGATCGGCCAGGGTTTCCATCATCATGCCGTAGCCGCTGGAAGCGCCAAGGGAATCCACAATATAGATCTTTTGCTGGGGATACTGTTCCGCCAGTTCCTCCCGCGCAATGCAGGCGGAATTATAAGTACCTGTAAGCCCACTGGACAAAGTAACATGGAGGATGTCTTTTCCTTGCTTGAGCAGAGGTTCAAAGTGACGGATATATTCCTCAACGCTGATCTGTGAGGTTTTGGTTTGCGCACCGCTGCACATACGGTCAAACAGTTCCTGAGAAGACATGGTCTGCCCCATATCATCCAGGTATTCCCTGCCATCCAGCGTATATTTGAAGCATACATACGCAAGCTCCCGCTGTTTCATGCGTTCCGGCGTCAGGTCCACCGCGGGGCAGCAGCTCAGACAATAATCAGCCATGATAACCTCCCCGTTGACAGTTCAGAAAATCATGTTAAAATACGAGACAAGTGTATCATATAACAGGTGTTACATCAATTCCCACGACTGAGACAATTTTTGCTTTTATGTCTCATATCGGCATGGAAAGGAACCACTGGCATGGATAAGCGGAAAATGGCAAACCTCCGGGTAAAAGGGAATATTATCAATGCGCTTTTTGCCCTGATGCAGAAAAAGCGGCTGTCAGAAATTACCATTACTGAGCTTGTGGATGCAGCCGACGTGGCGCGGGCCTCTTTTTATCGCAATTACTGCTCCAAAGAAGATGTTCTGGTCACTCTGATCCGGGACGTCCTGGAGGATTTCCGCAGCAGGATCGCTCCGGGCCAGGACAGTTTCTATACATATAAAAATATCCTGTTGAGTTTCCAGTATTTTGATGCCTTCCGCAGTTACATTCTGGACCTGTACCATTCCGGATTTACCTCCGTCTTCCTGGAAGAGCTGAACCGATTCCACGAAAGTATCGAGGGCACCATGCCCTCTTCTTCCATCAGGAAATACCAGCTGTACATGTACATTGGGGCGCTGTTCAACACCGCCATGGAATGGCTGCTGGAAAACGACCGTATCAGCCCGGAGGAGATGGCCCGGTTCTTTTTTCCGGCGGCACTGAAGATGCTGCAAGAAGAACCCCTGTCCGAATGACCTCCCTGCTCTTGCCATAGGTTCCCCGGGCAGGCGCCAGGCCCGGCTGCGGCGCCGCCCGGGCCTCCCGCCATGACGTGGGGAATCTGGGCCTGGTTTTTCAAAATTTGGGGACCGGTCAAGAGGAAATTTCCATCGCCACTCTCCGGAGGGGAATGGAGCGCTGCATGGTTTCAGCGCCGGCAAATGCGCTCCGCTTTTCAGGCAGAAGCTCTTAATAATATGCCCCCCACCGTGCCGGTGTTTCCTGACCCCGTCATAGCCACCTGCTCAGCCGGTGCTTGAGTTGGCCCTTTAAAGGCCCGTTTCCGGCACAAGGTCTCCAAGACGCACTGAATCTATTTCACCCGCATCACTTGCCCGGCAGCCTGTAAACAGGCAGCCGCTGCTCTGACAAAAGCCTTTCATTGCAGGTAGCTGGGTGCCAGCAGCCCGCTTCGCTCGTTCCTTGAAGCTGAAGCTTTTGGGCTGGAAGTCTCCGCCGGAGGAACCTGTGGTTCCCTGCCCAATAAAAAAGCCGCCTGAGGCGGCTTTAAAAATATATTCTGAACCAAGCCCGGCACCAAAATTTGCAAAAGGATAAAACGCCGCGAGGGTCCTGTGAAAGGAGCGTATCTTTTCCCGCGCCGGCGGAGGACTCTCCCGCGCCATTTTATGTGATGGGAAAAGCGGCAGGGGGCGGCGGATGATCCCCCACAAGAGAGGAGACCCATCATCCCCGGGATGGAGGAGCAGCAGGAAAATAGATTTTCGATGAAACTCTCTCCCACCGACTACCGCCGTTCCGGCGTTTTCCCACCCATAAGCGCCTTGTCATTTGTCCAGCACAACCTTTTGCGGATCCCTTTATTCTTTAAATCCCGCCAAATTTTCTTTCAGGCGTTCCAGAAACAGCTCCGCTCCCCTGGAAAACACCCTGGATTTTTTCCAGGCCAGATACATCCCCAGTTCCAGTTTAGGCTCCAGGGGCCGGAAACAAAGGCTGCTCCCCGTGGTGTTGACCAGCTTGTCCAGGGCAAAGGCATAGCCCATTCCCTCGTCCACCATCAGGGATGCGTTGTAGATAAGGTTGTAGGTAGCGACGGTATGCAGTTCTGCCGGGTCTTTGCCCAGCCAGCGGTACAGGCTGCTTTTGTTGTCCGCCTGCCGGGAAAGGATCAGCGGCTGATCCCAAAGGTCACCGGGGGATACCGCTTCCTTTCCCGCCAGGGGGCTGCTCCTCCGCATCAGGATCCCCCAGGTATCCTTCATGGGCAGCTCCATATATCCATATTTCGTCTGATCCATATCCCCCAGCAAAACCCCAAAGTCCAGCAGCCCCTTGTCCAGGCCCTCGCAGACATCCCCGGCGTCCCCGCTGATAATATGGAACCGGAGGCGGGGATAATCCTGCTGAAGCCGGTTGGCCGTCCGGGCTATTTGACGCATTCCATCGGTCTCCCCGGTCCCGATATAAAGATCCCCGCTGATGGTTTCTTCCGATTCCACGATTTCTTTTTCCGTGCGGCCCACCAGTTCCAGAATCTCTTCCGCCCGCTTGCGCAGAAGCATCCCCTCTTCGGTCAAAGTGATTTTTCTGCCGCCCCGGATCATCAGCTGCCTGCCCAGCTCCTCCTCCAGCTCCCTGAGCTGCCGGGAGAGGGTGGGCTGGGTAAGATGCAGGGACTGCGCCGCCGCAGAAATGTTTTGTTCTCTGGCCACCGCAAGAAAGTATTGCAGCACTCTCAGTTCCATCAAATCTCCCCCCATGCTTGCATTATAACCGGGTAAAGTATAGGTTTCAAGCATAGTTATGTATATT
This sequence comes from uncultured Oscillospiraceae bacterium, assembly GCA_949285935.1. Taxonomy (GTDB): domain Bacteria; phylum Bacillota; class Clostridia; order Oscillospirales; family Ruminococcaceae; genus Angelakisella. Next base: position 36,254 of record CASEAH010000085.1, read on the forward strand.
TTATAGGCATTTGTTATCGGGCATGGCAGGTGCTACAATTAAAATGTAAATATAGTCCATCCAAAACGGGGAATGAAATGAAAAGCACCGGTGGTTTTCCGGGCGGGCTCCGCCCGGAAGCGGCGCCGGCGCCAGGGTGCCAAACCACGATCCCGGCATCCGCCGTTTGGACTGCATTTCCCGTGAAATTTTGAAATGATCTGTAAGGAGGAGTCATGATGAGCAAAAAGGTTTTAGTTCTTTCCACCAGTCCCCGAAAGGGCGGAAACTCGGATCGGTTGGCAGATGAATTTGCCCGGGGAGCCCGGGAGGCCGGAAATATCGTGGAAAAAATCTGTCTCTCCGACAAGACCATTGGCTTCTGCAAGGGCTGCCTGGCCTGCCAGCGCACCCAGTCCTGCGTCCTCCGTGACGACGCGGCGGCCATCGTGCAAAGCATGCTGACTGCCGATGTGATTGCCTTTGCCACTCCCGTTTATTACTACGGCATGTGCGGGCAGATGAAAACCATGCTGGACCGCAGCAATCCGTTATACTCTGCCGACTACCGGTTTGGCGACATTTATCTGTTGGCTGCCGCCGCCGAAAAGGAAGAAAGCACCGTAGACGGAACTGTCAACGGTTTGCAGGGATGGGTCGCGTGCTTTGAAAAGGCCCGCCTTGCAGGAACCGTTTTTGCCGGGGGCGTCACCTCTGTGGGCGAGATCCAGGGCCATCCCGCGCTGCAAAAAGCCTTTGAAATGGGCAGGAGCATCGGGTAAAGGAGGCTTTAAAGCATGAGCGAAGTTTTAACCTTGACTCAGGAGTGGGATAAAACCTTTCCTCTGAGCCCCAAAGTCGATCACCAAAAAATAACCTTTCACAACCGCTATGGAATCACTTTGGCCGCGGACCTGTATCTGCCCAAAAATTCCGGAGAAAAGCTGCCCGCCCTTGCGGTGGCCGGTCCCTTTGGGGCGGTAAAGGAACAGGCCTCCGGTCTGTACGCCCAGGCCATGGCAGAACGCGGCTTCCTGACCATTGCTTTCGACCCCTCGTTTACCGGTGAAAGCGGCGGTTCACCCCGGTATGTGGCATCTCCGGACATCAATACCGAAGATTTCCAGGCCGCGGTGGACTTCCTGTCCGTGCAGGATCGTGTGGATCCCGAAAAAATCGGCATTATCGGCATCTGCGGGTGGGGTGGAATGGCTTTGAATGCCGCCGCCCTGGACACCCGCATCAAAGCCACCGTGGCTTCCACCATGTATGACATGACCCGGGTCACCGCAAAGGGATATTTTGATGCCGAGGACAGCGAAGAATCCCGGTACCAAAAGCGCAGGACCATGAGCGCTCAGCGGACCGCCGATTATAAAAACAGAGTCTTTGCCAGAGCTGGCGGCGTTGCGGACCCGCTTCCGGAGGATGCTCCCTTCTTTGTACGGGATTATTACGACTACTATAAGACAAGCCGTGGGTATCATGCCCGGTCCCTGAACTCCAATGACGGCTGGAATATCACATCCTCCCTGTCCTTCCTCAATATGCCTATTTTGCAGTACAGCCATGAGATCCGCAGCACCGTCCTGCTGATCCACGGAGAAAAGGCGCACTCCTGCTACTTCAGCAGAGACGCCTTTGCCGATATGATAAAAAATAACCCCCAGCCTCAAAACAAGGAATTGCTTCTTATTCCCGGTGCGGTCCACACCGACCTTTATGACCGGAAGGATATCATTCCCTTCGATAAAATGGAGCAGTTCTTTCACCAATATTTGCGGTAAACCGCACCGCAGCAGAGGAAAACTATGATGATAAGATTATTGTGCGTGTTTTTCTTTCTTCTCAGCCTCTGCGCCTGCGCATCCGGAGAGCTTTCCGCGGCCGGAGCGGCGTCATCCCCGGCTGATGCAGAGGGGCAAGGCTCTTCTTCCATCAGTGTACTGCCGCAAGACTTGCCGTCCGGCAGTTCTTCTCAAGCGCAGCAAATCCAGGAGGATGATCCATCTGCCTCCGCCCCTGCCGATGCAGGAGGTTCTTTGTGGGAGACCGCCTCTGAAGCCGAAGCGGCGGCAGCCACCAGTCCTCTTCAGGAGGGATCCGCCCTGAAAATTACAGCCGGCCAATATGAATTCCGGGCCACATTTGAAGAGAACAGTTCGGCAGAAGAGTTCCGCGACTTACTGGCCCAGGGTCCTGTCACGATTGTGATGGAGGATTACGGAGGCTTTGAAAAGGTGGGGCCGCTGGGTACGGAACTGTCCCGCAACGACATGCAGATCACCACCCAGCCGGGAGATGTGATCCTTTACCAGGGCGATCAAATCACCCTTTACTACGGCACAAATTCCTGGACATTCACCCGCCTTGCCAGAATAGACAACCCCTCCGGCCTGCGGGAAAAGCTGGGGGATGGAACGGTGGAGGTCACCTTCTCTCTGGAATCCTTGCAATAAGCGCAGCCAGGGAGCCTGCAGCCTCCCGGCGGTTCCATAAACTATTTTTCAAGGCCGGACAAAACGGCGGTTTGGGAAGCCAGCGGCAGCAGGCTTATTTTCTCCGTTCCCATCTTTGGGGCAGGTCCGGGCAGGCGCAGGGGAACCGCGAGGCAAGCGAAAATGTTTTTATCCGCGCGGCGCCGCTGCAAAGCTGCCGCTGCGCTTCCTGTTACCCCGCCCATAACGCAGAACAGACCCCCGGTTTCCTTTTTTAAAAGCCGGGGGTTTAACCACTGAACATGCAGAAAAGAGGCGTCACATTCATTATGACAGTGAAACAAACAGCAGGCAGAGACGCTTTGGGCGACTTTGCGCCCAAGTTTGCCCAGCTCAACGACGATGTCCTGTTCGGCCAGGTTTGGAGCCGGGAGGAAATGCTTTCCCTCCGGGACCGGTCTCTGGTTACTGTGGTAGCTCTCATGGCTCAAGGCCTTGTGGACAGCTCCTTCCGGTACCATCTGGTTACCGCCCGGCAGAACGGCATTACCCGGCAGGAAATTGCGGAGGTCCTGACGCACAGTGCCTTCTATGCCGGCTGGCCCAAGGCATGGGCAGCCTTCCGCATGGCCAAAGAGGTCTGGGAGGAGGATGCTCCAGCGGGTGAGGCCAAAGCCCGCCACCAGAGGGAGATGCTCTTTCCCATAGGAGAACCCAACGACCGCTTTGCCCCGTATTTTACCGGGAAAAGCTATCTGTACCCCCTTTCCACCAGTCAGGTTGGAGTCTATAACGTCACCTTTGAGCCGGGCTGCCGCAATAACTGGCACATCCATCACGCGGAGCAGGGCGGCGGCCAGATCCTCATCTGTGTGGCCGGGCGCGGTTATTACCAGGAATGGGAAAAAGAAGCCAGAGAACTTCATCCGGGGGATGTGGTGAACAGTCCCTCGGGCGTCAAGCATTGGCACGGAGCCGCTCCGGACAGCTGGTTTTCCCATCTTGCTTTGGAGGTTCCGGGACAAGGCTGCTCCAACCAGTGGCTGGAGGCTGTGGACGAAACGATATACGGCAAGCTGGGGTGAGACATGTCGGTAAAACGTCCGCTCTTTGCCCCTTTGCCGTGAACTCCGGGAAAGGCCCCTGCTGCCGGATCTTATTCTCAAACGGATTCTCAGACGAAATTTTTTTAAATTTGGCGGACACTTTCGCCCGTCCGCATGGGGATCTGCGTGTGCCGGGAGTTTTCTCAGCAGTAAGCTCTGCGGCAGCAACCGTGTCACCTTCCTGCCGCTCCGTGTTTTTCTTCTGGGGATCTTATGCTCTGCCCCTGCTTCCGGCGCCCCCCGCCCCAGCACATATCTGATGGGCAATTTCCCAGTATCCTCCTGTTTTTTCAGCTTACCTGTCAAAACCGGGCCTTCCGCTTCTCTTTTCCTCCATTATCAGAAAGGATCTTCCTGCGCTATTGCTTTCTTTTCCAAAGGGAGTATAATAAGAAACGTTAAAACCGCTTATGAAAAGCGGATCATTGTATCAGGAGGATTTTTTATGAAACGTATCGTGCTCTGCCTCTGCGCACTGGCGATGGTGCTGTCCTTGGCCGCCTGCGGCGCGGAATCCGCTCCGTCCTCGTCCAGCTCTTCTCAGGAGCAGTCTGCATCCAGCTCTCAGCCCGCTTCCGAGCCTCAGTCAGAGTCTGCCACTGCGGCGGATTATGAAAAATACACCTTTACCTTCGAAGTTCCTGAAGGATTTACTGAGGTGGACGGAGCCGATGCCGGCGTC
>CASEAH010000086.1 GCA_949285935.1 uncultured Oscillospiraceae bacterium
GCCGATGGATTGACGGACATTAGTGTTTCTGCTGATGTCCGTTTTTCTATGCCCAAAATCAGATGCGAAGGAGGTTCCGGGCTGGGCCTCCTTTTTGCGTCTCAATGGAGGTGAGAAGCATTGAGCGACAAGCCCGCGTCACCTGCCAGGGGACGAAAGAAAACTGCCCCGCCTGCCCAGCAGCCACCCCAGGAAGAAGTGGTGGTCCGCCTGCCACTGGCGGACCTTTATCCATTCCCGGACCACCCTTTTCAGGTGAGGGACGATGAGGAAATGCGGGAGACAATCCAGAGCGTCAAAGAGTATGGCGTAATTGTCCCTGCCATCGTGCGGCCCCGCGAGGAAGGCGGCTATGAGATTGTGGCCGGACACCGGCGCAAATACGCCTGTGAGCAGGCCGGTCTGGACACGATGCCGGTCCTGATCCGCAACCTGGACCGAGACGCTGCCACCATCATCATGGTGGACAGCAACCTTCAGCGGGAGAACATTCTGCCCAGCGAGAGGGCCAAGGCATACAAGATGAAGCTGGAGGCCATCAAGCGGCAAGGCGCACGAAACGATTTAACTTCTGACCAAGTTGGGCAGAAGTCAAAATGGTCGATTGAGCAAGTTGCAGAGCAGGCTGGGGAAAGTAAATCCCAGGTACAGAGGTATATTCGCCTGAATGAGCTGTCCCCGGAGCTGTTACAGATGGTTGACGAAAAGAAAATCGCTTTTAATCCAGCTTATGAACTGTCTTTCCTCAAGCCGGAGGAGCAGCAGATGCTCGTCACCACAATGGACTATGAGCAGGCCACCCCGTCACTCTCCCAGGCCCAGCGGATGAAGAAATTCAGCCAGGCCGGGCGGCTCAATGAGGACAGTATGCTGGCAATCATGTCCGAGGAAAAGAAACCGGAGAAGTTCAGCCTGACCTTTGACGGGGACCGCATACGCAAGTATTTTCCCAAATCCTATAAATGGAGAACACCATCATCAAGCTGCTTGAGGCATGGCAGAAGAAACGCCAGCGCAGCCAGGAGCGATAAAACTGAATACACCTAAACCGCCGGACAATCCATTTGCCCGGCTTTTTCATTTTCACAAGGAGGTATCCATGTATATCAACACTTTCAAATACACGCCGGAAGATGTGGACTGCAAACTTTGTACCGAGTATGTCAAGAAATTTGGCTGCACCGCCTGCGGCTGCCCCTGGATGGCCGAGCGCATCGAGGCGGGTGTTGTGGGCTACCGGGAACGGAAACCCATCTATGACCAGATGAACGCCATCCACCGGCAGGGCCAGCGGGAAAAATTCAAGGCCGCCCACGAGGGGGAGCTGCGACAGTTTTATATGGCCCGCCGCAAGCTGAATGGCCACTTTACCCCGGAGGGCAAACTGCCCCTTACCAAGTGGCGGATAGAGTACGGCAAGCTGCAGCAGGAGTACCAGCGGGACTATGCCGAGTACAAACCTATCCGGGACGACCTGATGAAGCTGTACCAAGTGAAATCCGTGGTGGACACCGCCCGCCGCAGGCAGGAGCAGACGCAGCACCGGGACAGGGATATGGAGCGGTGATGGACTTCCCATTTCCCGCCGGGGATGGTACAATGGAATTGATTTTTGACGGGCCGCCCCTGCTGGGACAATTTGTCCCAAAGCTGGGGGCGGGAGAAGAACAAAGGTTAAAAAAGGAAAGGCGGTGAGATACAGAAAATGATTAACTTACACAGTAAAGTAAAAGCTGCTTTAGAAAAAATTGATTTTGCTAAGAGATATGAGCAGGTATCGAATACTTTTAACAAGGAAAAAACACCTTTGAGAGAAAGGCTGCGCTACCTTGATGGGGAAATTGTTTTGGACAGCCTTACGCAGTTGGGATATAACGCACATTTTGAAAGTAAGGAAAAATATTTCTGGATCGAGGAAGTCAAGATAGGAACCTATACATTTTCCAGTAATATTATCTTATATGGT
>CASEAH010000087.1 GCA_949285935.1 uncultured Oscillospiraceae bacterium
GCCCCAGCATAACAAATCCGGCGAAAAAATACAACCACCCCCGACGGAAAACCATTCCGGTAAAATCCGCCGCTTTTTGGCAAAAAAGCAGAAGCGCCCGGCCCACCAGGACCGGGCGCGCAGTTTATTTTTTCCGTTGCCGCCACACCCGTATCCGCCGTACAAGCTGGAACAGGGACGTAGGCACAATCATACCCGCAGCAATGGCCAAAGCCAACAGCAGGGTATTGAGGCCCTGGGCGGAACAGGCGGCAAAATCCCCCTCTACAAAATACCGCATAGTGTGGTACAGGGATCCACCTGGGATCAGGGGTACCGCCGCCGTTACCAGGAACAGTGTGGCAGGACATTTCACCACCCGGGCCAGAATCTCACCATAAACAGTAAGCGCTACCGAGGCAACAAAAAACCGGGGCACATCCTGTGGAATCAGAGGACCCAGAGCCAGATATACCGCCCAGGCCAGAAGGCCGCCCAGGCTGGCAAGAAGCAATTTTCCCCGCCGGACCTGAAACAGCAGGGCAAACCCCAGGGAGCCGGAGAACGCGGCTGCCAGCTGCAATACGTAACCCATAACAGCCCTCCCCTCTTACATCAGCGCTGCAACCGCAGCGAAACCGAAGGCAATGGCGAGAGCCAGCAATATGGCCTCGCTGAAACGCAGCAGGCCGGAGATAGTATTTCCTGTAAACATATCCCGCAGGGAGTTGGTAAGCGGGATGCCGGGAATCAGCAGCATAATATTGCCGATACTAATCATATCCACAGACTCTCCCAGGCCCACCTTTACAGACAGCGCCGCCAAAAGGCCGCCCAAGCAGGAGCAGATCAGCGCGGAGAGGAAGGCATTGGCCTCTGTACTGCGGATACTCCGGTCCAGATACCGCAAAATCACGCCAATAAGCCCGGAAGCTACCGCATCCAGGACACTGCCTCCAAAAAACAAAGAAAAGGAAGCAGAGATGAGAGCATAGGTGAGGAGTTGGACCCCAAAGGGGTATTGGGGCGTATTCCGTATTTCATCCAAAGCCGCCTCCGTCTCCTCCAGACTCAGGTACTCCGTGCAGATGCGCCGGCTAAGCTGGTTGAGCTGCTCCAACCGATGAAGGTCGTACTGCTGACCGCCCACCCGGCGGGTCTGGGTCACCGCTCCAAACTGGGGGGCATAGATCGTAACGACAATACTGGAGGTAATGGACAGCACATCTGTGCGCTCCGCACCGAAAGAGGTGCATAGTCTGCGGATACTGTCCTCCACCCGACTGATCTCCGCTCCGCTCTGGAGCATATACTGTCCGATATCCAGCACCCGGTACAGGTACTCATTGGCCCGGTCCGCAGCCTCAGCCCGGGCCAGATAGTTGGCGTCGTCCGCCGAAAAAAAGGATTGCCTGCGTTGTTCCATGTCGTGCTCTCCCAGGGCGGCCCCGCCACCCGTTCTATTTCTACAATTGTCAGTCGGCGCTGTTATACCACAGTCCAACCAGCTTTTCAAGTCCTTTTTTGGCAGAGGAAGGTAAAATCTTTCCCCTTCCCCGGTATCAGACGGAGGGCGCAGAAAAAGGTTCCCTTCTCAGGAGAGGACACCCTGGAAAAATCGCCAGGCATTGCCGAACAAAATATCCTCCGCCGTCTCCCCAGGGAGTCCCCGCTCCGTTAGGAAGTCGTAGATACCCAGGGCCTTCTCCACGCCGTCCAGGTCTGGATGCATATCCGCCCCATCGTAGTCGGAACCCAGGGCCAGGCACTTCTCCGCCCCCAACTCCAGGAAGCGCTCCACATGGCGCCACAAATCCTCCAGATTGCCCCGGCCATCGTCAGACAAAAAGTCCTTACAGTAGTTGAGGCCAATAAGGCAGTGGCGGGCCACCATCTCCCGGATGAAATCGTCGGGCAAGTTCCGCCGGTGGGCGCAGACGGACCGGGCATTGGAATGGGAGGCCACAAAGGGCTTTTTGGCAATGCCCAGCAGCTCCTCGAAACCCCGGTCATTGAGGTGGGACACATCCACGACCATGCCCCGCTCCTCCATGGTCCCCACCACTTCCCGGCCAAAGGCGGAGAACCCCGCGCCGGTGTCGTGGCCGGAGGCCAACTCGTTTTCCCCGTTCCAGGTGAGGGTCATCATCCGCACCCCGGCATCCCAGAGGGTATCCATCCGCTCCAGCTTTCCGCCCAGGGCGCTGCCCCCTTCCACCGTCAGGAGAGCGGCAACCTTCCCGGCATCCATGGCCGCTGCCAGATCCCCGGCGCTGCGGCACCAGCACACCCGATCCTTTTCCCGCTCCATTTCCTGGGCAAAGGCCGCCGCCCAGCGGTCAAAAAAGGCAGCGCCCTCCGCTCCCCGTTTGTCGTCGGGGACAAAGACAGCAAAGCACTGAACCCACTTTGTCCCCGCCGGCATCCGGCTGAGGGAGAGCTGGGCGGCGGGGTCGTCCAGAAGGCCCGCCCCCGCCGTGGCGGAACAGTACAGTGAGCGGGTCAGGGTGTCACAGTGGAGATCAAACAGGGCTGACTTCTGCTTCATGTCAATTCCTCCTCACATGTTTCCTCCGGGAAAATATCCCCAGGCCCACCGAAAAAACTCCGGCGGCCTGGGGCAAATCGTTCCATCTTCACATCAGCGGGGCCAAGGGCCGCAGAATCCAGCCCAAAAAACGCC
>CASEAH010000088.1 GCA_949285935.1 uncultured Oscillospiraceae bacterium
TGCAAGAGCTGCATGAGCTACAATGGCCATGAGCTGGGCAAGGTGGAAACCGCTGAGGCGAAGTAAATAGCCGAAAAAGAACGAGGGGAGACAAGCCCCTCTTTCTTTTTGCCCGGAAATCGGGTAAAATGAAGTGAAATGCCCTATATACCATAGGATCCCGGGAAGGAGCGTGCCCATGAGCCTGACAAAAATTGCATCGGTGGACCCCCACAGTCCGGCCCGAAAGGCGGGGGTGCGCCCGGGGGAAACCCTGACCCACATCAACGGCCATCCCATTGTGGATGTGCTGGACTATAAGTTCTACGCCTACGACCCCAAGCTGGAGCTGACCCTGACAGAGCCGGAGGGAGGCAGCCGTACGCTCCGCATCCGCAAGGCGGAGGGAGAGGATTTGGGGCTGAATTTTGAGACCTACCTCATGGACCGGGCCCGTTCCTGCGCCAATAAGTGCATCTTCTGCTTTGTGGATCAGATGCCCCCCGGAATGCGGGATACCCTTTATTTTAAGGATGACGATGCCAGACTGTCCTTTTTGATGGGCAACTATATGACCCTCACCAACCTGTCCAAGCGGGAAATTCAGCGGATCATCGATCTGCGGATCAGCCCCATCAATATCTCGGTCCACGCCACCGATCCCGAACTGCGCACCGCCATGCTGAAAAACCCCCGGGCGGGGGAGTGCCTGGACATTATGTCCCGGTTTGCCCAGGCAGGGATCGAGATGAACTGCCAGGTGGTGGCCTGCCCTGGCATCAATGACGGTCCCGCTCTGGCCCGTACCATGGAGGACCTGGGCCGGCTCTATCCTGCGGTGACCAGCGTGGCGGTGGTGCCGGTAGGTGTGACCAAGTTCCGGGAGGGACTGTGTAGCATCGAGCCCTATACCAAGGAACAGGCTGCTGCGCTGATCGACCAGGTGGAGGATTTTGCTGCCCGCTTTATGGAGAAAAAGGGTACCAATCTGGTGTGGTGCTCCGATGAGTTTTACCTCATTGCCGGACGGGCGCTGCCGGGGAAGGCTTATTATGAGGATATGGACCAGCTGGAAAACGGTGTGGGAATGCTGCGGCTGCTCCTCCATCAGGCCTCCATGGCCCTGGAGGAGGAAGAGCCGGAAGAGACGGAGCCCTTTTCCATTGCCACCGGCCTGTCCGCCGCCCCCTTTGTGCAGGAAATTGTTGACAACGCCCGGAATCAGTGTGGTAATATAAAAGGAACGGTCTATCCTATTATCAATCGTTTCTTTGGGGAGACCATCACGGTCTCCGGCCTGATCACCGGAACCGACCTGATCGAGCAGCTCAACGGCAAGGATTTGGGCAAGCGGCTGCTCATCCCGGATAATATGCTCCGGGCAGGAGAGCAGGTATTTCTGGACGACGTGACCGTGGAGCAGGTGGAGCAGGCTCTGGGCGTGACTGTGGTCCCGGTGCCTGCCGACAGCGGCTTTGACTTGGCGGATGCCATCCTGGGCCGGGAAGTAACAGCCCAATGCCCCGTTCTCCCGCCGGAGGCGGAGTATTATCGATATAACCCGTAAAGGGAGGGAAAACTACCATGAAACCCTTAATTGCCATCGTGGGACGGCCCAACGTGGGCAAGTCCATGCTCTTTAATAAGCTGGTGGGCCAGCGGCTGTCCATTGTGGAGGACACCCCCGGCGTCACC
>CASEAH010000089.1 GCA_949285935.1 uncultured Oscillospiraceae bacterium
CAGCGGCGCACAGGCCGATGAGGATGACCATGCCCAGGTCGGCGCCAAAGGTACCCGCGGCAGCAATGGGTCCGGGCGTGGGCGGCACCATGGCGTGGGTGGCCAGGATACCGGCGTTGAGGGCGCCCGCCAGCACCACCAAAGACATGGGACCTGCACTCATAATCCGATTTCCTCTCTATGTATTCTTTTTTCAAAGATGCAGTTCGGAGCTGGTGAAGCGGTTGAGGGCCACGTCCTGATTCATGCACTTCCAGTACATTTCCTCCAGGGCCGGGAACAGCCGGTCGTTGACCTTGGCAGTCTCCTTGAACTTGGCCACAAACTCGGGCATCAGCTCCCGCAGCTCAGCAAAGAGCGCCTTTTCATCCACCGACAGGACCTTGCCGTCATCCAGAAGCAGGCGGCCGTCTACATATACCTTGCGCACCGAAGAACCGTTTTCGCAGTAAACAAGATGGTTCTTCACGTCGTTCCAGGGGGTGAAAGCTGCGGTCTCAGCATCCAGGATCACGATATCCGCCCGCTTTCCAGGCTCCAGGGAAGCGATCTCATCCTGACGGCGGAGGCTCTTGGCCGCATTGGCGGTGGCCATCTTCAGCACCTGGGCGCTGGTGGGCCACTGACGGAAGTCGGGGGTGGTTACCTTGTGGAGCAGCGCCGCAAACTTCATGGCCTCAAAAATGCTCTGGCCGTCGTTGCTGCTGACGCCGTCGGTGCCCAGCACCACATTGGCTCCGGCCCGCTGCAGCTTATACCAGGGCATAATGCCGCTGCCCAACTTCAGGTTGCTGACGGGGTTGTGTGCCACATTGACATGGGCCTGGCCCATCATGGCGATGTCGTCGTCATCCACCCAGACGCAGTGGATAATGGTGGTGCGGTCGGTAAGCAGACCCAGATCCTTTACATGGCCAATAATGGTCTTGCCGTAAAACTCATAGCCCGTTACCCGCTGGGTCTTGGTCTCCAGGGTGTGGGTGTGGAAGGGCAGATCATACTTTTCCGCCATGGCGTAGGCTTTTTGCAGGTACTCGTCGCTGCACCGCTGGGGCGCGGAGGTGGAAACCACCACTTTCAGATTGCTGCGGCCGTTCCAAGTTTTGATGATCTCCTCATACAGCGCCAGATTGCCGCTGCCGTCGGTGGCGGGGCCGAATTCCTTCTGGATCTCGGCAGGGATCAGCTCCCGGACATAGGGCAGCTTATCCACATAGGTGCGGGTGGGCTGGTTCATGGCCACGTTGGCACGCAGGCCAATATCCTCGTAGGCCTTGAATACCTGGTTGTATCCCGCCACGGTGCCCACCGGGCATTCGGATACGTCGTCCTGAACGCTGGTGATACCGCTGTGGAGCATTTCCGCCGCCCCCAGCATGGTACGCAGATAGATCAGGCGCTCCGAAAAAGGCCCGTACTGGAGGGCCGGGCAGCTGTACAGCATCCAAATCTCCAAAGGAAGGTTGTCAAACAGCCCCCGGAACAGGTTCTCATCCGAATGCAGGTGAGAGTTTACCAGGCCCGGCATCACCAGTTTTCCGGTGCAGTCCACCACCTGGGCGTCTTCTGCCCGGATGTCGGGGCCTACCTCCAGGATCTTGCTGCCCTCAAAAAGCACGTCGCCTTTTTCATAGAAGGTATCCTTTCCATCCAGGGTCAGGACCTTTCCGCCTTTCAGCAGTGTTTTCATCTGTTATCCTCCATTCTTTGCTCAGCCGGCCATGGTCCGGCAAATTTATCGACGCCTTCTTATAAATTCCGCTTGTTTCGACAACAATGTGCATCTGCATAATTTATTCCCTGTTTTACAGGCGTAAAGCATAACACTTCCGCCGTTTTGAACAATTTATATGCTTATGAGGAATTTTTTATATTAAAATTTTGTTCCATTTATAGAATCTTCAGGAGGTCTTGCTCATGATGCGGCTGCAGGTGCCCCCTCGCCCAGGCAGCCGTGCATTACAGAAGCTTCTGACAATTTTCCAAAGCCTCTCCCCGTCAGAGATGGAGGTCCTTTTTGTACTGGGGCATCTTCATGCAAAAAGGGACTGTTGCTCAATGAAAAACCCAATGGCAGCCATTATCAAAATTAAAAGCCAATAACGAAAATCGGCCTCCAAAGGAGCGGTTCTGCTTCCTTTAGAGACCGATTTTTGTGCATGATTGGTTTGGCGCGGCTGTTTTACAATATATCCTTTTGGGGTACGGCTTTTTCCACCTTTGCGGCAGCAGGTCAGGTGCGCTGGGATACTTTCCTTTGCCGCCAAGGTTGGCCCGGTGTTTCCACGGCGGTCTTGCTGCCTTTACGGATAAAACACCTCCCGGGGAACCATCACATCCTCCCGGGGAATCCGCTCCCAGGAAAACAGAGGCGCCAGCTCCCGGGGCTCCGCCGGCTCGGGGCAGTCCAGCAGCCCCATGAGCCAGGCCAGCCGGCCCACCAGCAGCTGTGGGGTCCCAAACCGCTCCCGGAGCGCCCCCATGTCCAGATCTCCGTCCCGCTTGGAGAGCCGTCTTCCGTCGGAGGCCAGCAGCAGGGGCAGGTGGAAAAATTCTGGCTCCGGCAAACCCAACAGCCGGTACAGGGCCTGCTGCCGGGGGGTGGAGTCCAGAAGATCCCGCCCCCGCACCACCTGGGTAACCCCCATCAGTCCGTCGTCCGCCACCACCGCCAGCTGGTAGGCCCACACGCCGTCCGACCGGCGGAGGATAAAATCCCCGCAGTCCCGCTCCAGATTCTCGGTGTACAGACCCTGAAGTCCGTCTGTAAAGGAGACCTCCCGGTCCGGCACCCGGAGCCGCCAGGCGGGCCACCGTCCCCGGGACAGCAGTTCCCGGCGCTGCTCCACGGTCAGGGACCGGCACCGGCCGTCATAAACCGGCACGCCGTCGGAACGATGGGGCGCTCCCGCGGCATGGAGCTCTCCCCGGCTGCAAAAGCAGGGGTAGCACAGCCCCCGGCTCCGCAGGGCGTCAAAGCAGGACTGATACACTTCTCCCCGGGCGCTCTGCCGGTAGGGCCCATGGGGACCCCCGGCGTCAAAGCCTCCCTCGTCCCAGTCCAGCCCCAGCCATTTCAGGTCCTCCTCCAGCTGCCGGGCATATTCCGGGCGGCACCGCTGGGGATCCAGATCCTCCTGGCGGAGGATCACCCGCCCGCCGGCAGACCGCGCCGCCAGCCACGCCCCCAGGGCGCAAAAAACATTCCCCAGATGCATCCTGCCGCTGGGGCTGGGGGCAAAGCGCCCCACGGTCTCTCTTCTGCCTGCGCCCCGGGTCGTTTCCGTCATGGGGAGCCTCCTTTCCCAACGTCGACAAAAAGCCCCCATCCGCACGGACAGGGGCTTATGTTTGCCTTGTTTCTGCCAGCTGAACCCAATTAGACAGCGCGCTCGACTTTGCCGGAACGCATGCAACGGGTGCAGGCATAGATGTGGCAGGGAGATCCGTTAACGATTGCCTTCACGCGTCTTACGTTGGGCTTCCAGGTTCTGTTGGATCTTCTGTGGGAGTGGGAAACCTTGATACCAAAGGTAACGCCCTTGCCGCAGATGTCGCATTTAGCCATGAGTCTGCACCTCCTTTTTGGCTTTGCCCATAAAATAACACTTAGTATATTAGCAAAAACCGCGGCAAAATGCAAGGAGTTTTTAAAATAAATTATGAATTCACCATATTTTGGCTCTTTATTCAAAGATTCTTCATGGCCCTCCCCTGCCTTTGCCTTGTTTTTCCCCCGGGGAGCCGCTATAATAAATGAGGAAAAACGTTTCTTCCGCCCCCGGTCCGGGGGTGTTTTTGACCGGGCGGTTCCGCCCATTTTAACGAGGAGTTGATCGCTTGCTGTCCTTTTCTTCCTACCGTATTTTTGAAATGCTGGTCCTGTGCATCGTGCTGATGACCTCTCTGCCCATTCATGAAAGCGCCCACGCCCTGGTGGCCGACCGGCTGGGGGACCACACCGCCCGCAACCTGGGCCGCATCACCCTCAATCCTCTCAAGCACCTGGATCCCATCGGCTCCCTGATGCTGCTCTTCTTCCACTTTGGCTGGGCCAAGCCGGTGCCGGTTTATTCCCGCAACTTCCGCTGCGGGGTCAAAAAGGGCATGATCCTGGTGGCCCTGGCCGGCCCCCTGTCCAACCTGCTGCTGGCCCTGGCGCTGATGATCCTTCTCAAGCTGCTCATCCTCATCGTTCCCGGCTTCCTCATGGGAAGCGGATTTTCCCTCTATATGATCCTGCATATCATGATCTCCACCAATGTAGGGCTGGCGGTCTTTAACCTCCTGCCTGTGCCGCCTCTGGATGGTTCCCGGGTCCTTACCGCCGTACTGCCCTACAAAATCTATTACCAGATCATGGCTTATGAACAATATATTATGTTGGCTCTGATGTTTTTGCTTTGGCGGGGGTGGCTGACCTGGCCCCTGAACGTTCTGTCCGGATGGCTGTTCAACTTCCTGGATCTGATCACCGGCTTCCTGGGCCGGATGTGGTAACGCCATGGAACAAAACGCCCGGCTTTCCTTTAAAATCAACGACTACGAAGGCCCCCTGGACCTGATCCTGCACCTGATCTCCAAGCATCAGATGGAGATCTGCGACATCCGCATCTCCGACCTGCTGGAGCAGTATATGGCTGCCATCCGCAGCTGGCAGGAGCAGGACCTGGAAATCGCCAGCGAGTTCCTGGAGATGGCCTCCCGGCTGGTCTACATCAAGACCGTGAGCCTGCTGCCCCGGCGGGAGGAGGATGGGGAGGATCCCAAGGCCCAGCTGGTGGGGCAGCTGCTGGAATACCAGGCCTGTAAACAGGCCGCCGCTCTGCTGGCCCAGCAGAGCCAGGGCTTCGGGCTGTTTGTCCGCAGGCCCATGGAGCTGGAGACGGACCCCACCTATACCCGCCGCCATCTGCCGGGGGAGCTGGCCCGGGCCTACTGGGAAGCCGTGGGCAAGGGCCGCCGGCGGCTTCCGCCCCAGTCGGAGGTATTCTCCCCCCTGGTGGCCAAGCCCTTTGTGTCGGTTTCCTCCCGGATCTTCCACATTCTCCGCAGGCTGTACCGGCGGGACCGCCTGCCTATGGACGAGCTGTTTCTGGAATCCCGGGGCCGCAGCGAGCTGGTGGCCACCTTTATGGCGGTGCTGGAGCTGCTTAAGGCCAAACGGGTGCGGATGGACGAAGGGGACCGCACTGTGGTATTTCTGGGCCGGGGCTCCGCTCCCCTCTCCCCTTCTCACTCCACCACGAAAGGCGGCTGACCTCTTTTGCAGCTGAATGATTTTCAAAACAAACTGCTGGCGGTGCTGTTTGCCGCCGGAGAGCCTCTGGAGGCCTCCCGAATGGCTGAAGCCCTGGGGCTGAGCCTTTCTGAGACCCACGGTCTCTGCGCCGGCATCGGCGATCTGCTGGACGGGGAAGCAAGCCCCCTGGAACTGCGCCGCCTGGGAGACTCCTATCAGCTGTGCGCCCGGGCTGAATATGCCCCGGTGATCCGCCAGGTGCTGGAACTCAAGCGCAACGCCCCTCTGTCCGCCGCCGCCCTGGAGGTGCTGGCAGTGATCGCCTACAATCAGCCGGTGACCCGCGGCTTTGTGGAGCAGGTCCGGGGGGTGGACAGTTCTTCGGTAGTGGCCTCGCTGGTGGAAAAGGGCCTGGTGGAAGAAGCCGGAAGGATGGAGCTTCCCGGCCGGCCCATCGCTTACCGCACCACGGCGGCTTTCCTGCGGTGCTTTGGGCTGGAAAACCTGGGAGACCTGCCCCCGGTGGGAGAAAACCGGGAGGATGAGGACTTGTCGGGAGAGGAGCCTGACGGCCAGCTCTCCTTTGGCGATGCAATGGAAATGGAAGAGGAAGGCGGTGCGTAAATCATGCTGTTGATCCGTCATGCGGTGCCCGAAGACGCCGAGGCCATCGCGGCCATCCATGCCGACTCCTGGTCGGAGGCCTATAAGGAAATTGTACCTCCGTCCCAGCTGGCCCTCCGGGGCAGCCGGGAGTACCGGCTGGATTTCTGGAAAAAGGAACTGCAAAGTCCCTGTGACGAGCATTTTGTAGCGCTGGAGCCCTTTGGACCGGTGGGCTATTTTTCCCTGCGGGCCCCCGGGGACGCGGGTCTGCCTGACGATACCTGCGAACTCCACGCCATTTATTTTTCCCCTCAGCACTGGCGCCGGGGGTACGGCACCCAGTGTATGAGCTTCATCTTCAATCATCTTCAGGAGCAGGGCTACCGGGCCGTTTCCCTTTGGGTGTTTCAGGAAAGCCACAGCGGCGCGGCCTTTTACCGCAAGCTGGGCTTTGTCCCCGACGGCGCCACCCGTCCCGTGGCGCCTGATTCCGATATTCAGATGGTCCGGTTCCGCCGGGAACTGTGACCCTCCATTCCCCCGAAGGGAGGCCTGAAGATGGTGTGGAAGGTCCTGCTGGGGCTGGCCGCCGTGCTGGCCCTTCTGCTCCTGTGCCCCCTGCGGCTGGAGCTGCTGTGGCGGGAGGGCGATGTCCGGGTCACTCTGCGTTACCTTTTTCTGTCCCTGAGGCTTTTCCCCCGCCCTCCCCGAAAAGCCCCGGCGCCCCCCGCTCCTGAGAAAAGTTCCGCCGGCGAAAAAAAATCCACCCAGCCCCGGAAGGGCCGGGTAGAAGCGGTGCTGGACGGCGTGGGCCTGGTAAACGACCTGCTGCCTCAGGCAGGCAGGGGCCTGGGGTACATCCTGCGGCGGACCACCCTGTCCCGGTGCCGCATTTTCCTGACAGTGGCCCGGGAGGACGCTGCCGATACCGCCCTGCGGTACGGGCAGGTGAACGCCGCCCTGTACAGCGCCTATGCACTCATTGCCAGCCTGCTTCGGGTGCGGGAATTCCGTTTGACGGTGATCCCCGACTACCTCCATGGCCCTCAGGCGGAGGACGCCGGCGCGGAGGTGACCCTTCGGGTGCGTCCCTCCACGCTGATTGCCGGGGCGCTGATCTTTCTGTTCCGGGCGGCGGGACAGCTGAGCCGCCTCGCTCCCGCCAGGAAGAAGGCTCCGCCCTCCCCCGCTGTTTCCCCCTGACGGAGGCTTCCCGGCAAAAATTCGCTCTGCTCTCCGGGATGGGGTTTGCCCTTCCCCGGTTGCCGCTTTTCTTTCGGTTTTTCGGGAACGCCGGACGCTCCCGCTGAAAAATTTTGCTTTTCCCCCGGCCCTGACCCGGGACCCAATACAAAGGATGGTGTAAAATTTATGGCCACTTCCCACATCGGAGACCTCACCGACAGCTCCATGAAGAACCTGCAGTCCCTCATTGATTCCAATACTGTCATCGGCGCGCCCATCAACACCCCCGACGGCACGGTGATCCTGCCGGTTTCCAAGGTATCCTTTGCCTTTGCCTCCGGCGGCGGCGACCTGCCCTCCTCCCAGAAGGAGATGTTTGGCGGCGGCAGCGGCGGCGGCGTCACCATTACCCCCCTGGCCTTCCTGGTGGTGAAGGACGGAGACGTAAAGCTCCTTCAGGTCCAGTCCTACAGCAGCACCGCCGACCGGGTGGTGGGGATGGTTCCCGAAGTGATGGATAAGGTCAGCGGTCTTGTCAGCGGCCTGAGCAAAAAAGATCCCCCCGCCGGGACGTCTCCCAAAGCTTCTGCACATCCCGGGGAGGACGCCTGATGGCGGCGCAGGCTCATCCGGTCATCCGGATGGCCACTCCCGCCGACGCACCGGCCCTGCTGGAGATCTATTCTCCCTATGTCACCGATACCACCGTTTCCTTTGAGTATGTCCCCCCCTCCTGTGAAGAATTTGCCGGACGCATCCGCACCACTCTGGAAAAATACCCTTATCTGGTGGCGGAACTGGAGGGCCGTCCCGTGGGGTATGCCTATGCCTCTCCCTTCCATCATCGGGCAGCCTACGGCTGGTCGGCGGAAACCTCCATCTATGTCCGCCGGGACCTGCGGCGGGGGGGCGCGGGCCGTTCCCTGTATCTCGCTTTGGAGGAGATCCTGACCCGGCAGGGGGTGCTGAATCTCAACGCCTGCATTGCCTGGCCCAATCCCGACAGTGTGGCCTTTCATGAAAAACTGGGCTACCGCCATGCCGGGCACTTTCACCAGTGCGGGTACAAGCTGGGGCAGTGGCTGGATGTGATCTGGATGGAAAAAGATCTGGGTCCCCACACCCTTCCGCCCCGGCCCTTTATTCCGGTGGGCAGCCTGGGAGACTGATTTGCCAAAGCGAACCAACGTGGGCCAAAGTGAGCCGCTTGGTGCTGCCGGGCTTCTTTGCGGGCTGTGGCCCCTGGGAATCTCCCCAAACATTTCTTTAAGGAAAATCGGCGGGCAGGAACACGGTTTCCGGTTGCTTCGTTCCCGTTTTCCCCGTGGCGGCATGTATCTGCGCAGAATCTTCCGGACAGGCAAACTTCCCGTCCCGGAACGGCTGGCCAAGGTACGGGACGGCTTTTTTTCAAAGCTTCCCGTACCTTTTTTGCAGGGGTTTCAGGGAAGCTTTTTGTTGCTCCTTTGTCGGATTATTTTGCGGGAAGGCGGAGTATCCTGAATCCACCGCTCCTTTAGCGGCAGGTTACCGCCGGGTGCAGCCGGGACTTTGACCAGGAAGATTTTTCTTTGCCCCATACCGGATTATTTTGCGGGAAGGCGGAGTATCCTGAATCTGCCGCTCCTTTGGCGGCAGGTTGCTGCCGGGTGTGCTCGGGACTTTGACCGGGAATATTTTCCTTTGCCCCATACCGGATTATTTTGCGGGAAGGCGGAGTATCCTGAATTCACCGCTCCTTTGGCGGCAGGTTATCGCCAAATGTTCCAGAACTTTGGCTTGGCGGCAGATTGCTCCAGGGCCTGCCCGGAGCTTTAGATTTTTTCTTTTATGGAGGACCCCGGCCTTCCGCCGCAGGTCTTTTCAGGACAAGGAGGCAGCTTTATGGAGATTCGTCCCTACCGGCCGGAGGACTGCCGGGAAATGGCAGAGCTTTTTTACCAAACCGTCCACACCGTCAACGCCCGGGATTATGCCCCGGCCCAGCTGGATGTATGGGCCACCGGGTCGGTGGATCTCCAGCGGTGGAACACGTCCTTTCTGGCCCATGACACACTGGTGGCGGTGGAGGACGGTGTCATCGTAGGGTTCGCGGATATGGATGACACCGGCTACCTGGACCGGCTCTATGTCCACAAGGACCATCAGGGCCAGGGGATTGCCACGGCCCTTTGCGACCTTCTGGAAAACGCAGCCCACGTCTGCCGGATGACCACCCACGCTTCCATTACCGCCCGGCCGTTTTTTGAAAAACGGGGTTACCGGGTGGTCCGGGAGCAGCAGGTGGAGCGGGGCGGGCTCCTCCTTACCAACTATGTCATGGAAAAAATCCGTTGAGCCTTCCGGGGCGCATCCGGGTTGGATGGTGGCGGCAACCTGCGCCTTTTCATACTTATAGTGAAAACCTTTTTTGGAACGCCCGCCCGTTAGCCGGCGGTGCTCCTGCCCGGCAGTCACTCCCCCCGGGTTAGCCGGGTGCTTGGGAAAGTCTCGGAAAGGCTTTCTGCCGGCAAGCCTCTCATGAGGCGCTCAATACGCTTTCTCCTGCATTACTTGTCCCGCCGCCCGTAAATGGCAGTGGGCAGCATTCTTTGCCTTTATGTCTCACCCTTGGTTTTTACAGCAGATTACTTTGCCTGAAACTGGAAGCTAAAGCTTTTTCCACTTCTCAGCAGAGCTGTGGGATGTCCTTCGCTAAAGCGAGAACAAAACAGCCGCGCCCCGTGCCTTTGGAAAGAGACATGGGGTGCGGCTGTTTTTTGCCGTTTTTGTTTTGGAAGTGTCCTTTGCTCCCTCCCGGGCTTTCGTTTATACCCGGTGGAGCAGGTCGGTGTAGGTGGGAATGGGCCAGTACTTTTTATCGGTGAGCACCTCGGCCCGGTCGCAGGCTTCCCGGAGTGCCGCCATAGCCGGGCGCACCCGGTCCCGCATATGAATGGCTGCGGCCTCGTCCCCCTGAGGAAGCTGGGAAGTCAGGGCCTCCAGTTCCTCCACCCGTGCGGACATGTCGTCCACCACCTGGGAGAGGCGCTCCAGCATCATGGACATGGTCTTCTGTCCCGAGCCGGTGGCTATGGCAAAGTTTTTAGCGTCCTCCGCTACCCGTCCGGTATATTCCATCACGGCGGGGAGCAGCTGGCGGCGTACCATCTCCTCCAGGACCGAAGCTTCAATGGCCACATTTTTGACGTAGTTTTCCAGCAGGATGCCGTACCGGGAGGTGCACTCGGTGCGGGACAGCACGCCAAACCGCTCAAACAGGCAGATGTTTTTCTCCTGGGTCAGGGCCCGGAAGGCGTCCACCGAATTGGTGATGTTGGGCAGTCCGCGGCGGGCCGCCTCTCCCACCCATTCCTCCGAATAGTTGTTGCCGTTGAAGACGATGCGGCCGTGGCTGCGCAGGGTCTCGGAAATGAGCAGAGACAGGGAGTCCTGGGTGTAGCCTGCCTTTTCAAAATAGGTGGCCATGGCGGACATGCTGTCGGCCAGGATGGTGTTGAGTACGGTGTTGGCCATGGCGATGGACTGGGAGGAGCCCACCATCCGGAATTCAAACTTGTTGCCGGTAAAGGCAAAGGGCGAAGTGCGGTTGCGGTCGGCATCGTCCTTCATCAGCTCGGGAGAAGTGGTGACGCCGATGTTGAGGATCTCCTCGTCGTAATGGCCGCCGGCGCCTCCCATGGCCGCTTCCTTCAGGACATTGAGCAGCCGGTCCCCCAAAAATACCGAGATAATGGCCGGAGGCGCTTCACAGGCACCCAGACGGTAATCGTTGCCGGCTCCCGCAGCAGAAAGCCGCAGCAGTTCGGGATAGCTGTCCACCGCCCGCAGGAAGGCGCACAGGGTCACCAGAAAAAGAGGATTATCCTCGGGGTGCTTGCCCTGGCCCAGCAGGTTCACCCCTGTGTCCGTACCCAGGGAGTAGTTGTTGTGCTTGCCCGAGCCGTTGACATAGGCAAAGGGCTTTTCGTGCAGGAGGCAGGCCAGCCCCTGCTCCTTGGCCACGATGCGCAGGGTCTCCATAATCAGCTGGTTGTGGTCGCAGGCGGTATTGCAGCTTCCGTACAGAGGGGCCAGCTCATGCTGGGCGGGAGCTGCCTCGTTATGCTTGGTCTTGGAGGGGACCCCCAGCTCCCACAGCCGCCGGTCCACCTCCTCCATGTACTTGCCGATGCGCAGGCGGATACGGCCAAAATAATGGTCATCCAACTCCTGGCCCTTGGGGCTGCGGGCTCCCACCAGGGTGGTGCCGCAGATCTTCAGGTCCAGCCGCCGCTCGTAGGCCTCCCGGTCCACAATGAAATATTCCTGCTCCGCGCCGGCATAGGCCTCTACCCGGCCGACTTCGCTCATCCCCATGGCGCGGCAGAGACGGGCTCCCTCCCGGCTTACCGCTTCCATGGACCGCAGCAGCGGGGTCTTGGCGTCCAGGGCCTCTCCGGTGTAAGAGCAGAAGGCAGTGGGGATATACAGGGTGGTGCCCTTGACAAAGGCGGGGGAGGTGGGGTCCCAGGTGGTGTAGCCCCGGGCCTCAAAGGTATTGCGCAGCCCTCCCGACGGGAAAGAGGATGCGTCCGGTTCTCCCATAAACAGGCTCTTGCCTGAGAAGGCGGCAATAGCGCCCCCCTCGCCGTCGGGGAGAAGGAAGGAGTCAAACTTACCGGCGGTGATGCCGGTCATGGGCTGGAACCAGTGGGTAAAGTGGGTGGCGCCCTGGCTCATGGCCCATCCCTTCATGGCGTCCGCCACGGTTTGCGCGATGGCGGGGTCCAGCGGGCGGCCCTGACGGATGGTATTTTCCAGGCTGTCGAATACTTCCGGCGGCAAAAGCCGGCGCATGACCTTTTTGCTGAATACCCTGGTGCCAAATTTGTCGGTCAGTTCCATACAGTTCGCTCCTTTTCTTAAAAACCGCCGCCTCTTCCGCGGCTCCTGCCGCGGGAATATAGTGCGGCTATGGATATAACGGATCCTCCGCTCCGGGCGGGAAAATCCGAATCGCCCTGTTGTGAAAGACGGGTCTGCCGCTGCGCGTTGGGGGCCGGTGCTCCCGGTTCCGTCCAAGGCCCTGAAACGAGCAGAGGGGAGGCCCTTTGCCTCCCCCCAGGATCCCACTGTCCCGCCATCCGGTCTCCAAAATTGCCCTGCGCGCCAGGCCCGGGGGGATGGGCGCCGGGGAACGGCCTTGTGCCGGAAAGTCTCCGGAACAAAATACCTCCTGCCGCCGGCGGAAAACCGGCGCATCAGGCAGCTTTTCCGGCTCTTTCCGCCTGCAATCAATTACGCTTTATTGTATCATCGTACCGCAATCTTTTCAAGAAAAAGTTGCATTTTGCCGACAATATTTTTGTTTCGGAGCATTCCAGTTGCATTGGAGCGCAACAACTGTTACAATGATACCAAGAACTGTCCCAAAGGAGGACCCGCCATGGCTAAAATCGGATGGCTCGCCATGAGTTACAACGTTCCCATACAACCTTCCAAAAGCCGGGTCTATGTCTGGCGCAAGCTCAAGGAAATGGGGGCAGAATATTTCAAGCACGGGGTGGCTATTCTTCCCAATACCCGTTCCAATCTGCATCAGGTGCGCGCCCTGGCCAACAAAATCCGGGAAATGGGGGGCGAATCCTGTCTGGTAGAGCTGCGCTTCCTGGACCAGGCGGATGAAGATCAGCTGATTGCCGCCTTTAAAAAACAGTCGGAAAATGAATTCCGGGAACTGCTCATCGACTTTGCCAAGCTGTACGAGGACGCCGAGGGACATTTTGGCATTGGCCGGGAGGATCGGGAGAAGATGCGCCGCCGCTATGCCAAAGCCAAAAGCCGGGACTTTTTTGACATGGAAAAGGAACTGGATCTGGAGGGTGGCATCCCCGAACTGCTGGAGGATCTGAAAAAAGGCTCCCGGGAAATTTACCGCATGATGGCGGCTTTCTTCGACGGCGCTTTGTAACGAAAATACCGGCGGGCGAGAGTTTTTCCATTTTTGTCTCAGGCGGAAGTCCCCTGCGCCCTGTTGGATGACCGACCCTTTGTCCAATTGACAAAGCAGGCTC
>CASEAH010000090.1 GCA_949285935.1 uncultured Oscillospiraceae bacterium
CCGCCCGCCTTCCGAAGAGGGCGGGCGGCGAGAAACAAAATTATTCAACCGTAACGGATTTTGCCAGATTTCTGGGTTTATCCACATCACAGCCACGGACGATGGCCGCATTCAAAGCGATGATCTGCAGGGCGATTACCAGCAGCAGCGGCGCAAAACGCCCATCTACCGCAGGAAGGACGATTTTTTCGTCACAGGCGGTGTCGTCTACCGGAAGCCCCTCCATCGTTACCAGCAGAACCCTGGCGCCCCGGGCCTTTACTTCCCGGATGTTGCTCAGGGTTTTGGGCAGCAGATCCGCCTGGGTAGCCAGCGCAATGACCGGCGTTCCTTCGGTAATCAGGGAAATGGTGCCATGCTTCAGTTCCCCTGCGGCATAGGCCTCGCAGTGGATATAGCTGATCTCCTTAAGTTTGAGGGCTCCCTCCATGGCCAGAGAGTAATCCAGGCCGCGCCCGATATAAAACAAGCTGTGGGCGTCCCGCAGGGTGGCAGCGTACCGGCCAATTTGGTCATACATTTCCAGCACCCGGGGAGTCAGGCTGATGACCCGCAGCAGGTCTGCCGTTTCGCTGCGGCGCGCTGCTTCCTCCACACCTTTGTCGCCTGCCGCCAAAATAGCCAGCAGATACATCATGGCCACCTGCACTGAGTATGCTTTGGTGCTGGCCACGGCAATTTCCGGTCCGGCGTAGGTGTACAGGCAGTAATCCGCCTCCCGGGCAATGGAAGAGCCTACCACATTGACAATGGCGATGACCGGAATACCCCGCTCCTTAAACAACCGCAGCGCCGCCAGGGAATCCGCTGTTTCTCCCGACTGGGAAATAATCACAGCTGCTTCATTCTCACCCAGAATGGGATTGCGGTACCGCAGTTCCGAGGCCATGTCCACCTCTACCGGGATGCGGGCCAGACGTTCAATCAGCGCCTTACCCACCATACCGCAGTACAGGGCCGTGCCGCAGGCCGCTATGTTCAGCTTCCGAATGTTTCGGAAAAAGCCTTCCGGCAGACCATCGGCGGTAAAATCGGGAAGCCCGTCCCGGAGCCGCGGCAGCACGGTATCCCGGAGCGCCCGGGGCTGCTCGTGGATTTCCTTGAGCATAAAGTAGTCATAGCCGCCCTTCTGGGCTTCCTCCATGGACCATTCCGCTGTGATGCGCTTCTTGCTCAGCGGACGCAGCTCCCGGTCCCAAAAGCACACCTGTGTGCCTTCTCCCCGGACGACCTCTCCTTCTCCCAGCAGGTAGTGCTCCCGGGTATAGCCCAGAACCGCGGGAAGGTCGGAAGCCAGGAAGCAGCCGGTATCATCCACCGCCGCAATCAGTGGACTGCCTTTGCGCACACCGTAGACCACGCCCGGTTCCCCATCGAAAAGGATGGCAAAGGCATAGGAACCCTCCAGGCGCTCCATGGCCGCACCAATGGCCTCCAGTGGGGAGCCGCTGCGTACATAGCAGCTGTCTATCAGGGCGGCGGCAATCTCCGAGTCGGTTTCGGATACGAAGCGGTACCCCAAAGTCTCCAGCTCCGCCCGCAGTTCCAGATAATTTTCGATGATGCCGTTATGCACAAGAGTTACCCGGCCCTGACGGTGGGGATGGGAGTTGATGTCCGTAGGGCTTCCATGGGTAGCCCACCGGGTATGGCCAATGCCGCACCGGGAAGCGCCATGCCCTTGTCCCAGCCGTTCCCTCAGGCAGCTCAGCCTGCCCTGGGCTTTGATCACCTGTACGGTATCTCCTTCCCAAAGAGCCACGCCGGCGGAATCATACCCCCGGTATTCCAGATTGGCAAGGGCAGTCAGGCAGACAGAACAGGCGCTTCTCTCCCCTGAATATCCAATAATTCCACACATATGTTTTTCTCCTGTTATTCAGTTTTAGCGGACGTCTCAACGTCCCAAACCCATAGATGGTGTTCTGTTTCCCGGTTGCCCGGGGGTTTTGTCCCATCCTTCGCTGTGGGAGCAGCGGAAGGGCACCCGCCGAATCCTTCGATCACCCTTCACCTCGTCGTCCGTGGGACAGGAGGCCCACGGCACTGGCGCTATCGTACACAAAATTCCTTTCTCCGCTTATGGGAATGGATTTTCAGGCTTCCCGGCCTCACCTCCCTTTTAAACTCGTACTATTATGCCACAAACCTTTGTGAAAAAAAAGAACTAAGTGAAAATTTTATCGGTCTCTATGGTTTTTCTCCAGAATATTCCGGTTCTTTGCTTTTTGTTCCCGGGCTGCCATACCGCCGGGACCTGTCGGGCAAGTTCAGGCGCCAATCTGCGGCGACAGCATTCCTGTGAAGAAGATAAGGAGCCCCCATGGGCCAACAAAACAGCCGCAGGGGACTCCTTGCAAAAATTCAAATGTAAATTTACTGGCTCTGTGGGCAGCCGCCCTAAGGGGAAGGGTTCCATCACCCAATGGGCAGTTTGGGGACTCCGGTAAATTGCGGACTCTGCTGTCCCCCGGCAAGCAGCGCCTCTTTAAAAAAATCTTTTCTTCTTAAAATAGCGCAGGCTGAAAATCACCACTGCCAGGCTCACTCCGATCACCAGAGGGTAGCCGTACTTCCAGCGCAGCTCCGGCATGTTGGAAAAATTCATCCCGTACCATCCGGCAATGAGGCTCAGGGGCAAAAAGACTGTGGTGACCACCGTAAGGATCTTCATGATCTTGTTCTGCCGGATCCCCACCTGGCTCTGGTACACTTCCCACACCTGCATGGAATATTCCCGCAAAGTTTGAGCGCCTGCCTGCAGCCGGATCACCCGGTCGGTAAAAAGCCTGAAAACGTACAGCTCTTCCTGAGGGAAAAAGCCGTTTTCATTTTCCTGGAGCTCCTGTCCCACATCCACCAGCTGGGAATAATAGCTGTTCAGGTGAAGCAGCTCTTTGCGCAGGGCCATCATCCGGTGGCTGAACCCATCCAGTGTGCCCCCCAGCACCGCTTCTTCCAGGCGGGAGACCCGCTCCTCCAGCTTTTCCAAATGGGCGGCGTCCTCACGGATCAGCTCCTCCAAAAAATCATAGATCATCCGGGCAAGCCCCGGTGTTTTCCATTGTTTGGATGCTGCGATCCGTTCCAGGACAGGAGCCGCCGTACCGGTATCGTCCACCAGTACCAGCCACCCCGGCATGATATAGCAGCAAAAAGTTCTGGTTTCCTTCCCATGCTCCAGTGGGGGAAGGGAAATCATCCCGGACAGATATTCCCGGTGGACCTCCAGCCGGCAGGAGCGCGCGCCCTCATACCGCAGGGGGAGGCAAGGAGTAAAAGGGGCAGTCTTTCTGGCGGTTTCCCACTCTTTGGAATTAAAAAGAGCCACATATTCCATACCCGGGCCGGGCTGCTCCACCGGTGTCAGACAGGTACTAATCTGGTAATACATCCTGCTCTCCCCCTCTCTCCTGCTTAGAAGCCGGATATTCAGTAAAAATACGGGAAGGAGGTAAAGATCCATCCATTCTCTGTTTTTTCCCGTATAAACTCATATTCCTGTACATGATCCACTTCCGGAGGTGTTTGGGCGGGATCCTTGATATAGGTGACAGATGCGGTATAGACGATCCTGTTCTCTTCCACGCTTTTGGTGGAATACTCCACACCGTCGATAAGAATATTTGCGCCCCGGGCCCCATCCAGAGAGTAAAGCGCCCCGTCAAAATCTTCAAAGATCCGGTCAGACATCAGCTCCTCCACGATCTCCTGGGAAAACACACTGCCCAGATAATCCACAAAGGACTGATAGTCGGGAAATCGCTCATCTGTTACCCGGTAATACACCCATCCGTTTTCAGCGGTACGGGTGTCCTGATAGTCACAGTTCAATCCGCCGAAATTGAACCAGCCAAAAATCTCCATTCCCGATGCCAATGCGGTTTCCGCGTCTTCTTCCGCGACAGCATCTGCCTGGCTTGTCACCTGAGAAAGGGAGGAGGAATCCGAAGAGGAGTTTTGAGAATCCGAAGGCACCTGGGACGCAGGCGTTTGGGCGGCACAGGCACTGAACAAAACAGCCGCCGCCAAAGCAAAAGGCAGCAGGGAGCGTTTGAATAAAATCATGGAAATCTCTCCTTTTGGTAAGTCTCTCCTCAAAAAATTAAAAACATTATAGCATCGGGGGAGGGGAAAATCAAACCTTTCCTGCCGGATCATGGTTACCGGATGGCCGGAGTATCCCTGAAAAAGACCGGCCCCGCAAACAGTGTTGGGGGCTCTTTGGCCGGATCTCCCCCCTTTAAAAGGACCCTTTGCCCAATGCCAATCCCTCTGAAAATTCCGTATCCTCCGCCATGGCTCCTCCGGGCTTGCAGTTTTCAGAGGCAGTGTTTTGCAGGACATCTCTCCATACCGAACATAACAAAGAGCGTCTCCGCAGCCGGGGGATGGCTGCGGAGACGCTTTGGAAGTTATGGGGTTTCTGGTTCCCTGTGCTGTTCCAGATATTCCTGATAGCTGTGCAGGATGGCGTCCTCCAGTGTCCTGCGGGCGGTGGGTGTAATGGGGTGGGCAATGTCCCGAAAGGTACCGTTTTCATCCTTGCGGCTGGGCATGGCCACAAACAGCCGTTCCGGCCCTTCGATAATTTTGATGTCATGGACGGCCAGGTCCCCATCTACTGTAACCGATACCAGGGCCTTGAGCCGCACGTCATCATAGATCTTCCTGATCCGGATATCCGTGATATTCATTCTCTATCTGCCTCCTTGGTGTTGTCGCCCTTAGTATTTGGCAAAAGCTGCCGCCCTATTCAGTCCCGCCCAAAAGTTAAAGGATTTTTTGCCTTGCAGGGAAGTTTTATTGTCAAAAAGCGCCGGATTGGGGTATAATAGCAGCAGCGGCAGTTTCCTTCCCCGGACAGGAGGGCTGATGCCGCCGCTGTCTCTCCCCTGCTTAAGAGGCGCGGCGGCCTTGTCAAATTATCTTAAGGAAGATTGGTGGCTTTATAATATGAAAAGCGCAATTGCCATTCCCCAGAACGTCCGGCACATCCACTGCATCGGCGTGGGCGGCTCGGGCATGTTCCCCTTGGTTCAAATCCTTCTTTCCAAAGGCTACTCCATCAGCGGCAGCGACAATAATGAAAGCGATATCCTGGCCGCCGAGCGGGAGCTGGGGGTCCGGGTAACCATGGGCCACAGCCCCGATAATCTGGAGGGGGCCGACCTGGTCCTGTATTCCGCTGCCATTATGGAGGATAATCCCGAGCTGGCGGCTGCCCGGGAACGGGGTATCCCCCTTTGGGAGCGGGCACGGATGCTGGGAGCAGTCTCCAGTTGGTACGACTGCGCCGCCGGCGTCTGCGGGACCCATGGCAAAACCACCGTCACTTCCATGATCACCCAGATCCTTTACGATTCCGGCCGGGATCCTTCCGCCGTGATCGGCGGCAAGCTGCGGGCTATCGGCGGCTACGGACGGGCAGGAGCCAGCGATTTGTTTGTTTATGAGGCCTGCGAGTTTCGTGATACCTTCCTCAGCACCTGCCCCGACCTGGCGGTGGTGCTGAACATTGACGACGACCATATGGACTATTTCGGCACCGTGGCCAACGCCATGCGTTCCTACACACAGTTTGCTTCCAAAGCCTCCCGGGTCCTGTACAATGCCTGTGACGCCAATACCTGCCAGGCCATGGACGCAGTATCCGGGCCGGAAAAAATTACGTTTGGCTGGGACAGCGGCTGCGACTATTATCCCGAAGACATTGTTTTTCACGACGGGCTGTGCCGCTCTTTTGATCTGATGCATCACGGGGAGTGCCTCTGCCGCATCACCCTGCATGTCCCCGGCACGCACAACATTCTTAATGCCGTGGCCGCCTGTGCCGCCGCGCTGCTTCTGGGAGCTTCTCCTGAGGAATGCGCCCGGTATCTGGCCCGCTTTGGCGGGGCCGGCCGCCGTTTCGAGGTCCTGGGAACTCCCCTGGGGGTCACAGTGGTGGACGATTACGCTCACCATCCCGCGGAGCTGGCCGCCACCCTCCGGGCTGCCAGAGAGCTGAAGTTCGGTGAAATCTGGGCTGTATTCCAACCCTTTACCTTTTCCCGAACCTATCTGCTGCTCCAGGACTTTGTGGAGGCCCTGTCCCTGGCCGATCATGTGGTGCTCAGCCAAATTATGGGCAGCCGTGAGGTCAATACCTGGCATATCAAGAGCACCGATCTGGGTGAAAAGATTCCCGGCTGTGTCTGTCTGGATACTTTCCAGGAGATTGCCGACTATGTCATGGCTCACGCCCATCCCGGCGATCTGGTGATCACTCTGGGCTGCGGCGACATCTATAAATGCGCCCGGATGATGCTGGCCAAGGCAGAGGAGCCTCTCCCTGCCGGGAAGTGATTTTCCGGTAACGGCAGTCTCTCCCGGTCCCTAACGTGCATGCTGCCCAAGCTGCCCTGGAGAGGCGCAGGGAATATCCTTTTTCACTGCCCGCCTTTATTTTCTCCATCATATGTTCCATAGATAAAGCCTTTTGTACACACAAAAAGCCCGCAGGTTTCCCTTTTCCGGCTCTGCTTTACCGGAAGGCGGAAAACTGCGGGCTTTTGCGGTTTCAGCTGCCATTGCAGGAAGTAGAAGTGGTGCCTGGTTTTCTCTCCGCAGGACTCCTCCCCTTTGCGGCCTGTCAGCTGCTGTAAAGGGGTTTTACTGTCCCCGACAGAGCCGGACAGTATTTGCCGGAAAACAAAAAGCCGGCATCCTTTGGAGTTTCAATACTCTTCCAAGGATGCCGGTTTTGCTGTTATTGACTTTTTCTCCAGGGCCTGCAGCAGCTGAATTTATTTTTCTCCCTATGGCTGCGCTCCGCCTGATGCCCGAGGCTTTACCAAAAAGAATGGCCGCTCCTCCTCTTGGCCGCAGGGGACCGAAGGCCAGAAGGTCCGGAACAGGACCTGAGGTCTCCATATTCCCATCCGGCGCTTTCTCCAGCGGGAAACCTTCCCGACTGGACCGGCTTATGCTGCTTCCATTTTATTTTCCAAAGGCCCGGCAGATACGATCCGCCGCTTCCTCCACCAATGCCCGGGGACAAGCCAGATTCATCCGCATCCAGCCCTGCCCGTTTTTGCCAAACCAGCTTCCGCCGTCCATCGCCACCTTGGCGGTATGGGCGATAAAGGCTTCCAGCTTTTGGGCATCCGGTTCATAAGCCGTCAGATTGATCCATGCCAGGTAGGTTCCCTCCAGGGGAGAAAGGATCGCTTGCGGCAGCCGCTGTTCCAGGATCGTTTTCAGAGTCTGATAATTGTCGTAAATATATGGGATGACTGCATCCAGCCAATCTTCTCCCTGATTGTACGCGGCAACGGTAGCCACGATGCTGAAGGGATTCTGGTCGTTGATATGGTTGCGTTCCAGCTGGGCCTGATATTTTTCCCGGATGGAGCCGCTGGGAATGATGATACTGGAGGCCTGAAGCCCGGCCAGGTTGAAGGTTTTGCTGGGGGAGGTGCAGGTCACCGACATTTCGGCAAAAAGGTCTCCCAATGCGGCAAATGTGGTATGCTCCTTGCCGGGCATGATCAGGTCGTTGTGGATCTCATCCGCCAAAACCACCACACTGTTGCTGATGCAGAGCTGTCCCACCCGGAGCAGTTCCTCCCGGGTCCAGACGCGGCCCACGGGATTGTGAGGACTGCAAAGGATCATCAGTTCCACATCCCGCCTGCTCAGCTTCCGCTCCAGGTCGTCAAAATCCATCTCATACCGGCCGTCGCGGCAGATGAGGTCGCTGCTGATCACCTGCCGTCCGGTCGTTTCGATCACCTTACGGAAAGGATAGTAGACCGGTTCCTGGATAAGGATCTTGGCGTTGGGGCTGGTAAGGGCCTGGATGGTATAGCAGACTGCGGGCACCACGCCCTGGGTATAACAGATCCAGTCCCGTTTGATGTCCCAGCCATGACGGCGGCTCTGCCAGCCGATGATAGCGTCGTAGTAAGCGTCGGGGCGCTGGGTGTAGCCGTAAATAGGGTGAGCGGCCCGGGCGGCAATGGCCTCCTGAATGGGCGGCGCTACGGCAAAGTCCATATCCGCTACCCACAGGGGGAGGGCATCCGGCTGTCCAAATTTCTCTTCCAAAACCTGGGGCTCCCATTTCTCGGCACTGGTGCCCTGACGGCTGATGATCTGGTCAAAATCATACTTCATGAGGCGGTTCCTCCTTCTCTTCTGCCGGGTTCCGGATCTGCGGAGCGCCCGGGAAAAGACTCTCTCCGGGACAATCTGCTTCTCTGCGGGGCGGTACCGTACTTCGGAATCCTTCCCGGGCCGGGGATGGTCCGGACTTTGCCATTGTACCACAATCTTCCTGTGACAGACAACCGTTTTTTCTCCCTTTCCGCCTTTTCCGCACCGTTCTTCCTGCTTTTACATATATCTGAAGTAGAGCGTCCCCGGGGCGCTTCCCCCAAATCAATAAGACAGGAGTGACCCTTTTATGTCCACGCCCCTCAACAACCAGGCCAGTGTCAAGTATCTGTACAATAACAACAATTCCTCAGGCTCCGCCAACTCCAACACGGTTACCACCCATCTGTTGGATCAGTACACCCTTTCTGCCTCCAAGTCCGCTCTGTCCCCCACTTTCCGCCCCGGTGAAAATATTTCCTACGTGGTGCGGGTAGTAAACAACGGCAGCGGCGATCTGTACACCGTCACTGTATCGGACGATCTTGGCGGCGGCGGTGCTTCTGCCCCTCTGGTCTATCAGACCGGCTCTCTGCGGGTCTTCGTGGATGGCGCACCTGTCACCGTAACTCCCGATTCACAGCCCGGAGCCCTGACGGTGGTGCTTCCCGCTCCGCTGCCCGCAGGTTCCTCTGCCATTTTGGTCTATACCTCCCAGGTACGCAGCGATATTCCCTTCTCTCTCCAAAGCATCACCAATACCGCCCAGGTCAATGCCCGGGGAGGCTCCGCGTCGGGGACCGTTCTTTCCGTCACCCCTTCTCCCTCCGCCACCATCACCCGGGAGGCCTATGCGGAGCTGTGCATCCATAAGGAAGCCGATAAACAGACCATCATGCCGGGAGATACATTGACCTATACCTTCGTACTCACCAACCAGGGCAATGAGGACGCCCAGTCCGTAACTCTTACCGATACCCTGCCCACAGGGTTCCATGTGACCCGGGTAACTGTGAATACCGACGGCGTTACCACCGTTCTGGATCCCAGCCAGTTCACGGTGGACAGCAACAATACCATTACCATCCCCAACAGCTCCGGCCCCTCCATCCGCGTTCCTGCCGCCACCAGCACCGCTCCCGGTGTCACTACCGTTACCATTGCCGGCACGGTATCTTCTTCCTGAGCCTGAGCCTTTCATCTTCTCCATGGGCCGCCTTCCGATGCCTGTAAAGTACACCTGATATTTTGTTGTCGGCGGCTGTAGTCCATCTATTGGGGATGGACGCTCCCGCCAAAGTCATCAGCGCCAGCCGCCTTTTCTTCCAAACCCCGGAAAAG
Organism: uncultured Oscillospiraceae bacterium; assembly: GCA_949285935.1. Lineage (GTDB taxonomy): Bacteria > Bacillota > Clostridia > Oscillospirales > Ruminococcaceae > Angelakisella. The sequence continues at coordinate 9,481 of CASEAH010000090.1, forward strand.
AAGGTGGCTGGCGCTGGTGTTTAATGAGAAAAATCGCCTGCTGTATGAAGAAGGTATTCCATAAAAGATTTTGCTTCAAACTCAGTGGGATGGATTCATGGGATAAAAGGCTGTGGGATCTCTCTCCACCAAGGCTTTTAAGGACGCGTCCTGAAGCAGAAAAATTTTCTACCCCTCAAACCATCTGCACCTTATCCGATCCATGGGATCCGCTTCCATAGGCAGCGCACCTCAGCAATGCCTGCAGCCTTTGGGACGGCTTTATCTCATATGAGGCAAAGTTATCTTATGCATACCCGAACAGTCTCTGCCAGCCTCTCCCGCAATCATGGAAGCCGCTTTTTATCCACCGCGGGCCGGAAGCCATGTTGAATCCCAAGATTCCCCCACACCCTTTGAGGGGCTTTCATTTTTCCAACAGGCCTCGGTCCACGCAGGTCAAATTTGGGAATGACATTTGCTCTTTCTCCGTGCATTCCTTATGTGGAGCGGGTGTGATGGCTGACCCGATAGAAAGCCGTGGGAACCGGACGGGGCACATTTTCTGCCAGCTGCCACAGTTCCTGACCTCCGGCTTCCAGTACCGGAGCAGGCTGTATAACATCCTTTTTTTCGCGTTGGACCGTACCCGAAAGGAAAAGGGAAAGTTTTGCACAGGCAGGTCCCACAATTTCATACAGCACACCCGAAGAAAGAATGATGGTGGAGAGAAGGGCCCCGGTTTGCGGGGGCAGCATCCGTTCTCCCAAAATGGCCAGCCCAATGGATACCCCGGCCTGGGGGATCAGCGCCAGGCCCAGGCAGCGCCGGATGGCCTCAGAAGTCCCGCAAAGGGTCCCTCCTATCCAGGCCCCGGCATATTTGCCCGCAATCCTTACCAGAAAATATACCACGCCGATCCCCCCTGCCGCCGGCAGGACGCTCAGATCCAGCCGCATACCGGACAGCGCAAAAAACAAGAGCAGAATGGCGGGAGTAAAGTCATTGACCTGGTGAAAGATCCGCTTATCTCCGCTCAGATTGATATAAACCGTCCCCATGAGCATACAGGAAAGCAGGGGAGAAATATCCAGGGCCGTGCAGCAGCCCGAAAGCCCCAGAACCAACGCGGTCACCAGCACAACCCGGTGATAATCGGACCGGGCTTCACGATCTATCAGCAGGTGGAGCAGCCAGCCGCACAGTCCGCCCAGAACCAGCGCGGCCAGATTGAGCACCACCGGCAGCAGCAGCGTTCCCGGGCGAATCTTCCCATCCAGCTCCAACGCCTGAGCCACTGCCGCGCAAATGCTGAAAGCTACCAGCGCCACTGCATCATCCAGCGCCACCACCTGGAGAATCGTATCCACAAACTCCCCCTTTGCCCGGTACTGGCGGATCGTCATAATGGTGGACGCAGGCGCGGTGGCACAACCGATGGCGCCCAGCAGCAGACAGAAGGACAGGGGAAGGCGGAAAATCACAAGCATCACCAGCACGATCACCGCTGCAGCCGTCAGGGATTCCAGCAGTGTGATGACCAGGACGGTTTTCCCTCTTTGCCGCAGATGGGACGCCTTGAAATACCGTCCCACACCAAAAGCAATAAACGCCAGGGCAACATCTGTAAGGAATTCCATATTTTCGATTACCTCTGCGGGCACCAGATTCAGGGCGAAGGGACCGATGAGGATCCCGGAAAGGATGTACCCTGTCACATTGGGCAAATGCAGGCATTTGGTGCCCCGGGTCATTAAAAATCCCGCCGACAGCATCAGCGCCAGACTCAGGATCACTCTGGCAGATGGGCTGGAAAGATGGTCTAAAAACTGCACGGCAAAGGCCTCCCCTGGAAAGATGGCGCGGCATGTGGATTTGGGTATGCCGCTTATGAGGATTGATTATAAATACAATGTATGATAAAATCAAATAATGATTTTCTGTAACATTATAAATTATTTTTATTTTATATGGGGAGGGGTACCGGATGATCGACGCAAAAGTTCATACCCTTTTGACACTGGTGGAGGCTGGCAGCTATACCAAAGCCGCCGAGCTTCTCCACTTGACGCAGCCTGCAGTGAGCCACCACATCCGGTTGCTGGAAAAGTTATATGGGATCAAGATCTTTCATCCCGGCAAAAAAGAGCTTCGACTCACCCCGGAAGGCTCTATTTTGCTTAAATATGCCCACCGCTTGACTGCTATCGACCACCGGGCCCGCCAGGCCATTGAGGACAGCCGGCGTGAGCTGACCCATATCACCATTGGTCTGACTCAGACCGGAGGCGAAAACAAAATGCCCCAGGTTCTGGCTCTGTATTGCCGGGAGCACCCAGGCGTTACCATAAATATTTGTACGGATGCCATGAAAAATCTTTATGAAAGGCTGCGGCTGTACGAGCTGGACCTGGCGGTGGTGGAGGGTTCGCTCTCCGGCGGTTCCTTTGGAAGCATCCTGCTGGATACCGACTATCTGTGTTTGATCGTCGCTCCCACCCATCCATTTGCCGGCCGGGGAAGCGTTACCTTGGCAGAACTGAAGCAGGAGCGCCTGATCCTCCGTTCTCCTGAAGCCGGCACCCGCATTCTCTTTGAAAATTATCTGCTGAGCCATTCGGAAAATATCGGGGCCTTCCATGTGATGATGGAGCTGGATAATATAGCCACCATCAAGGAACTGGTGGCCTCTGAGATGGGGGTGTCCATTATTGCTCACAGCGCCTGTCTGGAGGAACTGAGGCGGAAAAAGCTGGTAATGGTCCCTATTGAAAATGTGGTGATGACCCGGGACATCCGTTTGATCTACCAAAAGGATTTTGCTCACGGAGAGGTGCTGGAGGAGCTGCGGCAGATCTATGAGATGACCCAATATCAGTAAGAAAACCCAAACGCCATCGCCGCCCGCGGACAAAAAACTGCCGCCTGAATCTTAACATTGCAGCATCCTGCGGCAATGCCAAATCCGGACGTTTTTTCCGGGCGAAGAGCTCCCCTGGCTGAACATCTCCACATCTTGGGACATGAGGGAGGCTGTATGAGCCTTTCTCACGGTTTTCTCTGTATTGATTTTACGGTAATCAGGATCCTGACCTGAGCGGCTCTTCCGCCTGTTTCATACCGACAAACCTCTCCAAACGGCACTGTGCCTGCGTCTGTATCATCTTCTTAGTCTGTAAGCAGATGTTCATGTACCGCAAAAGCTTCCGATACCTCCGGCATAGCGGAGAATTTACCTAAGTTAGCCACGCAAAAAGCCCCGGGAAGAAATTCTTCCCGGGGCTTTTTAAAAGGCTCTTGTATATATCTGCAAATTTCTCTTTGCTGCGGGGCAGCTGGATACTTCTTAGCCGAAGTATCTGGCCAGCAGACCGGCAAAGGCTTTGCCATGGCGGGCCTCGTCACGAGCCATCTCATGAACGGTGTCGTGGATAGCATCCAGACCCAGCTCCTTTGCTCTCTGGGCCAGATCAGTCGTGCCGGCAGTAGCGCCGTTCTCAGCCTCTACCCGCATCTCCAGATTCTTCTTGGTGGAGTCGGTGACTACCTCGCCCAGCAGTTCAGCAAACTTGGCGGCATGCTCGGCCTCTTCGTAAGCAGCCTTCTCCCAATACAGGCCGATCTCGGGGTAACCCTCGCGATGAGCCACACGGGCCATGGCCAGGTACATACCTACTTCGGTGCACTCACCGGTGAAGTTCATGCGCAGGCCTTCCACGATCTCAGGATCCACGCCGGCAGCCACTCCTACCACGTGCTCAGCAGCCCAGGACATGCCGCTCTCTTCCTGCTTCTTAAACTTGGAAGCGGGAGCTTTGCACTGGGGGCAAAACTCGGGAGCGCTGTCTCCCTCATGAACATAACCACAAACGGTGCAGATAAATTTAGCCATATGTTGCATCTCCTTTAAATTTAATTAGTTTTTAGTAATAATTACTGTTTTTGTTTACGAGCATAGTATATCATAACTTTTTGGGGTTTGCAACCCCTTTTTCAAAAAATTTTTGACAAAGTTTTGGGATTTTCATTCCCGCTTCCACGGGCCTGCAAACGCCCGACCGGAGCCGTTTTGGGAATTTACAATCAGCCGCCCCACCGCCGGCTTCTGACCTTTATACGTGCAAAGCTTTATCTGGCGGAACGATTGCCGGTCCTGCAATCTTTTTTATCAGGCAAACCAGCATCCTAAGAGTGTCAGGCAAGTCTGCCTGAAAGTCCGAACAGCAGCTTTGCAATGTCATGGACAATCCAGTGCCGTCCTTTACAGGTCTTATGGAGACAAAAAGCGTGCTTGATGGATTTTTTCAGTTTCTTCTCCGAAAGTGGAATAGCCGGCAGAGCAACGGAAATACTACCCCTGTAAAGGAGGTGAGATCATGGCCAAAAACAGCCAGAACCGTGCCCAGAATTCCCAGAACATGCAGAATTCTCAGAATATGCAGAACTCTCAGAATATGCAGAATTCCCAGAATTCCAAAAACGCCCAGAACTGCGGCAGCCAGAACAAGAGCAAGTAAATTTCTGCTGCCATGCAAACCAGTAAAAAGCCTTTGCTGTGGGATCAAGCTTTCCGCCGCGAAGGCTTTTTCTTTTTCCCTTTTATAACTCCATCTCGGCAATGACCGGGTAGTGGTCGGAAGGATAGATTTTTTCTCCTTTGGCCCGCTCCAGCGCCACGGCCCGCAGGGCCACATCCCGGCTGGTAAAGATATAGTCGATGGGGCTGCCCACAATCCGCCCCCGGAAGCCGTGATAGCTGCATCCCGGCGTCTGTGGTTGAGACGCTTTAAGCAGCATATTGTAGCTGTCCCGCAGAATCATTTTTTCCTGGGCAGCAGTCGTGTCCGATTCCCATTTCCGCAAGGTACGGCTGTGGGGAGTGGCGTTAAAATCCCCTGTAAAGACCACCGGCCCCGGGGCCTGACGATATCTTTCCAGAATTTGCCGGCAAATGAGTTTAAGGCCGTTGACTCGGGCAAAGTAGCTGATATGATCCAGATGGGTATTGTAGACCCGGAGGATCTTTTCCGGGGCATCGTTGAGGCAGAGTTCGCACCAGGTGCAGATACGGGGGAAGAGGGCCAGCCAGCCCCGGCTGGGGGTTTCCGGCGTTCTGGATAACCAGAAGGTATCCTGAGACAAAAGGGTAAAACGGTCCCGGCGGTAAAAAATAGCGGAATATTCTCCCCTGTTCCCGCCTTCCCGTCCTTTTCCCACAAAGGCGTACTCCGGAAGCAGCCGCTGCAGATCGCTGAGGGTGATTTCCGTCAGTTCCTGGGTGCCCAGAATGTCAGGAGCATTGCGGCGGATTACATCCGCTACCAAGGCTGCCCGTTTGCTCCAGGCATGTGGCCCGAAGGAAAACAAATTCCGTTTCATATTAAAGCTCATTACCTTCAGAGTAGCCCGCTGTTCCGGCTGCCAGTCCATGTGATCCCTCTTTATCTGCTGAAAATTTTGCGTATGAAATCGATTCTATCAAATCATATATTTATGGCCTAAGTGTTAAGAAAAAGGAAAGCGGCAGATATTTTCTCTTTTCATATCCACAGCTTTCCTTCTTTGAAGTGCTATGCCTGCCAGCTGCCCAGGATTTTCCGGGGCATGGAAAAGCGAGCGGTGGAAAGAGGATCTACGATCTGGCAGACTTCCGCGTTGCCGCAGGCGCTCAGCAGCATTCCCGCCTCCTCCAGATCCATTCCCAGCCTCTCCATGGTCAGCTCCAGCATGGCTGAAGCCGCCGTATGAATCGCCTGAGACAAGTCGGTATGGGACGCGACGGCATACAGCCGGTCTGCCGTTTCCAGCGCCGGATCCCTTAGTGTCATCCCCTTAAGCACCTTTACCGTCACTGTGACCTGTGCGGAGGTTTCCACTCCGGTCACCATCACCTCTCCATCTCCCATACAGGCATGGACGTCCCCTATGGCCAGCAGCGCCCCGGGCACAAACACCGGCAGATAGAGCACGGTACCTTCACCAATGCGGGTATTGTCCATATTGCCGCCATGGCTGCCGGGAGTCCCGCAGGGAATCTTTCCCTCCGCCGGGGCCACGCCGATGACCCCGATCATGGGGCGCAGCGGCAGCGTCAGGCCGGGGCGGAATTCCACTTCATCTTCCCTGATGGGAAGGATCTTGATGCGGGATGCCTGGACCCGGGAGCCAAAAATCCCGGAATCGGGAACAGCTGCCATCGTACCATGGTCTGCCAGCTGGATTTTTTCAATGGTGACCCGCAGAACGTCGCCGGGCTGGGCGCCCTCCACCCATACGGGACCGGTGGCGGGATTGATCCGCTCCCAGTCCAAAGCCTCGATTGCCTGATCCTCCCGGGTGATCTGCCCGCCGAAGCAGTCCTCCGTTTCAAAAACCAGCCTGCTTCCGTCGGGTACCCGGGCCGCCGGAGGATTTTCCCCGCTCATGTGGTAGATCCGGTTCCCGCTGATCAAAGTCTCCATGGGTTTCACACTCCTGTCCTGTTATGTTTTACATGGAGGAAGGGGCCTCCTGCCGTCCAAATCATAGGCAGGCTCCCGCTTCCTTCAGTCCATCACTGAATCAGAGTCCCGGTGAGTTTCTCGTAGTATCGGGCCAGGGCGCTGTGATCCTCCCGGCCATAACCATCGGCATGGAGAGTCTGGAGCATCTCCATGACCGTCGCCGTCAGGGGCAGCGGTGATCCCACGCCGTGTCCCGTATCCAGAGCATTGTTCAGATCCTTGATGTGGAGGTCCACCCGGAAGCCGGGTGCAAAGTTCCGGTCCATCATCATGGGCGCCTTGGCGTTAAGGACCGCGGAGCCTGCCAGTCCGCCCTTGATGGCGTCAAAAACCAGGTGGGGATCCACCCCCGCCCGGACCGCCAGCATAAAAGCTTCCGAAACCGCCGCAATATTGGCCGCCACAATGATTTGGTTTGCCAGCTTGGTGGTATTTCCCGCCCCGATGGCGCCGCAATGGACCGCGCTGCTGCCCATGGCCAGGAGCATTTCATATACCTGATCAAAAACATCTTTGTCGCCTCCCACCATAATGGAAAGGGTCCCGTCTATGGCTTTAGGCTCTCCTCCCGACACCGGGGCGTCCAGCATCCGCACTTCTTTTTCCCGGCAGGCTTTTTCAATTTCCTGCGCCGCCAGCGGGGCAATGGAACTCATGTCCACCACAATGGTGCCGGGACGGGCGGTTTCCAGGATGCCTCCCGGTCCGCAGACCACTGCCCGGACATTGGGGGAGTTGGGCAGCATGGTAACGATCACCTCTGCCTCCCTTGCCACCGCCGCGCCGTTGGGGGCGCTGTGAGCCGGGCCCCCCTCGCACACCGCGTCAATGTTGCTCTGATGGGAATCGCATACCACCAGTTCATAACCTGCTTTCAGCAAATTCCGTGCCATGGGTTTCCCCATAATGCCCAGACCGATAAATCCTACTTTTTTCATACATATTCCCTTTCCTGTATTCCCGGCTCTGCCGCCGGGAGGTCATATGGCTCCGTGTCCGCCATGGCCGGCAACCATCATCCGGTTTTTTCCGGCAGCGAAATTCCTTGCAGATACACAGCACGCAGCTTTACTTTATAATTCCATGCCGGATCGTTGAGATGGTTTGCACCAGCCCTCCAGCCGGGAGGTCATATGGCTCTGTGGCCGCCATGGCCGGCAACCATCATCCGGTTTTCCGGCAGCAGAGCTCCTTGCAGATACACAGCACGCGGCTTCGCTTTATAATTCCGGGCCGAACCGCTGAGATGGTTCGTACCGACCCTGCCCACCATGTTTTCATGAAGCCTCGTGTCCGTCATATCACAATTATTCGCTTTTACCTGCGGTAAAAGCCTCTGCAGATACTTACGCGCAGCTTCTTTTTATATTCCCGGCGCAGATGATCAGGAGATTGATCCCGGCTCTGCCGCTGTGCCGAATGGGTCTTTATTTGCTCAGCCGCAAAAAATCCCCCATGATCCCGGTCATTTCTTTCTCCGCCGCAGCCGCCAGCTTTTCGTAGCGCTTGATGCCGGCGTTCAGCTCCCGGCTTACCCGCCCGGCTGCTCCCATGGCGATCTCGGTGTTGACATTGATTTTGGCAACAGCCAGTTCCGCCGCCCGCCGGATATCTCCATGGGGGATCCCGGAGCATCCGTGGAGGACCAGCGGCACCTCCGCCGCCTGGTACACCGCCGCCAGCCGGTCAAGATCCAGCCGGGGCTCTCCCCGATAGACTCCGTGGACGTTCCCTACCGATACTGCCAGGGAGTCCACACCGCTTTCCGCCGTATAGATCCGCGCCTGGCTGGGATCTGTAAAGAGCAGATCCTCCTCCCCGCCGGTGCCGTCCTCCGGATTCATGCCACCCAGCTCTCCCTCCACGGTGACGTCCCGGCCCCGGGCAAACTCCACCACCGCCCGGGTCTGCCGGATGTTTTCCTCCAGCGGCAAACCGGTTCCATCATACATGACCGAGGTAAACCCGGCTTCCACAGCCTCCTGAATATGCCGGGGATCCCGGCAGTGATCCAGGTGCAGCACTACCGGCAGGGGATGTTCCTCCGCCAGCTGCGCCGCCAAAACCGCAATGGTTTTAAAGGAAGCGTGGGACAGGTACCCCTCCCCAAAAGCCAGGATCACCGGGGTTTCCTCCTGCCGGGCCGCGGTCAGGGCCGCCCGGATGGTTTCCAGATTATAGATATTGAAAGCCGGAAGGCACCGGCCTCTGCGGCGGTATTCCCGCAGCAGCTCCCTGCTGTTGACAAGCATGGTTTTCCCTCCTTATCCCATCAGGATCTCGACGGCTTCCCGGAGGGTTTCCACCGCGCCCACATTGCCGGGGAAGATCACGTAGGGCATCCCCGGGAACTTGCTTTCCGGGCCGGTCATCCACACCGGGATGCCGGGACGGATCTGTCCCATGGCAGTAGCCTTTTTGACACGCAGGGCCTTGGTCCCCACGTCGCTGGAGGTGATGCCTCCCTTGGCGATGATAAAGGAGGGCTGGACTGTCAGACGGCCAATAATGCTGGTAACGGCGTCGGAGATCTCCACCGAGATCAGCAGCTGCTTCTCCTTGTCCTGGGTATCCAGATCCAGCCGCTGCCGGCGGGTATGGACCGCTACGGTACGTCCCGCCCGGATCTTCTCCTCCGCCAGGGCCACCACCCGGTCCACCTCACGGCTCAGACCGCCTTCCTCCAGCACCAGATGCTGGTTGAATTCAATAAATTCCACCGGATACCGACAGTGATGGAGTTCTTCCAGCTGAAGGGTGGTTTTTTTCACATGCGAGCCCACCAGGATGATTCCGCCCCGGGTATTGCCGGGGTCCACCAGATCGGCCTTGGTCAGGAGCGGACGGTCGGGGATGCCGCCCAGCACCTTGGGCACCGCCGCCGCAGTACGCAGCAAAAATTCCCGTCCCTGCTCCAGCGCCATGAAAAAGGCCAGGGCGAACACTTCCACGTCGCAGTAGTCCACAGCGTTGACAATGATTTTGTTAAAGTCCTTCACCGCTGTCAGCTGACTCACAATTTTCTCCACCCGGAGGGCTCTGAGATCCTCCAGGGAAACAGAAGTGATCCCAGACGCACCATAGCGGCCGCCGGTCTTTTCCTCGCACCAGTCCTTAAGGTCGGAGGAACGGTAGCCAAAGGTCTTGTCCTGGGCAAATTCCGTTTCCCCGGCGGGTACCAGCATATCTCCATCCCGGACATAGTGGACGTCATCCACTGTCAGCCGCCCGCCTTCCTTAAAGAAGGGAAAAATGATTTCTCCGTCAAACCGCTTTTCCCCGGTCTGTTCCAGAGAGGCGCGCAGAGTCTCCGTCTCCAGGGGATAATGGCCCCGGAGGGTGGAATCTCCCCGGCTGATCAGGATAAAGTCTTTTCCTGTCTCACGGGCAGCGCCGGCGATATTGCGGGCAATTTCTTCATGGACCCGGGCGGTGTGGGGGGCGGTAAAGGCACGGGAGTTGGTCAGGATAAAAAACAGATCTTTCTCCTCCCGAAAACCGGCCAGCACTTCCTCCCGGGACCATCCGGTATACACGGAAACCCCGTGTACCGTCTGAATGCCGGTAGGATCATCGTCCAGCACCACGATCTTGCGTCCCAGCCGGGCGCGCCTTTGGTCCAGCTCCCGGTGGACAGTGGTCAGGTCGGGATGGGGCAGCCGGGCTTCCAGCTGTTCAAAGGAAATGGAGACTGTGTTTCTCATTGAGGCATACGCTCCTTTATGTCAGAATCAGATCCGGAATTTTTCTCCGGAGCCACGGTTTTCCGTTTCATGGGATCAAATCAAGCATAACACACCCGCCCGTGTTAAGCAACCGGACTTTTCGTTTCTTTTGGGCTTCCCCGGGGCCTGGGAAGAGCGTAATTTTCAAGATCCGGTACGACAAGACCTTCCCCTTCTCATTTTCCGCACTTCAAAGGCAATTTACGCTTTTTCTGTCTGTGCGCCACGTTCTCCCCTTGCTATTTGCTTTCTTCTATAATACAATGAAAAGCGATGTAATTTTTTGCGGTTCCAGGCGCCGCCCACCGTTTCCCCGGCTGTACCGTCCGGAAACCTCCGGCAGCTGCTTCCGCCCGTATGTTTCCCTTATCATAATAAAAAGGAAGGTCTTCATCATGGATTACAATGCCCTGAGCCTGGCTCTTTGTGAAAAAAGCCGCGGCAAGCTGGAAATGGTCTCCAAGGTGCCCGTTACCACCCGGGAGGAGCTGAGCGTCGCCTACACCCCCGGCGTAGCTGAGCCCTGCCGCCGTATTCACGCTGATAAGCGGGAGGCCTACCGCTATACCATCAAAAGCCATACCGTAGCGGTGGTCTCGGACGGCACAGCGGTGCTGGGGCTGGGAGATATTGGCCCTGAGGCCGCTATGCCGGTCATGGAAGGCAAATCCATCCTGTTCAAGGAATTTGGCGGGCTGGACGCTTTTCCCATCTGCCTGGACACCAAGGACGTGGATGAAATCGTCCGCACCGTCAAATATCTGGCTCCCACCTTTGGCGGCATTAACCTGGAGGACATCTCCGCGCCCCGGTGCTTTGAGATTGAGCGGCGTCTGCGTGAGGAGCTGGATATTCCGGTTTTCCACGACGACCAGCACGGCACCGCCATTGTGGTAGCCGCCGGCCTGCTGGGGGCCCTGCGGCTGGTGGGCAAAGAACTGTCTCAGATAAAGGCTGTTATCAACGGCGCCGGTTCCGCCGGCATCTCCATTGCCAAGCTGCTCCAGCGCATGGGTATCGGCGACATCGTTCTGGTGGACCGTCAGGGCGCTCTGGCCCCCGGTCAGGACTGGATGAACCCCGCCCAGGCGGCGATGGCCGAGGTCACCAACCGGGAGAAAATCACCGGTTCCCTGGCCCAGGTCCTTCCCGGCCGGGATGTGTTTATCGGCGTATCCGCCCCCGGCGTCCTTACCGCCCAGATGGTGAGCACCATGGCCAAAGACGCCATCGTCTTTGCCATGGCCAACCCCACTCCCGAGATCATGCCCGACGAGGCCAAAAAAGGCGGCGCCCGGGTGGTGGCTACCGGCCGGTCCGATTTCCCCAACCAGATCAACAACGTACTGGTCTTCCCCGGTATTTTCAAAGGCGCCCTGATGGTTCAGGCTACGGATATCACCGAGGAGATGAAAATCGCCGCAGCCCGGGCCATTGCAGGCCTGCTTCGGACCGAAGAACTGACGGAGGACTATATTATTCCCGATCCCTTTGACAAGCGGGTGGCCGACGCTGTTGCCGATGCTGTGGCGGCGGAAGCCCAGCGGGCCGGTATCGCCCAGGCTCCCCGAGAATAAGCCTTGGGACCGGACCTGCTATAAAGAAAAAGGAATCGCAGACCGTACAAAGTTTACACCCAATGAGAGGGACCCCTACAGAGGTCCCTCCCATTTTTTGCAGCCGCATCCTGATGGCGGCCGTGGCAAGATGTGGTATTTTCTGTCCTGTGCTCCTGATCCTTATGCTGTAAAGCGGAGTTTTTAAGTGCGCCGGTTATAGCGGAATGATTTTCTGCCTTGCCTTTCTTCAACCTGCCTTAAAGCCGGGGCTTAATCGTCTTTGCAAGTGGGAGTACATCAGGAAATACGCCCTGCCGCGCAGGGCATCTCATCCGGCTGCTGCCCTGCCGCCCATAAAAGGGGACTGGGCAACCTGTTATAGTCCCTTCCTAATTTTCGCATCTTTATAATGGTTTCCTTGACTCACAGCCTGAATCGGAATTTTTTACAGGACACCTCTTCTTGTAAAGCGGGGGAAGTTTCCACAGCAATAACAAAACCGGTATCCTTTTGTCTCTGAAATGCTCACAGAGGATACCGGTTTTTTATTTATATGTTTTGTTTGATACAGTTTCTTTTTCGCTGTCTTATTGACAGACACGGGAATTTGGCATGCCTCAAACGAAGCTCAATCAGGCCCCTTTTTAAAACCTGCGGTGCCTTGGCATCTCCTCAAGATATTCTTTCTTTGCCAGCCGACAAACTTTCCTCCTGTTTACCAGTCCCCGGGCAGATAAATTGCCCCGAAAAGCTTCCGGATTTCTTCGCCCTTCTGTCCAAAAAAGTCCGGAATCCAGCGGCCGCGCCATGTGTATGGGGCCGGGACTGGCAAGGACGCCCCATGTTGCGGCGGGGCCTTATCTTTGGGGAGATATGGGTAAGCCGGGAGGGAAAGCGGCCACTCAGAGGGGCGGAGGGTGCGGGATTCCGTATCGCCAGGGTGCCTTTTCCCGGGCGCATTCTGCCACCATGCAGCTGATTTCCAAAGGGATCCCAGCTGAAGCATCCCCATACCAAAAGCAGCGGCGCCCTCCCGCAGCCAGTCCAGGTCTTCCCTTTAGGAGCATGCTTTTCGGCGTATTGGGAGCATCTTCCTGAGATTGCGTCACAGCTGGGGCCCTCTCTCCATGGTCTGTCCGGCAGGAAACGTCATTATCTCAGGCATTCCAGAAGCTTTGGTTCAAAGCCCCGGGCTTTCTCCCGTTTCAGAACAGGTAGCACTTCCTCCAGGGTAGGCAGCGAAGGCTGAGCTCCCATTCTGGTAACGGTGATGCCTGCTGTGCAGTTGGCAAAATCCAGCGCCTGCCGCCGATCCATTCCCGCGCAAAGAGCCGTACAGAAAGCCCCTACAAAAGAATCCCCCGCAGCAGTGGGGTCCGCCACTTCCGCCACATCCACGCAGGGACTGTGGTAGAGGCCGCTCTCCCCGGACACCACGGCTCCGGCTCCGCCCAGGGTAATAAGCACATTCTTTACCCCTCTGCGCAGCAATGCCCGGGTCACTGCCTCCAGATCCTCCTGCACAGCCTTTCCCCCTTCTTTACGGATGGCAATACCGGTGAGATCGGCAGCCTCATGCTCATTGGGGGAGATATAGGTAAGCCGGGAGAGAAACCGGTCATCCAGGGGGGCAGAGGGTGCGGAATTAAGCATCACCGGGACGCCCTTTTCCCAGGCGTATTCTGCCACCAGGCGGTTGATTTCCAAAGGGATCTCCAGCTGGAGCATCACCATATCAAAAGCAGCGACGCCCTCCCGCAGCCAGTCCAGGTCTTCCGGCATCAGATCCATATTGGCTCCGGGGGCCACAATGATCCGGTTCCGGGTCCCGCCGCCCTCTTCCCTTTCCAAAAGGATGGCGGCTGTTCCGGTAGCCACTGCGGAGGAAATCCGGATCCTGCCGGTATCAATGCCGGCGGCCGAGGCCGACGCAGTAAGTTCCCGGCCAAATCCATCGTTCCCCACCTTGCCGGCCAGGGTCACCCGGGCCCCCAGACGGGCAGCCTGGACCGCCTGATTGGCCCCCTTTCCTCCCGGAGCGGTGGTAAAAACGCCGCCCAGCACCGTTTCCCCGCTTTGGGGAAATCGGGTCACTTCCATGGAGAGATCCATATTGAGGCTCCCCACTACCAGGATTGCCGGTTTTCTCACACTGCATTTCTCCTGTCTTTGCGGCAGCGTCTTCCTGACTGCCGCCTTTTTACTTCACTATACGGTGCCAGATTTTTCTTGTCAACCTTCCGGTTCTTCTTCCCTGGACAGGCCCAGCAGGATATCTACCGCCGCCTGCAGGTCCGGCCGTTCCCGGTATCGTTCCACCAACCGCTTTTCCTTTTCGCTGTAGCCGCTTCCTCCTTCCATGTAAGGGCCGTAGGCTTCTTCCAGGGATACATCCAGCACCCGGCAGATTCGGATCAGCGTTTCCACATCAATGGAGTTGATCCCGGTCTCCCAGGCAGAGATGGAATTGTGCCGCATTCCCAGATGCTCTGCCAGCTGGCGTTGTGTCATTTGTTTCTTTTTCCGGTAATACAAAAGATTTTTGGCAATTTCCCGCTTGATTGCATCCTTTTTGTCTTCTCCCACGTTGCCGAGACCTTCCTTTCTCCCATTTACCGGGTTTTATCCACGAATCATGGATTTATCATGTTGACTTTTCATTTTGCGTGAAATATACTTAAATCAGGCAGAATGAGGCAAAGGGTCTCCGTAGAAATTGGAGTTTCTGCAAAATTGCAGGAAAGATTTTCCCGCATTTTGCAGCCCCAAATTTCCCCTTGTGCAAGAAGACCCTTTGTATGCTTCCAGCAAGGGAACGAATTCCAGCCCGGAATTATTGCAGCATCTGCCTGTTTCCGGATGTATTCCGGAATGTTTTTGGGGTTTTTATAAATCCGGTGTGTGATCCATTGTGTATGTGTGTGGAACGAGGAGGATATTTCCATGATCGGCAAACGGCTGATGGCTTTGCGGAAACGTGCGGGACTTTCCCAAAAGGAACTGGGGGAGCAGATTGCCGTTTCCCACTACACCATCTCGTCTTATGAAAAGGACCGAAGCGAACCCAACGACGATATCAAACTGCGTATTGCACGGTTCTTTAATGTCTCCATGGATTATCTCATGGGACTGATTGACACGCCCCTTCCCTTCGATCGGGATAAGGATGCGCTTTATCTTCCTCCCGCCATGACGCTTGCCCAAAAAGAACTCTTCCGCGAGTTCATCTTATATTGGGACGCCGCTTCCTCCGGGAAAGATATGAGTGCAAGTATCCGCGGCGGTTCTGACCTCTGATGATTCTCCAAACACCAGAGGTTAAAAAAACTCCCCCGGCCCCAGGCCGGGGGAGTTTTTGTTATGTGCTGTTGGGAGCAGTCCGCAGGCTGATTCTGTCCGTTCAGGAGTGTCCCCGACGGTGGCGGCGCAGCTGCAGCTTTTCCACCCAGCCTTTTTGATGTTTCAGCGACACGTATCCCAGGGCGGACATCACCAACGCGCCAATGGAGTCCACGATCAGATCCTGCATGGTATCAATGAGGGCTTCCCGGCCGGGGAAAGGAATGCCCGATTCTGTGCCGAACTTCTGCATATTGGTTCCCAGAATGCCGTCGGCGGTAAACTCATAAATTTCCCACACCACACCCATGGTCACTGCAAAACAGAAAGCAAAGAACACAACAAAGATCGGGCTCAGGTTCATGGGGACCCGGTCGGTTTTGTTGAGGAAGTTGATGACTGAAAAGCCCAGCGCCCCCAGCATGGCTCCGCTGAAGGTATGGAGAATGGTATCCCAGTAAGGAACCGTATAGTAAAAGCTCCGTACCTCTCCCAGGTAGATGGCACAGTAGAGAAAAAGCGCGTACAGCACCAGCATGTTGGACGGAATAATCAGATCCAGCCGGCGCCGGAGAAGACCGGGAAGCAGCATGGCAAAAACGCCGATGATGCATTGGAGAAGCATCAGAACATAATCGCCTTTGACACGCTGGAAGGGCAGAGCGT
Organism: uncultured Oscillospiraceae bacterium; assembly: GCA_949285935.1. GTDB lineage: Bacteria > Bacillota > Clostridia > Oscillospirales > Ruminococcaceae > Angelakisella. Next base: position 25,252 of record CASEAH010000090.1, read on the forward strand.
CTTCTTCTGCCGTAGGGGCCCGGATGATGGCCACCGTTACAAATACAATGGAGGCTACCAGCGTAAGAAAGACAAAATAATTTAATGCTTTTTTCCAGTTGAAATTTTTCATGGAAGCCTTCCTTTCATCCGTGGGGCGCCTGTAAAACTCCGCCCCCGGTTTCTTGAGTATACCACAGAAAAGGTGTGCAAAAGGTGAATTTTTCATGAATCTCACTGGCGCATCCCGGTGACCAGTACAAAATGGCCTTATTTCCGGGCCGTACTCCCAGGCGGCCGGTAAAGAAAAGATCCGATATTCCGCCGCAGCGGCTGGCTGACTTTTCTCAGGTTTATGCTTTTATCCCCATTGCACTCCGGAATTTTCAAAAAGCCTTTCCCCATTATTGGGTATTGCCCCGGACGATTGTGTACCGTTTGAGCTGTGATGCTGCCACAGATCAGCCGGTTCCCCCCTGTTGGGGGAATGCAAAACAGTTCCGCCCGGGAGGATCCTTCTGTTCGGATACAGGGGCTGCCAAAAATCATCCGCAACAGGGGACCCCGCCACAACATGCAAAGCTCCCCCATACCCTTTTCTCAAAAGCGCCCTGCATAAAAGGTCGGTACCAGGGAAGGCAGCGCCTTTCCACCGGTCCCGGCCTTTTAAAAGCAGCGCGGATCACACAGTTACTGTCTCCCGTTCCGTCTCTTTGGACACAGCGGAGGCTTCCGCCAGCTGTTCACGGGCCACCGAAAGCATCAGCTTGATGCGGTTCTCCTGATTGACCCGGGTGGCACTGGGGTCATAATCAATGGGAACAATATTGGAATCCGGATACAGGCTTTTGATTTTCCGGATCATGCCCTTCCCCACAATGTGATTGGGCAGGCAGCCAAAGGGCTGGGTGCAAACAATATTTCCATAGCCGTTTTCCGCCAGTTCCAGCATTTCCGCAGTAAGCAGCCAGCCTTCGCCCATTTTGCAGCCATAGCCGATAACCCCACGAGCCAGCTCTTTGATATGGGCATAGGAGGATGGGGCCAGAAATTGGGGATACCGCTCCACTGCGCGGATGAAAAGCGTTTCCATCCGCGTCAGATAATCCATGAAGATGCTGACCACCTTGAATTTGGCCTTGCTTCCGCCGTAAAGCTTGATATCCTCCAGGCGGTTATCCACCTTGAAAAGCATAAAACCCATCAGCCCCGGTACCATTACCTCGCAGTCCTGGCCTGCCAGAAAAGCTTCCAGATTATTATTGCCCAAGCTGGCATACTTTACGTATATCTCCCCTACCACGCCAACCTTTACCTTGGGCGTCTTCCGGATGGGAATGGCAGCAAAATCCCTGGCGATCAGGTCCAGGTTGGCCTCGATCTGCTTGAGGCCGAAGCCCCGTCCGCTGTTGAACTGGACGGTGAGCCGCTGGGTCCAGGTTTCAATGAGGGCGTCCGCCTGGCCTTGCGTCACCTCATAAGGACGGATCTGGTTGCTCAGCAGCATCAGCTCATCGCCGTATACCAGTCCGGCAATCATCTTGCGCACCATGGGGATGGTAAGCTTGAAGCCACTGTTATGTTCCATCCCCGAAAGATTGATGGACACCACGGGGATCTTTTCCAGACCTGCTTTTTTCAGCGCCTTGCGCAGCAGGTGGATGTAGTTGGAAGCCCGGCAGCCGCCTCCCGTCTGGCTGATCAGCAGCGCCGTCCGGTCCAGGTCATATTTGCCGCTGTGGAGGGCGTCCATCATCTGCCCGATCACCAGCAGCGCGGGATAGCAGGTGTCGTTGTGGACATATTTAAGCCCTTCCTGCACCACATTGGGCCCATGGTTGGTGAGCAGCTCCACCCGATAGCCCTGGTAGAGAAACACATTTTTGATGAGGTTGAAATGAATGGGCGCCATCATGGGAATAAGGATGGTATATTCTTTTTTCATCTCCCGGGTAAAGAGCAGCCGCCCGGTTTTGTCGTACACCAGTTTTGCCAAATTACATCCGCTCCTTTCTCCCCTGCCGGCTTATTCCCGGCCAGTGGCCGCAAACAGGCTCCGCAGGCGGATCTTTACCGCTCCCAGATTGGTGATCTCGTCAATTTTGATCTGGGTGTAGATTTTGCCCTCGCTTTCCAGGATCTCCCGGACCTCGTCGGTGGTAATGGCGTCCACCCCGCACCCGAAGGATACCAGCTGCACCAGATTCATATCCGGCTGAGTGGCCAGATACCGGGCCGCGGCATAAAGGCGGGAATGATAGGTCCACTGATTGAGGACGTGGGTGGGGAATTTTTTCACCCGGTCGCTGACGACATCCTCGGAAATGACCGCCACACCAAATCCGGCGATCAGCTTATCAATGCCGTGGTTGATCTCGGGATCCACATGGTAGGGCCGGCCGGCAAGGACAATAATGGGTTTCCCATCCCGCCGTGCTTCCTCGATAATTTTCTCTCCCTGAGCCCGCACACGTCCAAAATAGGCATGATATTCGTTATAGGCGGCCTCCACGGCGTTTTTGATCTCTTTCAGGGGAATCTCGCCCAGATGCCTCGACAGCACCTCATGGAGATGCCCCGGCAGGTCCTTGGGCCGATGGATCCCCAGATAATCGGTAATGAGCAAGCTGCGACCCATCTCCATATTGGCGGAGATCACCTCGGGATAGTAGGCCACCACCGGGCAGTTATAATGGTTGTCCCCCAATCCTTCGTCCACATTGTAGCTGAGGCAGGGATAAAAAATGGTTTCCACTCCCCGGTCGATGAGGGACTGAATATGGCCGTGCATCAGCTTGGCGGGAAAGCAGACCGTATCGGAAGGGATGGTGGATTGCCCCTGGAGGTACAGCTCCCGGTTGGAGAAAGGAGACGTGACCACTTCAAAGCCCAGCCGGGTAAAGAAAGTATGCCAGAAGGGGAGCAGCTCAAACATGTTCAGGCCCATGGGGATCCCGATTTGGCCCCGAGGGCCCGGCACAGGCTGGTACTGCCGCAGCTGTTCCAGCTTGTACTGATAGATATTCAGATGGTTGTCCGAAGCTTTTTTCGTAATGGGGCGCTCGCAGCGGTTTCCGCTGAGATATCTGCGTCCTCCGTCAAAAAGATTCACCGTCAGCTGGCAGTTGTTGCTGCACAGTCCGCAGGATACTGCTTTTACCTCATGGGAAAAGCTCTTGAGTGCCTGGGCATCCAGCAGGGAAGATTTCTGAGGAACATGGTCCCTGGCATAAAGGGCCGCCCCATAGGCGCCCATCAGGCCGGCGATGTCCGGGCGGACCGCATCGGCGCCGATTTCCTGCTCAAAGGCCCGAAGTACTGCGTCATTCAAAAAGGTGCCGCCCTGGACCACGATATTTTGTCCCAGCTGGTCGGCGGAGGTGGCGCGGATAACCTTGTACAGCGCGTTCTTGACCACGCTGATGGAAAGGCCGGCGGAAATATTTTCAATGGAAGCGCCATCCTTTTGCGCCTGCTTTACCGAGGAGTTCATAAACACAGTGCACCGGGAACCCAGATCCACCGGGCGGTCGGCAAACAGACCCAAAGCGGCAAAGTCCGCAATGGAGTAGCCCAGAGCGTTGGCGAAGGTCTGGAGGAAGGAGCCGCAGCCGGAAGAGCAGGCCTCATTGAGAAAAATGTTGTCAATGGCGCCATTGCGGATCTTGAAGCATTTGATGTCCTGCCCTCCGATATCGATGATAAAGTCCACATCCGGGCGGAAGCGGCGGGCGGCGGTAAAGTGGGCCACCGTTTCCACAATGCCGTGGTCCACTCCAAAAGCGTTTTTGGCCATTTCCTCTCCGTAGCCGGTAACAGTGGAGGAGGCAATATGGATGTGGGGGTATTTTTCATAAAAATCAGACAGGAATTCCCGGATATGGGGCACCGGATTGCCGCTGTTGGGCTGATACCGGGAGCAAAGAACGGCCCCTTCTTCATCGATGACAGCGGTTTTGATGGTGGTGGATCCGGCGTCAATGCCTATGTAGGCGTTACCGCGGTAGGTTTCGGGGTCCCGGCGGGCCACCGAATCCCGGGCATGGCGGGCAGCAAATGCTTCATATTCCGCCCGGTCCCGGAAAAGAGGGGGCATAAAGGCGTACTGGTCGGCGCTGTGGTAATCGGCCAGCCGCTGCACCGCCTCTTCCAGGGAAACTTCTTCGTCTGCGCAGAAGGCAGCGCCCAGCGCCACATAGTACAGGGAGTTCTCGGGACAAAGGCCTGTCACACCCAGCGTATGGTCAAAGCTGGCCCGCAGCTGGGGCAAAAACGTAAGGGGGCCTCCAAGATAGACCACATTTCCCTGGATCCTGCGTCCCTGTGCCAACCCTGCCACAGTCTGGTTGACCACAGCATAGAAAATGCTGGCCGCCACGTCGCTCTTCCGGGCGCCCTGGTTCAGCAGGGGCTGGATATCCGATTTGGCAAAAACGCCGCACCGGGAAGCGATGGTATAGATCTTTTCATGCTGCCCCGCCAGGTCATTCATTTCGTCAGGGGTAATATCCAGCAGGGTAGCCATCTGGTCAATGAAGGCGCCGGTACCTCCGGCACAGGAGCCGTTCATCCGCACTTCCATCCCGCCGGACAGGAACAGGATCTTGGCGTCTTCTCCTCCCAGCTCGATAATCACATCTCCCTGAGGAATAAGTTTTTTGGCCGCGATCCGGGTGGCGTACACCTCCTGTACAAAAGGAATCCCGCAGCTGTCCGCCAGACCCATTCCCGCCGAACCGGAAATGGCCAGCCGGGCCCGGAGGCATTGAGGCAGCTTCTGCCGGATCTCCTCCAGCAGTTCCCGGGTCTTCTGGGTGATCTGGGAAAAATGGCGCTGGTAGGAACGGAAGAGAATTTCTCCCGCTTCACCCAGGACCACGCATTTAATGGTCGTTGAGCCGATGTCCAATCCGATTCTCAAGTGGACACGCACTCCTTTCCCGTTAAGATTTTTAACGATGATGGTGTGAAATATCAAGAAATTTATACCAGTTTGGTGAATATTATCACTGTTAATTATAGTAGTTCCATTTTAAAAGTAAAGTCTATTTTTTCAAAATACCGACAAAAAGCCTCGTAATCTACCTATTATAAATATTCCCCGCCCCAAAGGAGAAGGTCTTTCCGCATAATCACGAAAAGACCTTACAATCTGTGGAAATTGTTATGGTCGGGCAGAGATTCCCCGCATATACCGGTCCATGGCATCGGCTACTTCTTTGGAATAACGCACCGCTTCCACCACTGTTTTTGCGCCCTTTACCACATCTCCCGAGGCAAAAATCCCCTCCCGGGTGGTGCGGCCCGCGGCGTCTGTAACCACCAGTCCCCGTCCATCCACGTCAATGCCGCCGGTGCTGGTGACAATGACGTTCCGCGGGCCCTGGCTGATGGAAATAATGGTGGAATCAGCGGGATACAGCTTCTCCGTTCCCGGCACCGGCTCCAGCTTTCCATCGGCAGTACGGATCATATCATGAAAAATACCGCCTTCTTCTGCCAGCTCCACCGGCGCTTTGAAGTTTTTGAAACGCACGCCGTCGATTTTTGCATACTCCAGCTCCACCGGGCTGGCAGCCATACGGTCGCTGCGGGCAAAAACCGTCACTTCTTCGGCGCCTTTGCGCAGCGCGGTCCGGGCAGCATCCATAGCCGCATTCCCCGCGCCGATGATATTGACCCGGCGGCCCAGGTCGTAAACATCCGGATTGCACAAATAATCTATGGCGTAGTGCACATTTCCCAGGCTTTCCCCCTTGATGCCCAGGGCGTTGGGCTTCCAGACGCCGGTACCGATAAAGACCGCTTTGTAGCCGTCCCGGAAGAGATCGTCCACACTGATGGTGCTGCCGATGGTGGTGTTGGGACGAATTTTTACTCCCATAGCCGCCAGTTCTTCCTTATACCGGTCCAGGATGGTTTTGGGCAAGCGGAAATCAGGGATGCCGTACCGCAGTACGCCGCCGATTTTATCCTTACCCTCGAAGATGGTAACGCCATACCCCCGCTGAGCCAGAAGGATGGCGATGGTGATCCCCGCCGGCCCGGAACCAATGATAGCCGCACGCATCCCGTTGGGCTGAGCGGGGCAGGAGCGCAGCTTGTCAAAATAGTTGGAAGAAACATAATGTTCGATGCTGCTGATATGCACCGGCTGGCCCTTTCTCCCCAAAACGCAATGCCCCTCGCACTGGGCTTCGTGGTTGCAGACCAGAGAGCAGACCAGAGACAGCGGATTATTGCGAAAAAGCATTTCTCCCGCTTCGTCGATTCTGCCGCCCAGAAATGCCTGGATCATATCGGGGATGGGAGTGTTAATGGGGCAGCCCTCCCTGCACTGGGGCTTTTTACAGTTGAGGCATCTTCGGGCCTCATTGACCACATGAAGCGCCATAAATCAATTCCCTCCTCTTTCCGGCAGATACTGCTGCCAAACAGCAGCCAAATATGGATTGTGGGAATCCCCACATCTGTAATGATACCTGCCTGTATGGGGCAGTTTCCCCTTTTTACCGTTCTCCCTGGATATAGTCGTTGTTATCCACCGCGGCTTCCTGATTAAAAATGCTGATATAGGGATAAACCTTATGGAAGCCCCGGGCCGCGGCAAAGCCAAAATAGACAATGCAAACAAACAAAACGGTTCCAATAGCCCAGGCACGGTAAAATTTCTGATTTTTCACCCGGATTTTCGCTTCCCGGTCCGCCCGGGTCATTTTGCCTGCGGCAGCAGTGTCAGGAAGCTTTTCCACCGTAAACAGCTCCAGGATCTCAGGAATGAGCAGCATGGCCAGGGGGAATACATAAATGGAAAAGCGTTCCAAAATAAAGTGTTTGGTAATGAACACGTACAGAATGAAGGTATAATAGGCGCTGTTGATCAGGATACGGTTGCGGCTGTCTTTTTCCAGCAGCCGCCTGCGGAACAGGAGCACCGCCCCAAAATAAATGGCGGGGATCACCACATAATGGAAGCCATTGCCGCCCCAGTAAATGCTGTCCTTGTAGTGGGCGTAGTCCTGAAACACCACAGATGTGACCAGAGTAAAAATTTCTTCGCTGAAAATATAGCAGATCAGAGCAGGCACTCCCACAGCCAGCATCCGCTTCCAGTCGGCAGGCAGATTGATAAGAAAATAGACCGGAAGCATTACCAGCGCGGAATAATGGATACTGGCTGCCGCCAGCACCACCGCCAGATAAGGCAGCGGCTTCCTGTCCCGCAGGAAACCGTAGCCCAGCAGGAGAACCGTTGCCGCTATGGACTGCCGGAGCAGGTTCATACTGTGGGCAAAAAACTGCAGGGTAATATACAGGAACACCCCCATCCAGGGCATGGAGGAATATTTGCGGATCACATGAAAAACCGCCCAGGTCATAAACAGGTTGCAGACCAGCAGCAGCACACGATAGCTGCCGCCCAGCATCGCCACGATCTTGTTGATCAGAGCATAGCCGGGAAACTCTCCAAAGGCTGCCGGCAGTTCCGCCCAGGACGCGGCGGCAATCTTTTCAAAGATTTCCTGATAGCTGAAATAATCAAAGCCGATGGAATACCGCAGGGTGGCCATGGCTACCAGTGCCGCCGCCACAAGGATCAGATAGCATTTCTGTCCCACAGGGGATTGTTTATACTCCCATAAATACCATCCACCCGCTGCAACAGCTGCCAGCAGGATGTAATAAATGGCCATAACAGTCTCCTTTCTCTTATAAAGACCAAATGGAAGATTCCGTTTTAGTGTACCATTTTTGAGGCGCAAATTCAATTTAAGTTTGATTTTTATCAGGCAGTTGTTATAATAATGACAAATCAACAAAAGGGGGGGGCCGCCTATGGCTGCTACCATCCGATGGCTTCTGGAACAGACAACTTTGGGCTCTTTTGAGCTCCTGGCCGGCGGAAAAGGTCTGGATAATGTGATCTCCAGCGTCAACATCATGGATAACCCGGACACCATCCGGTGGCTGGCTCAGGGTGAGCTGATCCTCACCACAGGCTATCTGTTTCTGGAAAATACCTTTCTGCGCAACAATGCCATTTCCGAGCTTTCCAAAAAAGGCTGTGCCGGAATCGGCTTTGTTCTCAAGCGTTATATGGACCAGCTGCCTCCCGAAATGCAGGAGCAGGCAGACCGCTTGGGATTTCCCATTTTTTCCGTGCCCTACGAGCGGTCCATGGCCGAGGTAAGCTGGCTGATCTATGGACGGATCTTTGAGGACAGTATGTCCGAAACGGAGCGCCTGGCTGACCTTTACAAACGGCTTACCGAAACAGTGGCCATGGAGCAGAACGTTTCCCAGCTGCTGGCCGGAATCGTCTCCGAAACTGGGTGTCCTGCCATCATTCTGGATGCCGATCTGCAAATCATTGAATATGATGTTCCCGAAAAGGATCAAAATGTGCTGGCTCCCCTGGGGCTCTCTCCGGGAAAACCTCTTTTTTCCCGCCATACGGCTCTTGAAATCAAAGACCGGATCATCCACAGAAAGCTGGTCACCACTTCCCAGGCCTTGGGGCGCGGGCTGAGTGGGCGGTACGTGATTTTCCCTGTCATGGACGCCAACGATGTTCTGGGATATCTCTGCATGTGTGAAATCTCCCGGGAACTGGGAAGCTTCGAATATCATTTTGTCCAGACTATTCAGCCGGTTCTCAGCATTTTTCTCATGCGAAGGATTATGCGGGCCCAGCTGAAAGCGGATACCCAAAGCGATTTTATTCGTCTCATTACTTCTCAGGACCCCGTTTCCCGTACCGAATTACAGATGCAATGCGATTTGTATCAGTTCGATTACCGCCGCTTTCGGGTCTGTGCTGTAATCCAGCTGACCGATTACGCCGGGCGTTCCCTCCGTCTGCGCCGGGAGTCACTGGATGCCGCCTACCTTGCCGTGGGGAAATATCTGGATGACAACCATTCCCTGTCCTATCGCCTTACTTTTCACAACAATCTGATCCTTTTCTTTATGTTCCCCGGACAGCCTGAACCCTCCTCCATCCTTGCGCAGGTCCAGACCATGGTCCGGCACATTCTGGGGCTGCTTACTCAATGGAATATCCCCTGCCAGGCCGGCCTCAGCAAGGTATACAACGGAGCAGATACCATCCGGCTATGCCTTCACCAGGCTTTTGAGGCAATACGGCTGGGAGAAATGGTCCACCCCGGACAGCAGCTTCATTCCTACAGACAGGATCAGCTGTACCATATCCTGGCCGAATCCCTCAGCTATCGCCGGGCCCGGGAACTGTATCAGGAATCTTTGGGCAAACTGCGGCAGTTTGATGAAGAAAATCATCAGGAACTCTCCCTTACCATGCAGAATTTTCTAAAAAACCGTCTCAGCGTTACCGAAACAGCCCGGGAAATGTTTCTGCACCGCAACACCCTGTCGTATCGTTTGGAAAAAGTCCGGGAGGTCCTTGGGGCAGATCCCCGGGATTTGGAGGTAAGCTTTGGACTGCTGGTGGGTATCTGTCTGGAAAAACTGCTGGAAGCAGGAGCTTTGGACGATCCCGAAGATCCAATCATATAGCATTCATATGCAAAGCCGGAATTGTTTAAGGCAAAAAAGCCAGTTTATTTCCATAATGAAGAAAATTCTTGTTGCAAATCTTCTGTTTTTTATGCACAAGGCATGGCATGTTGTCGTTTTTTTGTGCATTCGCACATTAAACACCTGATTTTGTCCTGTTATAATGAAGGCGTCCCAGGCAATTGCGCAGTTGCCAAGGTGAGGTACGGCGGATCGCGACCGCCGCAACAAGATGTGAGGAGACGTAAGTTATGGAAAAAACTGCTGAAAAGAAAGCTTCCAAGTTTGCCCTGCCCCATATTTATGTCATGATTTTTATCATCATCTGCTTGATGGCGGTACTCACTTATGTGATTCCTGCCGGGCAGTATACCCGCATTCCCGGTCCCAGCGGGCGTGAAATGATCGATCCCAACTCTTATACCCGGATTGAACAGCATCCTGTGGGAATTTTTGATGTGTTTACCGCTATTCCCATCGGTCTGCGGGATGCCAACGACCTGATTTTTGCTGTACTTACCATTGGAGGTTTGTTCGAGGTTCTCAAGCGTACCGGCGTTATTGAAGTAGCTGTCAGTATCTTGGTTCGCACTTTTGCCAAACGTTCCATTCTGGTAATTCCTCTCCTTCTGTACATATTCGGTCTTATTGCCGCTTTTATCGATACTCCGGAGTTATCCATCGTATATGTTCCCATCCTGATTCCCGTTATGCTGAAGTTGGGTTACGATACCATGACAGCTACCGCTGTCGCTCTCTGCGGCACCATCTCCGGTTATATTGGAGCTATGACCAACCCCTTCACAGTGGGAATCGCACAGGAAATCGCAGGACTTCCCCGCTTCTCCGGCATTGAATACCGGTTTTTAGTGTTTATTATTATTACTGCCATCGCTGCTGCCTATGTAATCCGTTATGCCCGCCATGTCAAAGCCAATCCCAAGGCCAGCCTTACCTATGACATCGATGTGGTAAAGCGGCAGCAGCTGCTGGAAGGCAACCAGGAAGTAGTCGCTGCCACCGCCCGGCAGAAAATTGCCGCGCTGGCTACTGTACTTTTGTTTGCAGGCATGATGTTCTGCGTGCTGGTATACCGTTGGGGCATGGTGGAAATCGGCGGTTATTTTCTGATTATGGCTTTTGTCCCTGCCATTCTGGTCAAGATGTCTCCCAGCCAGGTTGCGGAAACTTTTGATGAAGGCTTCCACGGGATCCTGCAGGGCGCCCTCATCTGCGGCGTCGTCCGGGGCGTTGTTGTAATTATGAATGATGGTTTCATTATTGATACCATTATCAACGCCATGGCCAATCTGATCGGCGGTCTTCCCAGCACCATCAATGTCCTGGGAATGCTGTTGATCCAGAGTCTCATCAACTTCTTTATGCCCAGCGGCAGCGGTCAGGCCCTCATCACCATGCCTATCATGGCTCCTCTTGCCGACCTGATCGGCGTTACCCGTCAGACTGCCATTCTGGCTTACCAGTTTGGTGACGGCCTGTCCAACATTATCTTCCCCACTTCCGGATACTTTATGGCAACGCTGGCTGTCGCAGGAATCAAATGGGAAAAATGGGCCAAATTCCAGATTCCTCTGCAGATCATCTGGCTGGTGGTGGCCGGCGCCCTGCTGGTGATCGCCAATGTCATCGGATGGTCCTGACATCAATTTATCGGTCACGTTTCGGTTTATGCCGCTTATATTAACTTAAAAAGTGGGGGATTTGCATCATGAAAAAACTGATCAAAAACGGAACGGTTCTGCTGGGCAAGGAGCTGAAGGCGGTCAAGACAGATCTGCTTATCGATGGGAACAACATCGCAGAGACAGGACCGGACCTGCACTGCCAGGATGCGGAGGTGATCGACGCCCGGGATATGCTTATCATGCCGGGACTGTGCAACGCGCATCTGCATTCGGATGAGAACATTTTCAAAGGGATGACGGATAACCTGCCTCTGGAGCTCTGGATGCTGTATACCTATCCCACGCTG
>CASEAH010000091.1 GCA_949285935.1 uncultured Oscillospiraceae bacterium
CTTGCACATCCTCCGCCCGAATTTCCATGTCTCCGGCCCGAAGCATAAAGTCCTTGGAAGGCTGGCGTCCCACCCAGATATTCCAGTGTTCCAGCACCGATTCCGGGGCCTGCTTCTGAAAGTACACCAGCGGGAACAGGCGGGAGCGAAGACCCTCCGGACTGAGAATCAGTTCATACTTTTCGCCATTAAAGCCCAGCTCAAAGGAAGTATCACGCAGGGCAGTCTTGAGTGCGTTTCCGCATGTTTCAACCAGTTCTTCGCCCCGCTGGTGCGTTTCGTCAGTATCCATGATTTGACGCAGCTCTGTCTCAATCTGAGCAACGGCTGCCCACGCTTCCTGTGTCCTTTCCCGGAAGTTTTTTTCAAACCGGGGCAGGGACAAACGGTGGCGGCAATCGTCTATGTACGTCTGGGTGTCTTTGTCTCCGGGGCGGGCTTTCAGAGCCTTTTCAAAGTAACGCAGGGCGGGGCCTTCCTCATCCAGATAGTAATAGGCCGAAGCGATTCGATAATTCCAGCAGTGATCGCCCGCAAAATACTCCTCATGGGGAGCCAGAAGTTCCAACGCCTTTTCAAAAGGCTCCCGTTCTCCTATATCCGCAACGGCAATATATGCCTTGGCCAATTCGCTGTCTATCTCCGGGGTGCGCTCCTCAGCGGGAATGGCTTCCAGAGCGTCCAGCACCTTCTGAACTTCATTTTGTTCAAACCACAGTTGACATTGTTCCAGCAGTTCCATAATATGTCCTCCTTACACATTTTTTGCCCGCTCCATCTCGTCCACCAAGGTCCTGACCTGGAACTCCACCATATCCTCCGCTACCTCTGGGAAGAGAAACGGCATGGTGTCGGGGATGGCCTTATGCACCATCATCATACTCAGGGCCAGATTACCGAACAGCCGGGGGTCAATGCCCTCGGCGGGGAGGCCGAAAATGGAGAGCAGATTCCTGTAAAAAATAACCTGGTCTCGCCGGAATGCCTGAAAATTTTCCTCTGAAAGACAGCGGCGCACCTGCTGTTCCTCCTCAATGGACAAAACAGCCACTCCGCTTCTGGCCCCGTAGCAGCAGTTTTTCAGGAAGGTCTCCACCCCTGCCCGCCAGCTGAGCGTGGGGTCCTCCATCAACTGCCGGGCATGGTTTAGCAACCTGGGCTGCTGGTACCGCAGGGCGTGGAGCACCAGTTCCTCCTTGGAAGAAAAGAAACTGTAGAAGAAGGTCTTGGAGATCCCCACTTTTTTGCACAAGATTTCGATGCTGCTGTGGATCAGCCCACGATCTGCAATGCACTGGATCACAGTAGTCATCAGGGCCTCTCTTACCTGTTCCCGCTCCTGGTCGGAATACGCTTTTCGTGCCACAGGCCGTCACCACCCTATATAAAGTATAAAATTAAAAAATAGTCTTTATTAGTATTATAGCGAAGTTTACATGAAATGCAAGACTGTTCCAAAAAGAAAGCCCCCGGTGCAATACACCGGGGGAGCATCGTGTGACGGCTCCGGGATGCCCGGAGCACATGGAAATGCTGTGTTCAAAGAATGCCGACGAGCAAAGGAAATGGATCAAAAGGTGCGATAAAAAGCAAAAAATTTCTCGGAGTTTCTTTCCGGTGCGGCAAAAGCTCCCTTTTCTGATGTTCAAAATTGGATCAGCCTCCCGTTTCTTACTTTCCAGGTGGGGACCTGGTGGGTAGGAACGGGAGTTTATTTTATTGTAAACTGAAAAGTGAGGAGATTTGCCTATGACATGGTAAAGGAGGAACTACTTTGACGAAATACGATACATTCGGGTTAGCAGCAAGGAGCAAAATGAGGACCGGCAGCGCGTTGCGCTGCGGGAAGCTGGAATCGCGGAAAAGGATCTCTATCTGGACAAGCAATCGGGTAAGGATTTTGAACGGCCACAGTACAAAAACCTGCTTCACAAGCTGAAAAAAGACGATCTGCTCTATATCAAGAGCATTGACCGTCTGGGCAGGAACTATGAGGAGATTTTGAAACAGTGGCGGCTCATCACCAAGGAAAAAGGCGCGGATAGACCACCCGCTGATTGGTGATGTCCAAAACCCCATGGGGAATGCTGTGTTTGCTGAGATAGATTTTTTTCTGCATCCAGACCACATGGGTGGACAGGATGGAAAACTCTCCCTCTCGCATGGTAATCTGGGGCGTAGCCTTTGCGCTGAACGCGCCCTTTTTGGCCAGCACCACAATCAGTACAACAACGGCCACAACCATAAGAATGGGGAGGATGGAGCTGATAAAAACAATTGTATAATCCATGTGGGGGTCTCCTTTTCTATGTCATGTATCAAACGGATCTGGAACGCTCAGCGTATGAATTGGTAGGAGGCAAAGGCCTCAAGGAGCACGATCACCGCGCTGATCTTGGGGAAGCGTTTTTTGGAGATCATCACGCCAAAGAGGATCAGGGAGACTGCAAAGAAGGGCGCCACAGCGATCAGCCTTTTTGAAGGGGAGGCAAAAAAGCCCAGCATACCGATGCAGGCGGCATAGGTGGCGTAGTTGTCGCACTCATCCTTCAGCCGCCCTTCTTCCAGCGCCTCCGGGGTCATCTGGCAGGAGGTAAGGGCCATCCTTTCCGCCAGCTCCATGGCCCGCTCGCAGGCCGCCTCCTGCATGAAGTCGAAGGGGTAGAAGGCGTTCTTGCGGAACTGGTAGGGGGTGAGATCCATGTCGACCTCCCGCTTCCGGCCGTCCAGCTCCAGATGAAAAGTGAAGGTCAGGCTTTTCCCCCGCTTTCCAGTGAGGCTCATCTGGCGTACATCAGCGGCAGAAAACCGTTCCGGGGTGCCCAAGGCATAGATCCGCTTCCGCTTGTTATAGCCCATGGGGATCACCCAGAAGGAATCCCCGTCCACCACAAATACCATCGGGTAATATGTGGTGCTCAGGATGGTAAACTGGCTGCCGCCGCTGGAGGAGCGCTCCCGGTGGAGGGAGAACACCACGTTGCCGTCGTTGGCCTGGGGCAGCAGCTGCTGGACCCGGGCTACCAGCTCCCGGCGGTCGGTCCCCTCCAGGGCCCGGCTGCGCCGGGCGGATCGCTTGAGCCAGATGATGGGGCCTGTTTCATAGACTTTTGCAAAGAGGAAGGAACCAAAAATAAGAATAAGCAGTAAAGTGATAATTTTGAATAGCATAGATTTTTCTCCCAATATTCTAAGTGATACTCCGGCAAAGGCG
>CASEAH010000092.1 GCA_949285935.1 uncultured Oscillospiraceae bacterium
CTATCCAGTCCTCATTTGCCGGGAGCAGTGGGAGGAGGTGCAGCGGCAGATGGAACAGCGGTCACCGCGGCGGCCGGAGGGGAGCAACAAGCCCCGGCACCGCTATGCCGGACTGCTGTGCTGCGGGGAGTGCGGCAGTCCCTTTGTACCGCTGCGCCGGAGCTGGAAGGGCAGGGTGCGTGTGGAGTATGTCTGTAAGGGCTACCACCGGGGCGGCAAGGAGATCTGCTCTCCCCACCGGGTCCATGAGGAGACGCTGGATGCCATGGTATGGGAGCATTTGGCGGAGATGCTGGAAATTCAGAAACGACAGATAAAACAATGCAGTGAGATACAAAAAATGTGGGCGCTGAGGAAACCAATCCTCGACGCCCACATTTTGTCTCTGCGGGAAAAGGTGAAGGTGCTGGAGCAGGAAATTGATGAAATTGTGATGGAGAGAATCTCTGGGGAGTACGCTGGCCGGTTTGCACCGGAAATGGAGTGAGTGACAGGAGTAAGTTATGTTTTAATGTATTAAACAGAGTGTTATTTAAAATCTTCCAATCTCAGCATAAAGCCTATCGCTTTTAGCCAGACCTTCATAATACTCTGCTAGTGATTTTAGTATTTTTGCAGTTTCTGGGTATACAATTTCCAATGGTTGTGCGCATTTTCTGTAAGCATCCGCTACTCTTTGCTCATCGACGCCGTCCATTACCGTACGTACTCCGGATGTGTTTATCTTTCCACACACAATTTCTTCAATCAGGTTATCGTCGTGATACTCCTCCAGAATATCACGGACAAACTCATGTGGAAAAATGCCATCCGCACCATCAACAGATCTTGCTAAAATACCTCCCAAATAATGCAACAAATACGTGCTCTCAGTGGAATTTTTGTATAAAAAATCGCACCATCCCTTAAATTGCCCATAATCCCGAAAAGCTTCTGCGGGTAATCGATAATCGCAAGGGAAGTGTTGTATAAAGTTGTCCATGTCCTCTAAAAACATTGTATATATTTTGGATGGATTCCTGAAAAAGTATATTTGCAGACATGAGGGGTAAGGAACGTAGAAGTTGCTTGACAAACCGTCGTTGTAAAGTTGCAAGCAAATTTCTGCCCATTGATCTGAATAGAAATGTTTATCCACTTCTTCAATGATAAGAGGTATGATATGGATCATAGTTGAATCTGGGCGGGCGTGGCTATCAACGATTGCTTGGAAAACTTCTACAACCCTATGAAAATAACTGGAATGGTTTGAAATTTCCCTGTATAAGAAAGGCAATAAACCACAAGGGTTATACTTCAGCGAATGGTGATAAAAATGTTCGTCATAACTTACCATTGTTCTTGACTGCCAAAATAATTGTTCCATTTTAGGCGTTGTCAACCAGTGTTCAGTATCTGACCGGGAAATATGAGGAAGGACTTTTTCTTGAACTTCGCTGGGCAGTGTACGGAATACGTCTGTAGCTAATTCAATGTTTTCATAATAATTCAAAAGACCTGCCAGCAACCGGTATTTTTGAGTTTGCGCGATTTCTTTACAGATTACTGGATATTCTTCACTCTCCACATTGTTTGATAAAAATAAACCCCATACAGAATCATCGCTCATGCCGTCAATCAACTGTAGTGCATATGCAAATCCTAACTCTTTTTTTGTATTTAAGAAGGTATTACCTCTCACTTCCCTTACAGTGGCTTCTTGCTGATCGAAATTATGAATTGGTATCGACAATAATTCAGAAAATGGGGCAGGATAATATTTAAAGAACATCCACCGAATGTCTCCCAGTGCATCGTCTGTTTTCAGATGGGTTATCCATGTATTAAATGAATCAATCCATTCTTTTGGTATATTCGACTTGAAATGCATCATGTTAAAGACAGATACTCTCAACTCAAATTGGAGCGGCAACAGTTGATCTGGGGTATAGTCTTTTGCATTAAACTTTTCAGCGGCTGAAATAATGACATCGTGTGAAATCATGATGTGCGGTTGGAGCAAAGAGTTGATCCAATCTAAGCGATGCTGCTGAATGGCTGTGTCAAATGCAATTGTGGCAAGATCGTCATATGCTTTTTGTAGTTCGTGAGGATCAAGAGGATTTGTTACTGGCTCTTTTTCTCCAGGCAGTACGCTTCGATAGAATTGTTTTTTTGTAAGAAGATCAATAATAAAGGGGATACAAAACATCGCATCAACATGAGCGAAATGTTGAATAAGCTGTTTTTTATGTTCAAGCAACAATGCCGAGTGCGGATACCACAGACATAAAGCGTTTAAAAGACTTTCCCTTGCACGGTTTGATTGAGCATCTTCTTTTGCCAGCCTACACAGATTAAACAGCAATTTGCAGGCTAAAATACTAGTTTCTTTTATCATGGTCAATCGACTTAGTGTATGTAAAAGATTGAATTCTTTTGCCCAAAAATTGCTTTCAGAAAAAACTTTCCGCACATGCTCGCTTTTTACCGCATCTTCAATTGCAGTATAAACCACATTGGGAGCAGCTTGTGCTAAGATTGGCAGATGATCTAACAACAGGTCCCTCCCAATGGATGTTTGGAAATACTCAAGAATTTTTTCGATTTGTTCCCGTAGTATATTAGAATCTGAGCCTGTCTGAGAAAACATCAGGTAGTTATAGATCAGTTGACGCAAAGAAATACTTGTGCGTTCCTGATAATTAGCTTGGCATATAGAGGAAAGCCTGAAAAGTATTTCTTTATATAAATTTTGTGAAGCAACATCATTTATATCAATATTTAATGCCATCCAAGCTTCTTCGTAGTTGACTAATATATACTCCCCTTCCACTCGCTTGATCGGGGCATCTTCCAGCCGAAGGAGTTCTTGGTATTTTCTCTCTATTGTTGAATAATCTGTACCTGCCAGACGAGAAACCACCTGTTGATCTCCTTGATTTGAAATCTGATAATGCTGTAGAAAAACCAGCGGACGCAGCAAATCAACCTCTGCAACATAAGCCCATTGTGGTTTAATTGCCACATCATTTCCAGGTATTTTTCTAATTAAGGACAGAAGCTGACCATGGGTAAAACTATACAGATCATGGGCACCGTTGGTAGAAATCCCCATATCCTCAATGGCTGCCAAAAATTGAGATTTAAGAAGTGACGGCAAAGTAATTGTATCTGACGTTGAGGAAGCTTCCCTGCTAAAACATAAGATAGTGATGTTGCGATCTGATACTTGGCCGGAAAAAGGAAAAAGTGCCAAAAGAATCTTGCCCTCAACCATTTTTGACAAATGGTAGTAGGTATTTTCATTATAGATAACCGTCGCTGTTTCAGCTGCCGTTTTATCCGTCAGTAGAGACGAAAGGCAAAAACCAGATGCATCCACCATTGTTTCTGCTTTTACGCGGCAGATTTTACGATCCTTAATTTGCTGCAGGAAAAGCTGAGTCTGCTCTTCCCGTCCAATCGTGAAAATCTTGTGGGTGAAAGTTGGATTGGTTCTGTGAGACAATTTATTCCATGCGTGTGAAACAGAAGAAAAATCCAATGACTTTTCTTCATATAAATTCTCCAAAAACCAAGCGGTTACCGCAGGTTGGGAATTCATCCAATCACATAAAATGGAAGCGTCATAAATATACACAGCTTTCCAATCATCTTTGTGGGTCGCTTCCCATTCTGTAATTGTCGTTGCATATGCCCAAATCTTAGGAACTACCAGGTAAAATGTAGCTTCTTTCTTATTTATGCCAAGGGGGTCATCAGTACGTTTTTGATAATCGGCGTTTATTTTAGCCAATGAATCAGAGTTTGTACCAAATTCCCACACACTTTGTCCAGAGTCAACATAGCGGAATGCTTCCTCATTAAAAATGACGCCATCAAATCCTGGAGCCCAAATATCATCTGAGCCAGGAATCCGAAGATGAGAAAGCTTGGGGCAGGCATTCAAAATTAAGCGTTTTATCAGATCAGGAAGTATGCTTTCCATCTTTTTCTTTTGCTCCATGACAAGCAGTTCCAAAACTTTACTTGATATCAGCTCCATATAACCACTCCCACTCTGAAAATTTTAGAAAAAGGCAGGAGCCTGGAGCGATCTGGCTCCTGCCCTTGCCGGTGACAATGGTGAACACTTTCGATCAGCTAGACGCGGGCCGATATTTTGGATGCAAGAAAAGAGCCGGAGCGCGACTTGGCTCCGGCCCTCGCCGGTGGCAAGGGCGGTCAGTTTAGATCGGCAGGTAGGCATGACATTTGGAGTTAAGCATTTGATTTTGCCCAGTAATCCAGAAGGTCCTGCTCTGCCATAATCTATATTTCCTGAAATAACTTTTTCATTGCTTTTTGGATTTTGTCCCGTTCCAACCCGATTTGTTTCAATCGGATTGCATAAAGCAGTTCCTCCACTACTTTAATATCGCTGATTTGAATTGCTTCAAAAGACCAATCCAATTTATCATGGGCAAGATTGTTTCTCAATTCGCCGACACGACGGCTGATTTCTTCAGCTAATTTCTCATAGGGTTTCGGCGACGTTCCATATTTCCGTACTGTGAATACCTCCATAATATCCCGGCAGTCTTTCAATGCATATTGAACATTGAACCAGTATCCTAAATCAAAATTCTGGATTGCCTTTATAAGATCCGCTGCATATTCTTTGCTTTTTCCGGTTTGCTTTGCGCGATACTCCTCTGCTAATCGTACAATATCCATTTTAACATTGATAAAACGTTCCGATCTGCCTATATCCGTCCCATAGATATTCCGGCACTCTCTTTCAAAAGCCGCCAGGGTTAAAATAAACCGACTGACCGAGTAATGCTTTTTGTCATCTACAGAGTGGGGGAGATATTCATATCCAATTTGTTCAGTTGAGATGATCTGCATCAGATCTGCAGTTTTTTCTCCCAGAATGGTAAAATCAATGATTTGTTCTTTTGCCTTTGGACTGGTTTCCTCGGAAAAACGTTCCGGGAAGCCAAGCCAGCCGTAAAAATATCGTTTACCGTCCTGATTTAATGTAAAAATTTCATTTTTGCTCAAGGATACATTTGCCCGATTTGTCACATACATGAAAAAGTGCTGTAAATGTTCTTGAACCCGGATCAAAGTTGGAAGATCAACAGCTTTGGAAAATACAACTGTCATCCTGCTCTGGGATGTTACAGGATTTTGGGAACGCATCAAAGTTGCATAGGAATAAAAATAGATATTTGCAACAAGGTCATCTGAAATTTGATAGCTTCCTCCAGTCACTTCATTTTGCTTTTCTGCTGAAACTGTAAGCTTCTTGGCCCCAAGAAACCCGCCGGCTGGTTCAATATCATACTTAAAGACGGAATCCGGAGGAAAAAAGGCATCAATTTCCGGCCCCTGAAGGCGCAGGCCATAAATGGAGTCTTCTGAATACTCCTTCTCACAAACAAAGTACCACGCAACGCGGAAGCTCAAAAATCCATGGTAGGTGGCATAGTCGCTGGAAACATGAAACCGGATATTATGTCCTTCACTCGTTGTACCTAAGATATCCTCAAAAGGAATCCAGGCATTGACTGATTCCGTAAATTTGGTCAGCTTTTCCAGCGTATGCAAAATGGAAGAATACTCCTCTTGTATCTTCTGATTTGGAGGGTAGAGATTTAATAAAAAATGTTCCTCATCAAATTCAAAAGGGAAAGAAATATTTTTAAATTCTGCAAATCCAATGAAACGCTGTGGTTTTTTCACGGTTTACTCCTCCAGAATTCTGTCCGGGTTCACTTTTTCAAACAACTCCCTGCGAACAATCGCTGGGTGGTGATACTGGTACAGATATCGTTCCTTCTCCCCAGTATTTTTAATCTGCTTCCCGGAAAGCAGATCTTTTACATAGGTCTTCTGGAGCAAAACATCTCCCACATATTTCTCATTTTTCAGAAGTTTAGAGATCGTCTCCCGGCTCCAGCGGCTCCTGCCTGTTGGAGTGGGTATACCCTGTCCATATAGCCAGTCAGATATTGTTCCGAAGCTCGCTCCGCCCGCCCGCAGCTCAAACATTTTATGGACAATCTCTGCATTCGGCGCATCAACGATTAACCCGCCATTGATGCCTCGCTTATAGCCAAAGCACACAAAGTCTGCATACCCTGATTTCCCACTTGTAAATCCTTGTTTGATTCCCCATTTGATGCTGCGGCTCATATCCTCACTCTCAGCCTGTGCCATTGCGCCGTATATGATAATTGCCAATTGGATTGTCTGTTCATGAAGCCACAGATTTTCTAATTCGAAATAGATGTCAATATTTAGGCTCTGTAATTCACGAAGCGTTTTGAGAAAATCCAAAGTGTTACGGGCAATCCGACTGATGGATTTTATGAGGATCAAGTCAACCTGCTTTTTGCGGCACTTTCTCATAAGGGCACAAAACATGGGGCGCTCTTTTAAATTCAGGCCACTTGCTTTTTCAGAAAAAATACCTGCACTTTTCCAGTTTGGATTTTTCTCGATTATGGCACGGAAGTGTGCCTCCTGCATCTCCAGACTAGTTTCCTGCTCCTCATGTTCCGTACTCACCCGACAATATGCTGCTACACGCAGGACCTGCTGCTCATCAGGTCTGAATATTCGCCCAGCCGGTACTTCTGATACATGTGCCATTCATCCATCCTTCACCTTTTTAAGTTCTCGATATTATTGTATCAGAATGCCGGTAGGATGGAAAGAGTTTATAATTGGACTTTAGACCGGGACTGCTTTTCCTGCTGTACCACGCGGAATAATTGGTCAGAAATAATGGCCTCATGAGAACCGGTATAGAGATACCGGTCTATAAGACCATCATTTTCAATTTGGACAGTACCAATGCTAACTGTTTTCTGGAGAAGCACGCATCCGGTATATTTTTCATTGGAGAGCAGTTTGTCAATTGCTTCCCTGTTCCATTTGGGTTTGCCGGTTGGGGAAGGAATCCTCTGTTCTTCCAAACCAGCAGCAATTTTACCCAAACTCTTTCCATCTGCGTACTCTTTAAAAATCCATTGAACTACCCCTGCTTCCGCAGGATCAATGATCAAATCACCATGGCTATCAACATTATAGCCATAGCATCTACGTTTTGCCATTTTGGAACTGCCATCCTGAAAGCTTTTCCGCAGCCCTGCCTTAATAGACTCACTCTTCTGAAAGTAATTCATGATACTTCCTCCTCGAAATGAAAATAGCCGCAACGGAAATCGTTGCAGCTCAATTAGTTATACACTTAAAGATAAAAAGAAAGTTGACAAATTTCTCATCGAAATTTGTCAACTTATCTTGGTGCGGATAACAGGACTTGAACCTGCACGGGGAGCCCACTAGAGCCTAAATCTAGCGCGTCTGCCAGTTCCGCCATATCCGCATATTTGGTTTCCCCTCTATTTTCACACGGGGAGGGAACCCGGGGCGGGGCGTTACACCTGCTCCGCATCTATCAAAACAGGCAGAGCCTGCTCTGACCAACTTTTGCGGTGGCGAAAGGCTTTTTCATCCTACACTGAGGTGACAGCACCTAAGACCAGCGCGTCTGCCATTCCGCCACTTCCGCAAATATAAGCGGCCCAACCTGCCGCCTGTGCGGGGCAGGACCACAGTTTTTGATAACCCACTGAAATTTATCCCAAGAATACACCGGGAAATAAAAGCGGTCCTTTCAGCTGTAAACATACACGGCAATCATACCCATTTTTGAGCAGTCCGGCTGCCATAAAGCTATATGATTATCGTGAAGGAGCGGCGCTTCCCAAAGCCATTCTTGTGGGGAAGCGCCGCAAAGCTGCGCCATTCCTTGTGCAATTATAGCACCGGAAAACAACCTGTGTCAATCAGAGATGTGCCAGACCTTTGCGTACCAGTTCCTGAGCGGAAAGCAGGATTCCGGCCCGGCCGGACGGATAAGTCAGCCCTCCCTGAAGCCAAACGGCATAGGGCGGACGCAGCGGAGCATCAGCGGAAAGCTCAATGGAGGCACCCATGGTAAAAGCCCCCGCCGCCATAATGACCTGGCTGTCATAACCGGGCATATCCCAGGGCTCGGGCAGGACATAGGAATCAATGGGGGAGCCCTTTTGTACGCCCTGGCAAATGGCAATCAATTCATCCGGGCCGCCGGTAAGAATGGATTGAATAATGTCGGTGCGGGGAGCTTCCGGTCCGGGAATGACTCCATATCCCATCTGCTGGTACAGCGCGGAAGCAAATACAGCTGTTTTTACCGCCGAGGCCACCACTTCCGGAGCCAGGAACAGGCCCAGATACATACTCCGGAGAACATCCATGGTACAGCCGACCTCTTTGCCCATACCGGGGCAGGTGAGACGGTAGCCGCACAGTTCCACCAGATCCTTGCGGCCAACAATGTAACCGCCGGTAGGCGCAATGCCGCCGCCCAGATTTTTGATGAGCGACCCCGCTGCCAGATCCGCGCCCACCTGAGTGGGCTCCTGCCGCTCCACCAGTTCTCCGTAACAGTTATCCACCATCACGATGACCTGAGGATTGGCTGCTTTGGCGGTCCGGGCAATCTGTCCAATGGTATCCACCGACAGGGAAGGCCGCAGGCTGTACCCCCGGGAACGCTGGATGTAGACCATTTTGGCTCCCTTTGCGGCTTCAGCAATGGCTGCAAAATCCGGGGTACCATCTTCCAGCAGTTCCACCTGTTCATACTGCACGCCAAACTCCCGAAGGGAACCCGTCCCCTCTCCCCGGATTCCAATGGTTTCCTCCATGGTATCATAGGGGCTGCCGGTAACGGAGACCATCCGGTCCCCCGGCCGCAATACCCCAAACAGGGCAGTGACCAGGGCATGGGTTCCGGACACAAAGGTGTGGCGGACCAGCGCGTCCTCGGCACCGAAAATATCGGCATAAACCCGGTCCAGATCGTCCCGGCCCCGGTCATCGTAGCCATAGCCGGTGGTCCCCTTCAGATGGGCCTCACTGATGCGGTGATTGCGAAAGGCGGCCAATACCTTGGCGGTATTATAATGGGCGTTGGCATCGATCCGGGCGAAGGCTTCCCGGCATTTTTCCTCTGCTTCCTGTGCCAAACACTCCAGGCGGGGGTCAATCTCCAAAAAATCAGTCATATTATGCACCTTTTATACGATTTGTATTTTATTTTGTCGAAGTTTCTAACACAGCACACCGGCTGTGTGTCTCAAATCCCGCGGACCGGTAAAAACCTTCCAGTTCTTCCCGACAAAGCAGAAAGGGACGCAGCCCTTTGCTGAGAGCATCATGGGCAAGAAATCTGGTGATGGCAAGGCCAAATCCTTTACGGCGCAGGGCGGGCAATACGGCAATACAACTGAGGACAGCCTCCGCACCACCTCCCCAGCCCAGCACACCGCAGGCCACAACCTCTTGCTTCAGGCAGCCCAGCAGGATCGTTTCATTTTGCCGCCGCAGGTGAAGATGGCGGGCGGTATAAAACGCATCGCTTTGAGAGGGAGGGATCACTCCTGACGCAACCAGAAGGCTGATCAACTCCCGGGGCGATCCCTTCCGGCAGGAAAACTGCTGGGGGATGGCAACTTCCAAAGGGTTCCGGCATTCCATTACCGGCAGGGAAACATAGGGGAGCCCTGTGGCGGCTGCCACCTGGGGTTCCGTTTCCAAACGGAGAAAGCCCCTGCTGCGGAAAAAAGCCGCCAATTCCCGGACAGCTTCCTGGTCGTCGGGATGATCCAGCGTTGCCCAGACATGCCCGCCGCTTTCCATGATCCAGGCCGACGGGCGATTTTGGGGCCCAACCTGGACCCAAAAATCCCGGCCCAGGCCGGGACCGGAAGCCCGCAGCCCGCAGCGGATGGTGACGTTCATGCAGGGATGGCCGCCCACCTCCCCGGGAAACAGGGAGGAGGGATCCTCCAGCCAGCGGATCACAGCCCCAGAACGCCGATCAGCTCCAGCAGGAGGCGGAAGGCGTTTTCCATATCCTGGCGGGCCGCCAAAGAGTGGGCGGAATGGATATACCGCACCGGCAGGGAAACGGCCAGCACCTGCGCCCCATTCCGGGCCGCCTGAACGCTGCGGCTCTCATTGCCGCCGCAGATGCTTTCCTTGGTCTGCCAGGGAATACCTGCCGCATCGGCGGCTTCTGTGGCCCTGCGGTACAGCGTATGGCTGTAGGTGGTGCCGCCGTCTTTATAGGAAATGACCGGTCCCTTGCGCAGGGCACAGACTTTTTTATGATCGGGTGCGGAGGGCAGATCTCCGGCAGTGGTGCCCTCTACGGCGATGCCGATTTCCGGCGCGGCCCCATAGGCAGCGGTTTTTCCGCCCAGGCAGCCGGTTTCCTCCTGGCAGGTGAAGGCAAACACACAGTCGCAGGGCAGCTGGGAACGGATCAGCTCCACCAGCAAAGCGCATCCGACCCGGTCGTCAATGGCTTTGGACGCAATGCAGCCGTCTCCCATCTCCCGGTATTCGCCAATAAAGGTAATGGGGTCTCCGGGGGATACCAGAGCCAGAGCTTCTTCCCGGCTGCAAGCGCCGATATCCACCAGCATGTCCTCCAGCTTGGCATACCGCTCTTTTTCATCGCCGTCCAGCAGATGGACCGGCTTGACCCCGATGGTTCCGGGAAGAGCTCCGTCTCCCACCAGTACCGGCCGGCCGGCCGCTACGGCAGGCATGACCCCTCCCACAGGGGCGAACCGCAGGAACCCGTCCTCCTGCACATGGGTCACCAGGAAGCCCACCTCATCCATATGGGCAGAAAGCAAAAGCCGTTTGGCGGCGGGCCGGGCCCCCTTCTTTTCCACGATCAGGTTGCCGGTAGCGTCTGTCCGCCAGCTGTCGCAGTGCCCGTCAATCATCCGGATAATAGCGTCCCGTACCAGCTCCTCCCGGCCGGAAACGCCCCGCAGTTGGGTCAGGGCGCGCAGGTTTTCATAAAAGGTTTTCATTCTTTTGCCGCCTCCTTTACAAAGGCCGCCATGAGGCGGGCGGTATTCTCCACATCATCCAGATGGATGGTCTCCACCGGCGTATGCATATTCCGGAGGGGAATGGAGAGCAGGACGGTGGGGATCCCTGTCCGTGCCGAAGCAATGCCCTCGGCATCGGTACCGGTGCGCCCGCCCATGGCCTCCAGCTGGAAGGGAATCCCCTCCCGGGCGGCCAGCTGACGGAGGCGGTCTGTCTGCTTCCGGTCCAGTACCGGCGCAATACCGATCATGGGGCCTCCTCCCATTTTGCCGCAATGCCAGGCAGGAACGCCAAAGCCGTCGGCAAAGGAAACATCCACTGCTACCGCCAGGTCAGGGGCCACGTCAAAGGCGGCGGTGGAAGCGCCCACCCCGCTGCCTTCTTCCATAGAGGCCAGCACTACCGTCACCCGGCAGCCGGGCTCCGCGGCATGGAGGGAACGCGCCGCCATCAACACCGCTGCACAGCCGATGCGGTCATCCAGAGCCCGGCCCCGCAAACGGCCGTTTTCCAGAACGCTGAGGGGGCCGTCCATGCTGATATAATCCCCGGGGGCAAAAAGCTGCCGGGCACGCTGGGTCTCAAAGCCGGTATCCACCAGCACTTCTTCCATTTTCAGAGGCTTCTCTTCCCCTTGGGAAAGATGGGGGGGCACCGAGGCAACGATGCCGCCAAAATCCCCGGATTCTGTATGGATGGTCACGGGGGAGGAGGGGAGCAGGCGGCGATCCAGGCCGCCTACAGCGGCTACCCGCAGGAAGCCGCCCTCTTCCACCCGGGTAACGATCATCCCCACCTGGTCCAGATGGGCCTCCAGCATCACATGAGGTTTGCCGGGCAGACCGGGGCAAACGGTGCAGATTACGCTGCCCACGGGGGAAATCCTGGGCTCCCCCAGCGGGCGCAGCAGTTCCATAGCCGCCTGGGCGGCCTGGTCCTCATGCCCCGCCACGCCCATGGCTCCGGTCAGCTGCTGAGCCAGGGCGATGATTTCACGATGGTCCTTCATGGCGTGGATTCCTCCTATTTCAGTTCTTGTACAAGCTCCTTGAAATGGCGGCCCCGGGCCTCAAAATTGGGGTAGGCGTCAAAGCTGGCGCAGGCCGGGGAGAGGGAGACGATATCTCCCGGTGCCGAGGCATCCCGGGCCTGGGCCACGGCATCCGCAAGATCCCGGGCGTGGAGGATCCGCAGTCCGCTTTCTGCATAGCCGGGACAGGATGTAACGGCGGCCTCTATTTTGGGGGCTGTGGCGCCGGTGAGGATGAGGATTTTGACATTCTTCAGGATTTCGGGAGCAAGGGGTTCAAAGGGGATTTTTTTATCGTATCCTCCCGCAATGATGATCAGCTTCTGGTTAAAGGAATTGAGTCCGGCGATGGTGCGGGTGGGACTGGTGGCAATGGAGTCATTGTACCATTTGACCCCATCCAGTTCCCGGACAAATTCGATCCGGTGCTCCACCCCGCCGAATTCCCGGGCGACCCGGCGGATGGTATCCTTGGACACCAACCCCCAGACGGCAGAAATGGCGGCCAGATAATTTTCGATATTGTGAACGCCGGGGAGACGGATGGTATCGGCCGGCATCAGGCGGGTCTGGCTGTCGTTGATGGAGTACCAGATAATACCGTTCTGATCCATCCACGCGCCCTGCTGTACCGCCCGGAGACGGGAAAACAGGTTCAGCTGCCCCCGCACCTGACGGGCAAAGCCGTTGGTGATGCGGTTATCGCCATTGAGAACGGTTTTGGAGAAACCATTTTGATGCAGGAAGATATTGGTTTTGGCGTCAATGTATTCCTCCATGTTTTTGTGGACATCCAGGTGATTGGGAGCAATATTGGTGATAACGGAAATATCGGGGCTCTGGCGCATGGAAATCAACTGAAAGCTGGAAAGCTCCACCACAGCGTAGTCGGTGGCCTTGACCGACTCGATCTCGGGAAGCAGGGCCTTGCCGATATTGCCGCCCAGGTGAACAGTCTTTCCTTCCGCACGGAGCATTTCGGCGATGAGGGTGGTGGTGGTGGTCTTTCCGTCGCTGCCGGTGACGCCGATGATCTTGCAGGGACACAGGTCGAAAAAGACCTCCATCTCGCTGGTGACAATACAGCCGGCCTTTCGGACCTCCACCAGTTCAGGGGTAAAGTAATTCATACCCGGCGTGCGGAAAATAATATCCCCGCGCAGCCGTTTGAGATACTTGGGTCCCAGCTCCAGCCGGGCGCCGGCGGCCTCCAGATCATCACAGACAGGACCCAGCTCTTCCCGGGTGCGGCGGTCGTAGGCGGTAACGTC
Source organism: uncultured Oscillospiraceae bacterium (assembly GCA_949285935.1). Taxonomy (GTDB): domain Bacteria; phylum Bacillota; class Clostridia; order Oscillospirales; family Ruminococcaceae; genus Angelakisella. Next base: position 13,240 of record CASEAH010000092.1, read on the forward strand.
CAATCCCATACCCGCCAGCATTTTGATCAGCCCGGTATGGCTTACGCCAATGCCCACCAGGGCGATTTCCTTTCCTTTCAGGTTTTCAAAAAATACAGAAGCTTTGGTTGCCATACTCTGTTCTCCCCTCTTGCTTTGGATTGGGCACCGGGCCACCGCCCGGGCCGCAGGGGCAAGTGGTTCCTTCCTTAAAGGAAGGCCAAATTTCCACAAATATCATTATACGTTCAGTGTGGGCAAATTTCAACGTCATTATCAAAAGCAGCGCGAAACTTTGGAGGGACATCCACAGTAAAACCTGCAAAAAATATTTTTTTGAAATTTTTAGAAAAACCCCTTGACACTCCTTGTAGACAATGCTATAATGAACAAGCTTCGTAACGGAGCGATACGCGGATATGGCGGAATTGGCAGACGCGCTAGATTCAGGTTCTAGTGGTTGCGAGACTGTGCAGGTTCAAGTCCTGTTATCCGCACCAAAAATCCCGAAGGCTTTGGCCTTCGGGATTTTTTTGTTGCCAAAACAACCGGCTGGCCGGTGGAGGCGCCTGTAAAAAACTTCACCTAAAACATCCGTTGGGTAAAAAGCTGGCAGCAACAAATGATCAATGGATAGAAAACCGTCGCCCAAACAACATGCCTCCGTTTACAGGCCGCGGACAAAGGATATGGATAAAAAATTGGAGCGCCTTGAGACGCTTGCCCGGCAATATACCTTTGCAGAGTGTGCAGCAATCACTGCCCGGCTCTTGCCTGCCGTACGGCCTCTGTACCGGCTGCAAAAATAGAAAGCAGCAAACCCCTTCCGGCGGAATAAACCTGTAGCCGGTTGACCGGTGGAAAATATCGGAAAGGGTTGGGGCGCAGAAAAAATAACAGGGGCCGCAGTGCGCAGATGCGGCAACGGCAGTTTTTGTGCTTTTGCAAAAACGATGGACTGCCGCAGAGACGGGCAGAGATGCGGCGGCCCGGAGCTTAGAGAGATTTTTTATGGGTGCGGAAAGCTTGCACCTGCGAAAAAACCAGGATATACACAAACAGAAGCAGCCCGGGGGGCGTAACTCCCGCAGCGATCAACAGGTAGTCCGGCAGGGTGTACACCGGATCCAGCAGCCCCAATGGTACCGAGCAGAAAAAGGGACCTGTAAAATAAAGCAGGCAGGCCGGTATCCAGTTTTTAGGATGGAGCGGAGAAGGCAGAAGGGAAAACAGTACACCTGTCATAAGGCAGCCCGCCCATGCGACGGCCACAGCAGCACCCTGCAAAAAGGAGCAGAGCTCCAAAAGAGAAAAACGAAATTCCACTGCGGTGCGGAAAGATTCCTCTGCCATGCCCGATGGAAAAGGAAAATACCGGTTGAGCACCAGAAGCAGGCAGGAGGCAGCCAAAACCAGCAGCCATGTTCCTGCCAGAGTGGCCCCAAAGACTCTTTTCAGAACGCGTCTGGTCCGTTGCTCCCTGCTGGAGCCGTACAGAACCGACAGAAGGTCCGTGTGATAGACCTGAGCCAGCCGCTCCAGCATTTCCAGGTCCGGCTGGGTGCGTCCGGCTTCATAACTGGAAATGGCCTGCCGGGTCACTCCCACCTGATCGGCCACTTCCTGCTGGGTCATGCCGGAAATCCGCCGCAATTCCCGGATGTTTTGATGGATCATCACAGAAACCCACTCCCTTTCTGGATTCAGGGTAGCAATTTGTTTTGCACCCGTCAAGAAACAATTTGTTGCGCGGCCTCTGAGGCGGGGATATGGGGTTTTCCCAGGAGGATCAGAAGGTGGGAAAAGAAGAGGATTTTCTGTTTGGTAGAGAGAAAAACACCCTGCCACAGACAGGCATGGGTATGTTTTCTCTGCCGCAGGAAGCTTCCTACACAATCTTTCAATAGTCTTTTGCAGATTCTGCAAATGTGATATAATAAAAAAATAATTTTTATGCCCCTGATGCGGGAAGCAATATCCAAGGAGATGGGTTCATGGAACAATCTGATTCCAAAACAATTTTATTTGAACAGACTCCCATTCCCCGGGCGGTGGCGCAGCTGGCCATTCCCACCATCCTCAGTTCCCTGGTCATGGTGATCTATAACCTGGCGGATACTTATTTTGTGGGGATGCTCAATGATCCGGTCCAGAATGCCGCGGTGACTCTGGCGGCACCGGTGCTTTTGGCCTTCAACGCCGTCAACAATCTGTTCGGAGTGGGAAGCTCCAGTATGATGAGCCGGGCTTTGGGCCGCAAAGATTACGAAACCGTATCCAAAAGTTCTGCTTTTGGGTTTTTCTGCGCCCTGGGTGCGGGAGCTGCTTTTTCCCTGGTGTGCCTGCTGCTCTGGGAGCCGCTTCTGAGCCTGCTGGGCGCCGATTCGGTCACGTATGAAGCCACTGCCGGTTATATGCGCTGGACCGTCCTTTGCGGTGCGGTGCCCGCTATCCTCAATGTGGTCATGGCGTACCTGGTCCGGTCGGAAGGCGCGGCCCTTCACGCCAGTATCGGCACCATGAGCGGCTGCCTGCTGAATATCATCCTGGATCCTATTTTTGTTCTTCCCTGGGGGCTGGGGTTGGGGGCTGCCGGAGCCGGTTTTGCCACTTTCCTGTCCAACTGCGTGGCCTGCCTCTATTTCTTTGTTTTGCTGATGGTAAAGCGGGGGCGCACCTTTGTCTGTATCAACCCCCGGAAGTTTTGCCTGGACCGGGACATCATTCTGGGTGTGTGCGGCGTAGGAGTACCCGCTTCCATCCAGAACCTCCTCAATGTCACCGGCATGACGATCCTCAACAATTTTACTTCCTCCTACGGGGCGGATGCGGTGGCGGCCATGGGCATCTGCCAGAAAATTTATATGGTGCCCATGTACGTGTCCATGGGATTGTCCCAGGGCATCATGCCCCTTATCAGCTACAATTATGCCAGCAACAATGTTCCCCGTATGCGTGGGACCATCCGGTTTGCCGCCCGGGCCGCTCTGACGGTTATTATCAGTGTGGCCGCCCTGTATTTTATCATGCCCGGAACCTTTGTGTCCCTTTTTATGGAGAATGAAACCATCATTGCCTACGGCTCCCGGTTCCTTCGGGGGCTTTGCCTGGGGCTGCCCTTCCTGTGCATGGATTTCCTGGCGGTGGGCGTGTTTCAGGCAGTGGGAATGGGCCGGGAAGCCCTTTGCTTTGCGATCCTGCGCAAAATTGTCCTGGAAATCCCGGCTTTGTGCCTGCTCAACCTGCTGTTCCCCCTGTATGGGCTGGCATATGCCCAGTGCACGGCGGAAGTGGTGCTGTCCATAGCGGCAGTAGTGGTGCTGGGTCGGCTGTTCCGGCGGCTGGATGCCCGCGGCCCGCAGTCTGAGGCCTGATGCCGCGGATTTTGCCTTTAAAAGAAAGCGGCATAAAAAGATACTGCATTTTTACAGGTGATACTGCATACCGTTTTCCGGGTTGGGGAAAGCTTTCCCGTCCGGAAAACGGTATTTTTTAGGTCTTGCAGGGAAGCAGAAATTTTGTTATATTAGTAATTAATAAATTACTTAATTAATATCTGAACCAATACCGCAAGGGAGGAAATGACGATGCCATCCAAACAATATGCCGCCGTAGCGCAATGGTGCGTGGCCTGCGGCTGCTGTGTCAAAGTCTGTCCGCTGCAGGCCATCCATATTTGGAAAGGCGTAACGGCACAGGTCAATGCCGACCGCTGCGTGGGCTGCGGACGGTGCGTGCGGGAATGTCCGGCCCAGGCCCTGGAGCTGGTGCAAAGGAGGACAGAGGAATGAAGGGGCAAAAGAAGCGTTGGTACGATTATCTGTGGGTCGTTACCCCCATTTACCTTGCTCTGGGATTTTTTAATATCATGTTTGCCTGGCTGGGTATGATCTTCTTCTGTCTGCCGTTGCTCATCGCTGTTTTTGGCGGCGGAAAGCTGTACTGCAACCGGTACTGTGACCGCGGCCAGTTTTTGAGCCTTCTGGGAGGGCGCCTCAAATGGTCGCGGAATCGCCCTACTCCTGTATGGATGCGGACCAGGGCCTTTCGGTACGGTTTCCTGATTTTCTTCTTTATTATGTTTTTCCAGATGCTGTGGACCACCTGGCTGGTAGGTTCCGGCGCCCGGGACCTGGGGGAGTTCGTTAAGCTTTTCTGGACCTTCCGGGTGCCCTGGCATTGGGCCTATCACGGCTCTGCCCTGCCTCAGTGGGCCGTACAGTTTGCTTTTGGCTTTTACAGCATCATGCTTACCTCCACCCTCATTGGTCTGGGAGTGATGGTGCTGTTCAAACCCCGGAGCTGGTGTGTGTTTTGTCCCATGGGTACCATGACCCAACTGATCTGCCGCCTGCGTGCGGGCAAAGCGCCCCAGGGATCCGCAGGGTGTACCGGCTGCTCCGCCGGCGCTTGTGCCGGGGAGAAGAAAGAGGATAGCCGTCATGAATGAAGAAGCGGAAAAATTGGCGCTGCTGCTGGGTCAGCTGGCAAATAAACACCGGCTGCTCATTCTGTGCGCTTTGCAGGAAAAGCCCATGACAGTAGGGGAAATCGCCGGATATGTGCCGGGGATTTCCGGGGCGGCCCTTTCCCAACATTTGCACCGCCTGCGGGCTGCCGGCCTGGTGCGTTCTCAAAAAGAAGGGCAGTTTGTGTGGTATTCCCTGGGAGATCAGCGGATGCGTCTGCTGATGGATCTGCTCAAGAGGGAGTATTGCGGGAAGGATCCATCCTCCCGTGAGCCCCTTGAAAAGAAAGAAAAGACGGAAGCGGCCAAAGGACCCGGACAGGAATCCCCTGCGTAAAAACCGGTGTGCAGGACGTGAAGTTTTTTTGGATGGCTGTGCAGAAGGCCAGAGACGAAATAAAAGGGCGTAAAATTAAGGAAATCGCGGGGACGCGGAAACTCCGGAGAAAAGGGGAGACGGAATGATGCGGAGAAAAGACCGTGAAATGACGGAAGAATTTGGCTGGCAGGTTTTGGACCAATGCCGGTACGGCGTACTGGCCACGGTGGAAGAGGACGGCAGTCCCTACTGCATGCCGGTGAACATTGTGTGCGGGAATGGAAGGATCTTTTTCCATTGTGCCCGGGAGGGACGGCGCACCCAAAATCTGCGGCGGGACCCCAGAGTTTGCCTTACAGCGGCGGACGAGGTGCAGGTTTGCCCCGAGGCATTGACCACCGCCTACAAATCGGTGGTGGTACGGGGGTTGGCCCAGGAAGTGACCGGGGAAGAGGAAAAGAAAACGATCCTGGAGCTGCTGTGCCGTCGGTACGCCCCTGACCATATGCACCTTTTTGAGAGGGAAATGGCCGCGCTGCCGGTTACGGCGGTGTGGGAGATCCGACCTCTGGAAATAACCGCCAAGCAGAACAAACGAAGACCCTGACAAGGCACAGGACAGTCAGGCGGGGCTTTTGAGAATGGAAAATCTGTCCCAAGCTTATGCGCAGGGGAGCCGGGCAGAGAGAAAGCGAAAGAAAGAAGCGCCGCAGGGCGGACTGCCGTTGTCAGCTGTATAAAAAATGCTTGGAACCGCAGAAAACGGGGAGCTTTTGGAGCGAATACCACTTCGAAAGTTCCCCGCTTGGTACATTGTTTTTGATACAGGCGATCTTTTAAAAAATTCCCATGGCCGCTGTCCTTCCGCTCCTCAGAAAAACAGCAAAGCCAACGCCACAGTGAACAGGCCGGTGATCCCAATGGCGATGCCGCTCATGGCTCCCTGAACTTCCCCCATCTCCACTGCCTTGGAGGTGCCGATGGCATGGGAGGAGGTCCCCATAGCCAGGCCGATGACCACGGGATTGCGCAGGCGGAGCCAGCGGATGAGGAGGGGGGCCACCACGACTCCGGGCAATCCGGTAAGCATCACCGATACCACAGTAATGGCAGGGATGCCGCCCAGGGTTTCGGAAAGC
>CASEAH010000093.1 GCA_949285935.1 uncultured Oscillospiraceae bacterium
CGCCGCCCATAGTCCCGTTGGGCGGCGTAATTCTCAAAGAATAAATTTTTTAGATAAAAACCTCTTGCTTGCTGCTTGCAAACCATTGATATGACTGGATTTTTCCAAGTCCTATAATTACACTCCGACCAAACAATGATAATCCGAACTACATTATCCGAATGGGTAGTGTGTTCGGATTTATCATTTCTATTGAAAATATTTTATAAAATGAGCAAGGACGAGAGCATTCTTGTCCTTGTTTTTGGTATAACTTATGCCATAATTCTACTATCGTTTGTAATCACTGTTTAGCATATGGGGAAAGGGGCTTGACAATATGAAAAAGCGATTTGAAGTTTTTTTAATCGTTTGTCTTTCCATTTCCACTTTAGTCTTTGCACTACTCTGGCAAAGCCAAAAAAATAACAAGGATGATATTAGGGCATTGGCACAGGCAAGTGCCGCTGATGCTTGTGCCCAGTTTACGGAATATCAAACTGATGGTTGCGAAAATAGCTATTGGTACGGAGTTGCGGCCTTTCGCTCTTTTCAGCAAGCATATTATTCATTGACGGAAGGAACAAATAAAGCCGTCAACTACACTTTCTGCAATGAAGTGTATGGGTGTTTGGTGTTGGGTCCAGAAAATAGTCAATCTTATATTTCAGAAATCATTGAAACTATGAGTATTCTTTCGTTGGATGTCGAGGATGAAAATGGGTATATTAGGATGTCAGAACTCCGAAATAGTCTAAAACATTGAGTACGTCATAATAAAAGCAAGGTGGGAACATCAGTTAAGATGTTTTCACCTTATTCGTCAGCTCTGCTTCTCATTGCCTTGTTCCTGCTGTGCTCTCCACTCGGCAAACTCCTGTTGTCCTTCCTCGCTCTCAAAAAACGCCTGTATCTCCGGGAGCAGGACACGGGCCAGGGCCTCCACCTCGTAATGCGGTGAACCTTTCAAATTTTGCGCTGGTTAGGCTAAGAACCTTTTACTGACGGCTTGCAAACCATTGATACGACTGGATTTTTCCAAGTCCTATCATTACATTCCAACCAAAGGTGAGCCTTTATTGGGTTACCCCTTTTTAATTGAGGAAACTATGTGTTTGGTTTATTCCATAGATGTTTTTGCTGAGGAAGTGATTTTCAGTGGAGTACAAAGATTGGATTCTCTTATTGATCCCTATTCTGGCTAATGGTATCGTCATCTACTTCATTCAACTTTATTTCCAGGAAAAGCTTAAAAAAAGGGAACATAAAAATGAGGTGAAAGAACGAATCAATCAGGAGTTTTTCACACTACTATTAGCCGTAAAGCGTAATTTTAGAGTTTTCAATAATTGCATTACAGATGAACTCGGCAATACTAAGCGCTTTAAAGAAACTTTGTCCTGTTTAAACCAAAGTATCCGGGAACTATTAGACTTCTATGTTGACTATAAGGTGTTTTTATGCACATATGCTTCCAACCTTGACCAATTAGATGCGGTTTTTAATGATTATGTCAAAATGGGACGGAGTATCTCCTCTTTTTCTGATGAGGACAAAAAGCAATTTGAAGGATATCTCAACCGGATTTTGAAACTGATATCCGATGCCATCACCTGCTATTCAAACGAGATTTGACCTGCAACACAATTGGGGGCAATCGTACAATTGCTGACATGACTGAGTTTTGACAGCCTTTTTAATGACACTCAAACCAAAACACCCTTCTGGAAAGCCATTCCAGGAGGGTGTTTTTATTTCAAGTACACACTTTATTGCTCATATGCAGGAATATCTTTCGGCCGTTCACAAAATATTTGTATGCTCCCAACATGCTCCACAACGCTTTTGCATTTTATGCAGAACCAGTTGTGTACGATACCTGCAAAAGCCTGCCCAATAATATGAAACATAAGGTGCAGGAACTGGATTTTCCGGCCTGCCAAGGCATATGATGGAAATGAACACACATGCAGCGGGGGGATATACTTGGTCCGAATTAAAAAGTGGGTGATATTGTCAGCAACATGGATGATAATCATCTCGGGATGCTCTGTACGGAATCCTTTGCCTTATGGAGAGAGTAAACACCCTGATTCGCCGGTAGCGGATAGTTCGGACACCATAGAGGGAGGAGAAGCCCGCAACCCCGATTACAGCCCGCTCCTTCCGCCGGAAGCGTGGGAGATCGCCATGGGCTTTTTGAATGCTGCCTTTGATGCCGAAGCACAGCTGGAAGAAGGAGATTTTTCCCGCTGGTTCGCCCTGGAAACAGAGGAGGGTTGGGAGGCCAATGCCTTATACCGATTGTACCGGTCTTGTTTGATCAAGACCAGACGGATGCGCAGCCAGGATCTGTCGCTGGCCGGGTGGCGTTATGGCCTCACCTGCATAAGCGTTGAGGAAAAGGATGAAGGAGAAATCCGGGCGTTGTTTCAGGAGGATAGCGTCCGGACTTTTGCTCTGGCCCCTGAGATTGCAGCAGGCAGCCGTGAGCTTCATTGGATGACGCTGATTTCCACCACGGACGGATGGAAATTAAAAGAGTATCTGGGAGAGCAGGACCTGAGCAACGCCATGGCGGAGGACTATGCCCGCCGCAAAAAAGTGATGGAGAAAACCGGTCCTGTAAATCGTGAACAGCTGACGTCGCTTCTCCAAACCATGGAAGCAGAATACCTGGCGCAGGCACTGGAGGATGTAAAAATCTTTGAGGAGGGTCTGGTACAAAGGAACACCCAGACAGAGTGCTGGGAGGGGCCGGATCCGGATTGCCCTTATATCAGAGAGAAAGCGTTGGACTATGCCAGAGCCTGGGCATGGGGCGGCGCAGCGGTTTTGCGCAGCCCGGACTGGCCGGATTATGAAGCGTATGGAGGAGACTGCCAGAACTTCGTTTCCCAATGCCTGCTGGCGGGAGGAATCCCCATGGACTGGCAGGGAGGATTTCAGTGGAAATGGTTTGGCCACACGCCAAACCTCTGGCAGGAGGCCCGGGGACGATCTCCGGCGTGGTCGGGTGTCCGGGAATTTTATGCCTATTGTGCCGGCAACAGCGGCAGCGGGCTTGCGGCGCGTACCGATATTCCGTTGGGAGGGCTTTTGCCCGGGGATGTGGTCCAGTTTTCGGCCCTGGAAAACTGGCGCCATTCGGCGCTGGTAACCGGAGAGATCTTGGATGCTGACGGCGTCCGAAAGGATTTGTTGGTAGCCTCCCATTGTCCGGACCGGGAGAACTGGCCCCTTTCTGCCTATGGATACAGCCGTGTAAGGGGAATCCATATCCGGGGCTGGAACCAATAAAAAGAGGCAGCTTCAGGATTCAGGGTGGTTTCAGTCCATCATCACGGGACTGTCACACAAGGATGGCATACTGTATGGCAAGGACATTGTTCCTTGCCATTGCTGTAAAAGGAGAACAGGAAGATGAAAAAAATACGTCTTTTAAGTTTTGTTCTGGCCATATCCCTGATAACCTCCGCCTGTGCCACGACTGCTCAGAAAGAATCGCCGGGAACCGGAGAATCGGTGGGTTCTTCCAGTGGGGCCTCGGCAGAAGCTGCTGGTGCAGAGGTGGTGCAAACAGCCGATCCGGAGCCTGATGCCCGCATTGTTTTTGACAGCGCCGCATCTGTGGAGGGGCAGGGAGCAGAAGTCAGCGGCGGAACGGTTACTATTACTCAGGCAGGAATCTATTCGGTCAGCGGTGCCACCACAGACGGAAGCATCGTGGTGGATGCTCCCGGTGAAGAGGTAACCCTCTTGCTGGACGGCGTGGAAATTCTCAGTTCCCATGGCCCGGCCATCCTTTTTGCCGATGCGGCCTCGGCCGCAGTTTGGCTTAAATCCGGAACACAGAATGCCCTGGAAGACAGCAGCGGGGAAGAATATGACGGAGCACTTTACAGCTGTGTTTCTCTTACCATTGACGGCAGCGGAAATCTGACCGTGACCGGGAATCGGGAAGAAGGGATCGCCAGTGAAGAGCATCTGACCATCAACGGAGGGGAGATCCGTGTCACTGCGCCGGATGATGGACTCAATGCCAATCAGGACGGAGTCAGCCTTATTACCATCAATGGAGGAACGTTGACGGTTGTGGCAGGAGGCGATGGCATCGATTCCAACGGCAGTATGGTGATGAATGGAGGAACCGTCATTTCCATGGCTTCCCTGGCAGATATGAGCGGCGGTGTGGATGTGGACGGAACACTCACCATCAACGGCGGCACTCTGGCTGCCACAGGGATGAACAATTCCCTGCCGGACGCAGGATCTCAGCAGGCCAGTCTTTCTCTTACTTATAAAAGCACGCAGACGGCAGGCACCCTGGTTCGGGTCATCCAGCAAGACCAGGAGTTGCTGGTACTGGAGCCAGAGCAGGATTACCGCACCCTTCTTGTAAGCAGCCCACTGTTATCAGACGGTATCTGCGAAGTATGGGCGGGAGAGATCCAGCAGACCCACCGGGAAGCGGCCGATCCAGGTGTGTTTGAAACAGAGGGGATTTTGAGCAGATTTGAAAGTGTCACTTATCTGGAAGATACGGATTTTACATCTGAGGATGGTGGCCCGGGAGCAGGTGCCCGCCCGCCGCGGCCTGATGGGGAAGTTGGTGGAACAGCGGAGGATGCTCCCCGGCGCCAGCCTCCCAAGGGAGAGAATCCGCCCGCAGAGGAGGAAAATCCGGAAACGGAAAATCAAAGCCCAACCGAAACATAAACGGCCCTTTAATGGGCATCATATAAAGCGACCGCTCCGAAGCTGCTGCCTTCGGAGCGGTCCTTTTTATTAACCCCTAAGGCGCGGGGAACTTTTGAGGGCAAGTGACACACAGATAAGAGAAAAATGAAAGAATTTCCGTTTGCTTCAGCAAAGAAAAAAAGGAAAGCATGGGGGAATAAGGTTTATAAAAGAGTCAGCGGTCACCCCAAACCATGATAAAAATCTAAGCATAGCTTCCTTCAAAAGAAGCGTGGAGGAACGGCTGTTTTGTCAGGAGTTTATAAAAGGTTTAGCTGGGGTAGGGGTAGAAGAAAAAACAAAAACAACGCCAGGTATAGGTGGCGTTGTTTTTGCTGTGCTATTAAGCTTCGGTGAAAAACCTTGCGGCCCTGTCAGAAAGTATAAGAAGCTTCGCCTTTGAACATGGGCGTTACACAAAAGCCCAATCATAAATAGCTTCGCAGGAAAATATTGCCCGCTTATGGGGCGGCAGGCAGCGCAGCAGGAAACGGATCCAGAGCCTCCTGAAAAGTTTGCCAATAAAATACTCCTCCTGGGGCTTCCAAGCCTCCCGCTTTGGCATGGGTTGTGCCTTTGGATGTGGTTCCGCAAAGTTGCCCGGAATGCCTCACCTTTAACGCGGGGACGTTATTCCAGTGTAATAACGGATACAGGACAGCCATCACGGGCATGGGCAGCATCTGCCTCGGATGCAGGCGGCACCGGTGTCTGGTGGACCTGCGCCAGGCCGTCATCCGCCATACGGAAGACATCGGGACATACATTGGCGCACAGGCCGCAGGAAATACAGCCGTCACGCTGAATTTTGGCGATCATGAAACTCCTCCTTTATCCTTTATGCCTTCAGTATTTCCGGGAAAGGGTGTTTCATACATTCCGGGGGATGCCCCCATAGTCGCGTAAAAGGCACCTGTCACATAGCAAACGCCTGTCCCAACGGAGTCCCCGGAGAAAGTGAAATCCCCTGCAATGCCCCGCAGCAGGAAGCAGCTTGGGAGGAAGAGAGGACTGCCTGCTTACAGGAGGGGCGGGACAGCAAGAAGGTGAGGAAACCAGCATTTGTGGAGAGTATCGGAACTGGAGCCCTTGGAATGGCCTCCCAAATTGTGGGTTATGGCCGCTCCAGGAAATCCCGGATGGCCTGTTCCACCTGGGCCACCTCTTCCCGGAAAGCGGAAGCGGAAATGCGCAGGGCGCCGTGCCCCAGAATAATCAGCTGCTCCAAGGCATCGGAAGTGGCCACCCTTACCAGCCGGTCACGTCCCAGCTGATGGGTCACTTTTTCGATATACATGTCAGCAGTTTCGGCTTCCTTGGTGTAAACCACGCTGATGTTGTGAACTTTTTCCACCTCTCCCTGACTTCCCTTGACCCGATAGGCGTCAAAAACCAGGATCAGCTGGCACCGCCGGAATCCCTGATAGTTGCAGAGAATGTCGATGAGCTTCTGCCGGGCGGCATCGATGCTTTCCCGGGCCAGAGCATTCAGGTCCTCCCAGGCAAAGATGATATTGTATCCGTCTACCAGCAGATATTCCGGGCTGGGCGCTTGCGGGGAAGGGGCGGCGGCCGGCTTTTGTACCGGCGGCTCGGAAGCTGGGCGGAAAGCGGTCCGCGGATCCCGGCGGATGGGACCGTAGGTGCGTTCAAAAATAGCCAGCAGCTCCCGATCCTCCGCCACCATAGCGCAGTAGTCCGCCGCGCGGCGGGAGCCGGCGGCGGCAGCTTCCCGGGAGGGTTCGTCCGTTTTGGCAGCCTCCGGAGACACAAAACTATTTTCCAGACGGGCGCTCAGATGCATATGACGGGGAACCTGATCCCATGGCACGACGAACCCGGCGCCATGGGAACAAAAAACCGAATCGGCGGGATTTTCCAGATCACTATCCGGGTCATATCCCACTGCCGCCAAAACCTCCTCGGGATTATGGCAGGGTTCATATCCCCGCAGGGTGCAGGAGAGACGTCCCCGGCCGCGCGTGTAACTGACGACCTCCATGGGATAATCCCGCAGACAGGCCACCGGAGCATAGCCCACAAGCAGCACGGTCTCCCCCAGGGTCTGGGGAGGATCAAAAACAGCTGACAGCCGCTGGAGATCGGACATAGCCCGTCCCACTGCATCTGCCGGGACCTCCAGACGGAAATCATACCAGGGCTCCAGCAGAAGGCACTGGGTACTGCGCAGTCCCTGCCGCACAGCCCGGTAGGTGGCCTGGCGGAAATCGCCGCCCTCGGTGTGCTTGAGGTGAGCCCGTCCCGAGACCAGCGTGATTTTCATATCAGTGATGGGGGAGCCGGTAAGTACCCCCAAATGGGTCTTTTCCTCCAGGTGGGTCAGCACCAGACGCTGCCAGTTCCGATCCAGGATTTCTTCCCGGCAGTCAGTGGCAAAAACCAGACCGCTTCCCCGTTCTCCCGGCTCCAGCAGCAGATGGACCTCTGCATAGTGGCGTAAAGGCTCGAAGTGTCCTACTCCCTCCACTGCCCGGGTGATGGTTTCCTTATAGATGATGTTTCCTGGCCCGAAATCCACAGCCATTCCGAACCGCTCCGGAATCAGACGCCGGAGCACCTCCAGCTGCACTTCCCCCATCAGCTGCAGATGGATTTCCTGGAGTCTTTCGTCCCATACCACATGGAGCTGGGGATCCTCCTCTTCCAGGCGACGAAGCTGAGTGAGCGCGGTATGCGGGTCTGCACCCTGAGGAAGCTCCACCCGATAGGTAAGCACCGGCTGCAGGAGGGGCATGGGGGAATCCTGCTCCCAGCCAAGCCCTGCTCCGGGGCGGGTGCGGCTTAAGCCGGTGACAGCGCAGATTGTACCGGGAGGGGCTTGGTCTATGCTGCGGAATTTGTCCCCCGAATACAGGCGGATCTGATTGACCTTTTCTTCCCAGGAGGTACCTCCGGCATCCTGTCCGGTGACCATATCCCGGGGCCGCAGGCATCCGCCGGTAATTTTCAAGTAGGTCAGCCGGTTCCCCTGGCTGTCCCAGGAAATTTTGAAGACCCGGGCGCCGAAGCTTTCCGGTGCAGCGGGGACCCGGGTATACCGGACGAGACCGTCCAGCAGCCGGTCGATGCCCTCCAGCCGCAGGGCGGAACCGTAGTAGCAGGGGAAGAGCCGCCGGGCCGCCACCGCCTCCCGGATCTCATCTTCATCCAGACTGCCTTTTTCCAGAAAACGCTCCATCAGCCCTTCGTCACACAGAGCCGCTTCCTCCTGCAATTCCTGGGGGGACCGGGGAGATCCCATATCCACACAGCCCGAACTCAGCCGGCTGCGCAGTTCTCCCGCGATCCGGGAAAGCTCCGCACCGGCCAGATCCATCTTGTTGATAAAGAGAAAGGTGGGGACCCCATACTGTTCCAGCAGCCGCCACAGGGTCTCGGTATGGCTCTGAACGCCGTCAGAACCGCTGATGACCAGGATAGCGTAATCCATTACCTGGAGTGTGCGCTCCATTTCGGCGGCAAAGTCCACATGCCCCGGCGTGTCCAGCAGGGTCACTTCTGTTTCCGGCAAAGGCAGAACTGCCTGCTTGGAAAAAATCGTGATCCCCCGTTCCCGCTCCAGTGCGTGGGTATCCAGAAAAGCGTCTCCGTGATCCACCCGGCCCAGCTTGCGCAGCTGACCGGCCTGATAGAGCATTCCTTCCGTAAGGGTGGTTTTTCCTGAATCTACATGGGCCAGAATGCCCACAGCCAAACGTTTCATGCCATCGTTCCAATTCTTCGATAATTTTGGGATGCTGCGCTCCGGAAGCGCCGGCTTTCCGATGCGAGCCTCATCCTGACAGAATGGTTCTATTATATCCCATGGGGTTTTCCCATACAAGAGAGAGGTACCTTTACAAATCCTTGCCGGACTGCTATGATGGAGCCGATCATTGCAGGAACATGGGAGGATGAAAATCCTTCGGCAAAAGGAGGCATTGGAATGAAACAGGTATGGTATTATGAAACAGCCCTGGGAACGGTGGGGATCGGCGAAGAAAACGGCCGGATCACCGACCTGTTTTTTGGCAGAGGGGTACCGGAGGGTGAATGCAGGGAGGAAGAAACCCCTCTGATCGCCCGTGCGGGAGAGGAGCTGGGAGAATATCTGGCGGGCCGGCGGAAAACCTTTGACCTGCCGCTGGCGCCCTCGGGGACGCCATTCCAGCACCAGGTATGGAAGGCCCTGGAAGAAATCCCCTATGGCGAGACCCGGAGCTATGGCCAATTGGCGGCGGCCATCGGCAGGCCGGGAGCTGCCAGGGCGGTAGGGCAGGCCAATCATCGAAATCCCATCTCCATTTTTATCCCCTGCCATCGGGTGATCGGCGGAGATGGCAGCCTTACCGGCTACGGAGGAGGAATGGATATTAAAGAATTCCTGCTGCGCCTGGAAGGGGTTTTGTAAAGCGTAAGTTATCCCAACAAATTAAGCCGGCAAAGGAAATCCGATGCAAGGGTCAGCCGCCCGTGATTGAAAATGGAGTGAAAGGTGTATGGCGGGAGATAAAAAATTTTGTCTTTTTGTGCTCCTTCCATCAAAAACAGTATAAACCGGACGCCGGCAGCCGGGAACAGGCCTGGACGGATGGAATGGGGACAATAGATTCTGCGGCATAAGATTTCACCGGCTGCTTTGGAATAAAAACACCGGACTGCATGCAGGAGAAAATCTATCCGCAGCTTTCTGAAAAGGGAAAATTTTCAGCTTTTTCTATGGAAAGTAGTGTCTGCCGCATTAAAAATGCTGGGAACCCACAAAGGATTCCTGCACTTTTTGCCTTGTAGCCCATACTCCCTGCAAAAATCTGTGTATTTCTTTGCTTTCGGAAACACCCTGAAAGAATTGAGCCGGAGTATGTCCGGATTTTCCGGGCAGGGGCTCTCAGCCCTTGCGCTCCACGGCGTCCACAGCGTCTATGACGACGGACCGCAGGCCGCCCCGTTCCAAAGCGGCAACACCCACAATGGTGGTTCCCCCGGGAGAACAGACTGCGTCCTTCATGGCGCCGGGATGGGTGCCGGTTTCCAGCTGCAGCTTGCCGGTACCCGCAACCATCTGGCTGGCCAGCCGGTAGGCAAGAGGACGGGGCAGGCCGTGAAGGACTGCTCCGTCTGCCAGAGCTTCCAGAAACATGCTGACAAAAGCGGGACCACAGCCGCTGATGGTGCCGGCAATACTCATCTGCTTGGTATCCACCGCCTGAAGAAGCCCGATATGGGAAAAAATTTCCTCCACCTGGCGGTACTCCTCCGGCGTGAGGGAATGGCGGCTTTCGCAGATGATAATTCCCTCTCCCACCGCTACCGGCGTATTGGGAAGAGTACTCAGGTGATGGGTTCCGGGCAGAAGGATTTTTTCATAGGCTTCAAAGGGCATCCCAGCAGCCACCGAAAGCACGATCTTTTCCCGGAGCAGTTCCCGGACAGGAGCCGTCACCTCTTCCACCAGATAGGGCTTGACTGCAATCACCACAATATCGGAGGCAAGGACCGTCTCCCGGGCATCCCGGCAGGGATGGATCCCCTTGGGTTCCGTATTCCTGCGCAGCTTTTCCCAATCCCGGGCGCAGGCAAACAACTGATCCCCGCAGACCGCCCCGGTACGCATCAGGCCCTCCGCCATCGCCTGTGCCATATTGCCGTATCCGATGAAACCTATTTTTTTGCCGTTTTCCATGACGTATCCTCTTTTCAACAGTTATACCGGCTTTGCCGGCTTTCTTTCAGTGTATCATAAACGCCCGGCAACAGAAAGACTCTTCTGTATTTTATCCCATCTCCAGGGGCGGGCATTGCCACGCCGGCAGGTTTCTGGTACACTGGTAACAGGTGCACCGGCAGGGAGGGAGAAAAATGGATGCGCGGGAAAAAACCAGATACCGCCTGGCAGATTCCATCAAAAAGCTGATGGCCACCACGCCCCTGGATCGCATTACGGTCAAGGAGATCGCAGACGGATGCGGCGTCACCAGACAGACCTTTTACCGGAATTTTGCGGACAAATACGACCTGGTCAACTGGTATTTTGAGAAGCTGGCCCAGAAGTCCTTCAAACAGATGGGTGTGCGTCTGACTCTCCGGGAGGGGCTTTTGGAAAAATTTACTTTTTTGCAGGCGGAACGCAGTTTTTTTACCCAGGCGTTCCGCTCCAACGACAGCAACTCCCTGATCCAGTATGACTATGAATGTATTCTGAAATTTTACACGGGAGTCATTACCCGGAAAACGGGAAAGCCACTGGAACCGGATGTTGCGTTTTTATTGGAGATGTACTGCCGGGGGTCCATTTACATGACGGTAGAATGGGCCGCAGGGGGGATGAAGCTGCCGCCGGAGAAGATGGCGGATTTGCTGATCCTGGCCCTCCCGCCTCTTCTGGAAAAGCTTCTTTCCGATCTTCAGCCTGCCTGATGGGAATGGGCAAGGTTACAATTTGTCCCCGATGTCACATATGTGACATCGGGGACTTTTTGTCACTTGAAGAATCCTCCGAAAGATTGTTATAATAATAACAAATCGAGGGCTCTTTGCCCGACTAAATTACCACACAAAGGAGCGAATGATATGTCCAACAGAATCGTATTGAACGGTGTCTCCTATCACGGCAAGGGCGCCATCGGCGAGATCCCCGGCGTGGCCAGAGCCAGAGGCTGCACCAAAGCGTTTGTCTGCTCCGATCCTGATCTTATCAAATTCGGCGTTACCGCCAAGGTTACTGACCTCCTGGATCAGGAGGGGATGGCCTATACGGTCTACTCTGACATCAAGGCCAACCCCACCATTGAGAATGTGCAGCACGGCGTCAAGGCGTTTGCGGAATCCGGCGCCGACTACATTATCGCCATTGGCGGCGGTTCCTCCATGGATACTGCCAAGGCAGTGGGAATCATTGCCAACAATCCGGAATTTGCGGATGTACGCTCCCTGGAAGGTGTGGCGCCTACCAAGAAACATGCGGTTTTCACCATTGCGGTCCCCACTACCGCCGGAACTGCCGCGGAGGTCACCATCAACTACGTTATCACTGATGTGGAGAAAAAGCGCAAATTTGTCTGTGTGGACGTCAACGACATTCCCGAGGTGGCAGTCATCGACCCGGATATGATGTCCAGTATGCCCCGCGGCCTTACTGCTGCCACCGGTATGGACGCGCTGACCCATGCTATTGAAGGTTACATCACCAAAGGCGCCTGGGAAATGACCGATATGTTCCATCTGGAAGCGATCCGGCTGATTTCCCGTCATCTGCGGGGAGCAGTGGACAACACCCCCGAAGGGCGGGAAGGCATGGCACTGGCACAGTATATTGCCGGTATGGGCTTCTCCAATGTAGGACTGGGAATCGTTCATTCCATGGCCCATGGCTTGGGGGCCCTTTATGATACTCCTCACGGTGTGGCCAATGCCATCATCCTTCCCAGCGTTATGGAATACAATGCCTGCGCTACCGGGGACAAATATCGGGAGATTGCCCGGGCCATGGGGGTTGAGGGAGTGGATACCATGAGCCAGGAAGAATATCGGAAAGCGGCGATAGACGCTGTCCGCAATCTGTCCGCGGATGTGGGTATCCCTGCCGATCTGAAAGGGATCCTGCGGGAAGAGGATATCCCCTTCCTGGCCGAATCCGCTTATGCGGATGCCTGCCGTCCGGGAAACCCCCGCGACACCAGTGTGGAGGAGATTGCGGACCTGTACCGCGCGCTGCTGTAAAACCTTTTGGAAAAGCCTGGGCAGCATGAGAGCATGGTTCAGGCTTTCGCAAGCCAACAGCATACATACAGAAAGAGACCGGAAGGATTGCCTTCCGGTCTCTTTTGATATTGTGAACATCCGCGTAAGGTCCCCTGTTCTGCCGGGAAGTGTAAAAAATTTTAGCTTTCCGTAATGAGCGCAGCAAACTGCCATACAAAAACCAAAACGGCAGGATACGTTTTACTGAAAATATTGCCCGTCTACGGATAGAAGGCAGGGGATGAAGGCGGAAAATGATTTAGAGCCTGTGGGTGCGTAAAATACCCTTGGAGTTTTTAGGTCCCCTTATTCCGCCTCAAGAGATGACCGGCGATCCGCCGTTTTTATGCGGGTGTTTCATATACCAAGTCAGCTGGGGATTGTCATGATCTCACTTTTCCCAGCGACAGGTGCGAAAGCTTTTTGCTCTTCACAGCAGAGCAGGGGGGCTTCTTTTGAAAGTATGCAAAAAGCCCTCTGCACACAGGCAGAGGGCTGAAAAACAACCTTAAAGATCCAACCAAACCAGAATAGAAAATCGTATTTAAACCCGTATTCCTCTATTGGGAGAAGAAGAGAAATCCTTCTGCCATTTTTCAAATTCTGTGACGGGAAGAGGCTTGGAGTAAAGGTACCCCTGTACCATGTCGCAGCCCATTTCCTCAAGGAAAGACAGCTGCTGAGGTGTTTCGATGCCTTCGGCCACTACCTGAGTACCAATATCCCGGCAAAGCTGGATGACCGAAGCAACAACTTTACGGGCTTTGGGGTTGCTGTCATGAAGGAAGAAACGCCGGTCCAGTTTGACCACATCCACATCAAATTCCATCAGCAATCCCAGGGAAGAATATCCAGAACCAAAGTCATCCAGAGAACAGAGAAATCCCATTTCGTGCATCCGTCGGATCTGAGCTTTGACATTTTCGATCCCCTGATCGTCAAAAAAGATGGATTCCGTCAACTCCATTTCGATAGTACCAGAGGGGATTTGATAGCGCTGGGCGATCTCATAAAAAGAATCCAGTGGACTGTCGCTCTGAAAATGCTGTCTGGACAGATTGACTGAAACAGGGAAGAGGGGCTTGCCTTCATCTATCCAACGGCGGATGGTTTTGCAGGTCTCTTCAAAAATATAAAGATCCAACTGGCAGATCCGTCCGTTTTTTTCAAAAAGAGGAATAAAATCTGAAGGGAAAATCATTCCGCGTTGAGGATGTTCCCAACGTACCAGAGCCTCAGCGCCGCAAACTGTTCCAGTGTGCAGGCGCACTTTTGGCTGCAGAAACAGCTTGAAATCCCCATCAGCCAGAGAACGGTCAAAAAGATGATTGAGAGTCTGCTCCTTTTGCAGCCGCTTGGTAACGGCTTCATCATAAAATACGCACTGGCTGCCCGGCAAGGCGGAATACCCGCGACAGGCGGTTTTTGCCCGGTCCTGGACAATGGTAATATCCAGATGCGGCTCGTCCACCACATAGGCTCCCTGCTGCAGGGTAAGATAGGATGGGCCATCCTCTGCAGGGTCGAAAGAGTTGACGGCATCCACCATCTTCTGAAGACGTCTGCGGATCTCCTCCGGATCGCAGCCCTTGAGGCAGAGGAAAAAATTGTCGGCATCAGCCCGGGCAGCCAGTTCGCCGTCCTGGATATGGGCCAACAATACGTTCATTACATGCCGGAGGGTTTCATCCCCCCGGACGCTGCCGTAGCTGGCATTGATCAGCTTGAAGTTCCGGATGTTCAGAAGCACCACAGTATATTTGCCGGGAGCAGATTTGTCCAGAAGCTGCCGGCATTGCAGCTGAAAAGCGGCATTGTTCATGGCCCCGGTAAGGCGATCGGTAAAGGCCAGTCGTTCCATCAGGCGGAAGTGGTTGCGATAGGTATGGAAAAGCACAGTGAGGATAATGAAAAAGAGCAGAATAGTCCCGGCGATGATGGTAAAAGTCTGGGAAAGGTAGAGGTCGGTTTGGGCAGAGATGATATCAGCAGGGACCAGTGTGAGAAGCACCCAATTGTAATTTTGCAGCGGATTGTAGGCCAGTACCAGGGAAGTTCCGTCCACAGCGGTAAAGGTAAATACGCCGCTGCGGTGGTTTTTCATATCATCACGCATCTGCAAAATATTTTCTACAGTCTCGTCGTTGCTTTCCTCCAGAAAAATATCATCCAGAACCATAAAAGGATCCACATTGGTGGGAGAGATGATCACCTGTCCCTCAGGATCAATGATGCAGGTAAGTCCGCGGCCGGAAAAACTTTCGGTCCGGATGAGCTGCTGCATATTTTCGCGGTTCCGCATTCCGGCCAGTACTCCGGCTACTTTACCGTCCCGCATGATAGGAATGGAATACAGAATGCTTTGCTCATTGAGAAAAGAAACCCCGTTTTCCCCGGAAAAGGATGCCTGAATGCCGGACATGCTGGAAAGATCGCCGGGAATGGGCTGTGTGGTATAAATATTGCCGTCTGAACGGATGAGAGCAATTGCGGTATAACCCAACAAATCTGCCTTCCGGTCCAAAAAATCGTGAAGAGATTCCTCGGTAATGTTATCTACATGAAGAAGGCTATCCTCCAGCATCTCCAAGTCTATCACATTTTTTTTGAGGCGGAAATCAATTTCATCGGTCAACTGAAGCGTTACATCCCCAACATAGATTTGGGTTCGGGCATCCATAGCACGCCGGAGTTCCATAGTGTTCCACAGAGTGAAACCGGAAACGATGATCATCAGCACAGCCAGGATGGCCATTACTTTTCGGTAATCCGACGCATGGCCGAACATTCCGTTAAGAGCTTCCCGAGTCTGCTTTTTTACCTGCTTCTGACTTACCATGCCATTCGCTCCCATGCCCGTAAGTATATTCTGTGAGAGAAAAGATGCTGTGGCGTTTTAGCAATATCAAAGAATATCTCTGCATATGTCTCAATTATATCAAAAAAATTTTAGGATAGGAATACAAAGTATAGAAAGATTTTGAAAGATAAAATGTAAAAAGGCCGCCTGGCAGACAGGCGGCCCTCAAAACGGGTTTTACCGAGCTTCAAAAGTAGAGCATTGTGTTCCGGAAGTGCCGTTGTTGATGCAGACGCATCCTGAAGCACAGCTTCCAGACTGGTTATGCACACAGGCAGAAGCACTGCAGCGGATATCCAGAGCGGCATTGGGAGAGAGTCCTGCTGCACTGTTGGAAGGAGTTCCGGGCAATTTGGGAGCAAAGGAGTTACAGCAGGTATCCTGAGCTTCCTGGCCGGATTGGGGAGCATTGATCTGCACAGAAGGACGGCAGCATCCGCCGGAGCAGTTGCTGGCACAGTTGCTGACACTGCATTTAAGTGTAGTCATGGTTATAAACATCTCCTTTCATCATCAGTATGCCGCATAAAAAGGAAAAAATGCGCAGACCACTTTAATACACAGACGTTTACAAAGAATCCAGTCCAGTATAGAAAACTAATCTTTTACTTTAGTATAGAAAACTTAAAAATTTTGCATTGCTTATATACATGAATTATAAATTTTTATTGATTATAGTTGGACCCGCAGAGCGGGGCCGATTTAAATAAAAATCTTGGTGAGTTACTTGGTTTGGGCCCCTGCCTGGCATAGAAAACAAGGTGCAAATTCATTGGCGGCAACGATAAAATAAAAGACCTAAAACAGGATTTAGCTTCAGGTCCTTACCCGGGGGAAGGAGTGGTAATTTTCGGTTTCTTTGGACGCGGAGCAGAGATCAATACAAATGATAAAATGCCTACAGCAATTGGACAGTCCGGAAAAGACTGTCCAATTTACTATAGGCATTCCATTTGCTGAAACGTCCGCAAACAACGGCGAACACGAATTACAGCTGATTACGCTCCCCTGGTAATCGGACCCCACGAAAAGCGATACTGATCATTCCGCATTTGATGGTTTGATCCGTTTTAGAGAACAAGTGCATTAATTGCTTCTATCAGATCGACGACCTGGGAACGCGGGACTAACGACACAGGCTGTCCGTCCACCAAAGCGAGACACTGCTCGCCATCATAACGATACAATTCAATTTGTACTTGCGTATGGACCTCGTTGTCGAGATAAATGGTCAGTGCAATTTCTTCTTTTTGGGAAGGCGTTTCCTCTGTAAAGCTCGATGCACTCATGTTTTCCAAAGCGGATTGCAGGTCTTCAATAGAAATTTCCTCTTCGTTATAATAAAAGGTTTTTTTATTCCCATTGCCCTTTGAGGTAATAGTATAGACCGAACCATCCAAAGAAATATCCATGGAAGTAACATCGTCAAAGGACGCAGTGAAAACTTTTGGATGCCGCAAATCATTGTAATCGGCAGCCATTAAGGATTCATAACTGCTGGAGGTAATCTGATAGATGATCCTGGAATCTCCGATCCGGGCGTATGCAGTGACCTCTTCCTCCTCTTCCTCCTTTTCCTCGGAGTTCGTTTCGTCCGAAGAATTTTCTGCTTTTTCACGTTCTTCCGGATCGCGGCTGATACTGATAGTAAAAGTCTGGCTCGTTGTTTGGGAGCCATCTTCTTCCTCTGGTGTGTATTGTACGGTTACCATCAGTTCCGGATCGTCCAATCCATAAGCAGCCAAATCCTCTTCTCCGGCATTATATGTCATATAATTGCTCAGATCCAGGTATGTAATGGCACTCAGATATCTTTCCACCCGGGAGGTATTCAGCGGAAGCAGATCCTCCTCGGTTTCCTTAAAATAGACGTCCTCTTCACAATAGGTGTAGGGGCTGTCCTCGGTATATTCCCTGTAAACTACGTGATAGCTGTCGCTTCCCTCAAAATCAATGCTTTCCACATTATCAAAAGAGGGTGTTTCGTCATTCAGGATCATATCGCTGAGGGTGGCATCAAAATAATCCAGCGGATCGTTTGTTGCCAGGTAGACGTTACCGTCGCCAAGGGAAACATACCGCTGCGAATCCATCGCACTATAGTCTCCCAGCGCAATGTTGTATGTTTCCTCGCCGGCAACCATTTCAATCGTACAGACAGGATCATCCAGTCCATATTGACTATAATCTGTTACTTCTTCAATGATGAAGGCGGCAGAAAACGCCTCAAATTGTCCGATGAGTTCGTTTATTTTTTCTTCGTCTACAGGAAAAGCCGAATCATCGTCGTATAGCGAGCCGTCCTCCTTGTGGAACGACAGCGATTCCGATTCGTTCTCCCAGGAGATAGATTGAACCGAGTCCACATCCACTTCCAAAACGACCTCACCGCTGTTACGGATGTTTTCCTGTTTCTCTTCGTGTTTTACCACAAAGACAGTAACCACACAGACAACCGCCAAAACTCCCAGCAGTGCATAGATACGTTTAGCCCGCTTCATTTTGCTCTCTCCTTCTCTTCAAAATGACAACTGCACCAATCCCCAGATAACCAAGCGGGAATACCCCGATCATTAGTGTCTTGAGCAGCGAAGCAGTAGAATCCGTAATGGAAAGATAGTTATAGTTCAAAGATTTGCTTCGGATCGCCATGGCTTCGCTCTCGCCAATAAGAGAAGAAAGTGCATTCATTGCGAGGTCGGAGTTTGAGCCGGACGATAAGGCATTATACATATCGTCCAAAAACGCAGCAGACGAGAACCATACGATTTGTCCTTCATTGGCGCAATCGATGGAAAGAGCAACGGCAAAAGGACCGTCAATGTCTCCTTCTTCCTTTTCGTATGTAGTGAGATCATAACCTGCAATCTTGCTGAACGACTTGTCTGTTGTGGTGAGCAGAGCAGTCACAGCGCTGCTGCTATCATTGACAAGCATTCCCTGCGAAATGGGCATGTTAGGATAGTAGCTTTCCTCAATGAGTGAATCGGTGATTTTATGGCTCGACATCTGCGGCAGGAGAATATGGGGCTGCATTGTATAGTTGTCTCGATTGCCTTCAACCACAATACCTTCACAGGTTTCCACACCATAGTTGGCCAGAAGACCGTACAGGTTTTCCAGAATGCCGTCTTCCGTCGGGCCGGCGATCACAAGCAGTTTACCGCCGGCTTCAGCGTATTCATACAGCATATCGACTTCTTCTTTAGACAGATCCGACGAAGGTTCATAGATCAAAAGCGCAT
This sequence comes from uncultured Oscillospiraceae bacterium, assembly GCA_949285935.1. Taxonomy (GTDB): domain Bacteria; phylum Bacillota; class Clostridia; order Oscillospirales; family Ruminococcaceae; genus Angelakisella. The sequence continues at coordinate 18,565 of CASEAH010000093.1, forward strand.
CAGCCTCTTCCGGAATCTCGTCCACGGTCAACAGAGAGAGGGTGTTGGTCTCGATGCTTTCTTTTTCAATCTGCTCTTTAAAGTTTGCAGGCAGTTCCTGTTCGCCATGACCTTCCAACACATACAGCTGTGGCAGATCTTCTGTGGTGACGTAATCAATGGCAGAGGTGAGCGCACCCTCGCCATCAAAAGATGTGTTGTACGAATAGGAGTATATATCCATTTCCTGCACATAGATATCGTCATAACCGATAAAACGGCTGCGTTCACCACATTCCACGACGAGGCTGTTGTTCTGAACAGGCTCGTTGGTATACTGCTCTGCAAAAGTGGGATACACATCCGGGTTCTTTTTCACTATCGTGATGTGATCCGACAGGCTGTCATATTTTCCGAGCAAGGTTTCAATAACATCATCTTCCTCGCCGGACTGTACAATCCAGTATATTGTGACGTCTTTGTCCAGCGCATTGACTACAACCTTCGTATTGCTGGTGATGGAGTACAGCTTTGAGGCGCTAATGTCAAATTTTGTCAAGCCGGAGGGAAGCGCAGAAACAAGAATATTAAGCACAACTAAAATAGCCAGCACAACAGCGGTAATCGTCAGTGCATAGGTGCCTCCCTGAAAGGCCGCACGATTCCTGTCTGCCCATTCTGCACTGAGAAGGAGTTTCCACTTTTTCATTAGTTATACCTCCTTTTTTCCAGAGACTGCACAGACAAAAACAGGAAAAATATAATCACAGATACATAATAGAAGATCGCGGTCAGATCGAATACGCCGCTGACAAATGTGTTGAACCGATCAAACAGGGATAACTGTCGCATAATATCCGGCAAAAGGCCTTCAAAGACGGTGGGTTCAAGATACAAAGCTACCGAAATGATCGCTATCAATACAAACGAAACGCCATAGGCCAGAAATTCATTGCGTGTTAGATAGCGTACGATCGCTCCAAGAATAAGAGCAAGGACAATGAGCGCAAGGATGCTGCCAAAGGATGTGGAGGAGACATATTCCGACAGGCTAACACTATAATAGTTGAACAGAATGGCTGCAATCCCAATGCCAGCAGCAAGTCCCTGGTTGTCTGTTAGAGAAGAAATAAATACCCCCAGCGCAACCAATGCAGCACCCATAATAAAGATTGCCACCAGAGATCCATAGGAGGTGGGCAGGTATACATCACCATACTGCGCAAAGATCAGCGGGTATATCGAAATGATAGCAAGCGGGATCAAATAAATAACCAGAAGCGCCAGGTATTTTCCTAAAATCACTTGTACGGTAGAAATCGGGAGTGAATAAAGAAGCTGGTCGGTCTTCTGCTTCCGCTCTTCGGCAATGACTCTCATCGTCAGAATCGGGACAATTATAACGAATACAATGGTACCAAAGCTGAGTACATATTCGAAATTGCCTACCGCAGCCTGCAGATTATACAGCATTGCACCAATACCTACAATGGCAAGCAGAAAGGCGCCGAACACATAAGCAGTGAATGAGTGGAAGTAATTTCTCAGCTCATGTTTCAAAACGGCAATCATGCCTGGTTCCCTCCTTCTTTCTTCTTTGCCGAAGCTTCCGTCTCGGTAAGTTCAAGGAAAATATCCTCCAGGGTTGCCCGTTTCAAGGTCAATTCCAGCAGGGCCTGCTTTCGCTTTGCAAAGGCAAAAAACACCTCTTTGGACACCGAATGAATATCCTTGGCATCTGTCTTGATATGGGCAGACAGGATACCGCTTTCCTTCGTTTCTATTGTCAGGTCTGTAATGTGCTCGACCGTGGAAAGAGCGTCCCGGACATCGTTTTCCGGTGCATCCGTTGTAAAGAAGATCTCGTTGGCAGAAAGGAGCTGGCTTTCCAGTTTGTCCGGCTGGCCAAAAGCCACCAGCTCTCCGTGGGCAATGATCAGTATTTTCTCACAGATGGCCTGTACCTCGGAGAGAATATGGGAACTGAAAATCACTGTATGCTCCTGCCCCAGCTGTTTGATCAGATCCCGGATCTCGATGATTTGGATCGGGTCCAAACCTACCGTAGGTTCGTCGAGAATAATGACTTTTGGATTGCCAAGAAGTGCCTGCGCAATACCAACACGCTGCTTATAGCCTTTGGATAAAGCAGAGATCCGTTTACCTTTCACATTCTGGATCTTGACTTGCTCAATTACCTTGTCGATCTGTTGGTTTAACTCTGCACCTTTTAATCCTTTGGCTTCACCGACAAATCGCAAATATTCCAACGGCGTTTCATTCATATACAGCGGCGGCTGTTCCGGAAGATATCCGATGAGCCGCTTGGCATGATCCGGGTCTTCAAAGATATCAAATCCGCCAATCTGAACATGCCCGGAAGTAGCGGATAAGCAGCCGGTCATAATATTCATTGTGGTCGTTTTACCGGCTCCGTTTGGGCCCAGAAAACCATACACATGGCCTTCGGCAATTTCAAAAGACAAATCATTGACCGCCAGAAAGTCGCCGTAGTACTTTGTTAAGTGCTCGACTTTTATCATGGAGGAACCTCCTTTTCATTTATGAATTGAATAGTATCTGCGCTTCGGAAAGTATACTGCTGCCACCTAAATTGGCGCTAAAGAAACAGGGGAACCTGGACAGGAAAAAGGGCTTGCCGCAACAGGGAGATTGTTGCAGCAAGCCCTTTTATCAGTTTACACACGAAAGCCCAAAAAATTTTTCTGTATTCTATTTTAGTTCTACACGAAATCCGATCATATTGTTCTTCTTATACGCCGAAATGTTTCCTTTATGGCTTTTCACAATAGACTGTGCAATGGATAAGCCGATCCCGAAGCTTCCTGAGAATGTTCTGACCTTATCTGCGCGGTAGAACCGATCGAACAGGCGATTAAGCTCTAAATTATCCACATCCTTGTATGTGTTTTCTACCGTAAGAACAGGGTACCTTCGAAAAGTTAAAGAAAGCTGAATGTTCCCATCCAAATCACAGTATTTAATTGCGTTATCCAAAAGGATCGCTGTCAGGCGGCGAATCAGGAATTCATCTCCGTGGTAATGAATGGATGGGGGGATGGAACTGGTAAGGATATGATGGCGTTCTTCAACCAAACTTTGAAACCCTGAAACTGTATCGGCAACGGCATTGCTTAAATCGAAATCCGCACGTGCAAGGGAATCCGTACTTTCGTCCATCCTGGACAAAGTGACCAGTTGGTTGATAAGCAATCCCATACGCTCGCCTTCGCTTCGGATATCATCCAGCCATTCGTTTTTCCCAAACTCCGTTTCAATAATATCCAAATTGGACAGGATCAATGTCAATGGTGTCTTCAGTTCATGATTTGCATCTGTAATGAACTGCCGCTGCTTCTCATAGCTTTCTGCCACCGGCCGCACCGCCCATTTCGATACCACAATCATCAGGATCAGGATCAGCGCTGCGCTGCCCAACAAAACCAGCAGTGCAGTGAAAAGAAGGCGGTTCACCATGTTTTTGTATACGATACCGTTGACGAACACAACCGTTGTGCCGTTTGGGGTATTCACCACCTTATAGCGATAGTCTGATATCCAGCCGCGTTCCCCGTCTTTTTCCAAGACCTTCTCTATGTAGCCTTCCACATCCTGTTCCGTAATCGTGGAGACAGAATCCACATTGATATTGGTTATCTGCTGGTGGCCATCCAACCAAACCGAAAAAAAGCGGGTACTGAACTGCGTTTCTTCTGTTATGACATCTGAATAAGGCAGATGTATGGACAGTTGGTGCTTTGACGGATCAAACTCCGGAAAGACACCGTCATTGGAGGCTATGGTGTCGGCGATCATATCTACGGACCGGTTTGTCTGGATTCTTGTAAACACCAGCAAAAAGAAGAAAATACCAGAAAATACAACAAAAATACAAATTATGCTCATGAAGATAAATTTTTTTCGCAGACTACTGATCATTTTTGACCTCCAGCACATAGCCGGCATTTCGAATAAAGCGTATTTCCATCGGGGTAGCAACTGCGCTGATTTTTTTGCGCAGATTTGAGATAAGGACCCATATGACACTGGTATCCACACTGGTGTCCCAGCCCCAAAGATGTGTAATAAAACGCTCTGACGGAATAATGGTTCCGGGTTGCTGCATTAGCATTTCCAAAATTTGAAATTCTTTTGCGCTAAGAGACTGAATCTCATCACGAAAGCTTAACTGATAGGTTGAACGGTTTAGCGTGACTGCGCCTACCGATAGTAAATCAGGCAGGTATGCATCCTTCCTGCGCAGCATGGCACGTATACGCGCAAGCAGTTCCACCGTAGAAAATGGTTTGGGAAGATAATCGTCTGCGCCTGCATCCAGACCTGCCACACGGTCGGATATCTCTGTGCGTGCCGTCAAGAACAGAGCGGGGGTTGCGATATCACTTGCACGAAGAGACTGCAGCACCTTCAGGCCATCCATTCCCGGCATCATAATGTCCAATATTAAGCCATCATACTCTCCGGTCAGTGCATAGTTAAGCGCATCGTCGCCGTTATTTACACCATCCACACTGAACTTGTTGTTTTCCAGAATATGTATCAGAGATTTCAGCAGCTTCGGATCATCCTCTGCGACAAGCAGCTTCAAAACATTCCCCCCAATCTTTATAGGAATATATCACGGGTAACTAAATACAGCCTAAAGACCGACTGTACACAAGCCCACTCTTTTGTACATGAGCCAAAAAGGATTTTTTATTACCTCATTATAAGAAATCGTATTCCGGTTATCAACATCCGTTTGGTCGGCTTCCCGTTCTTTTCCCGGAAAAGGTTTCAACGGCCCGGTTCCTCAACGGTTCATATTTATCTTTAGCGGTACTTTAGGCTCATCTGCTACTTTGTCCATACACAAAAGTCTGCGTTTCCAATTGACGTGTATAGAAATTGCAATGTGAATTCCACTTGCAAAGAAAGGAAGATACAGAATGTCCGTGAATGTAGAACAAGCAGCCAGGGGACACAAAAAATCCATGATAGCCCTATATTTGGCAAACAGGAATTCCGTTTATATATTTTGCAAGCTGTTGCTGACGGATGAACAAAAAGCAGGTGCGGCAACGGCCGTTGTATTTGATAACGTTTGGCATGAACTTGCCGTTCATGGTGCCGAGACGGAGATTTCGTTCCATCATAACCTCATGGTCATGGCAGCAAAATACTGCTGGAAACAGATGTTTGGCACCATGCAACAAAAGATCACCGTCGCCAAATCCGCTTCAGTCAAGTGCAAAAAAGTTCAGGGTAAAAGCTTTTACGGTTCCGTAGAGAAGGGCATGGAACTATTACAGTGTGCTGCTTCACAAATGGAGCCGATCCAGCGTTATGTGTATTTTTCGATCATGTTTGGCAGTTTGAGTACCAAAGAACTCGGACAAATTGTCAATCAAAATGATGCTGCGGTTTGGACAATATACAACAGCAGCATATCCGCTCTGTCATGTTATCTTCCAGCCAATCCTGGTGCGAGCCTTTCCTACCTGCAGATCAAATCATTGCTTAAAAAGGCTAATGAGACACAGGAGTTTCCTCAGGATGTGGATCATGCATGTATCAATCATATCAAGGCGATGTCCAGGATTCAGATACCGCCGTTCCATCTTTTGCTCTTTGCCGGATGCACAATTCTTTGCGGTTTTGTTTTGGCCGCCTATTTGATTTTTTCAAACGGCAGCTCGGAAAGAAACAATCGTGAGAAACAAATCACAGACAGTACCTCCGGCAGTGTTTCCACAAGCACAGAGCAGGGTGCGATTTCCGATTCGCTCCGTTCCGATGCCGCCTATTTTGCAGACATCGTGATTCAAGGTTATGGCACCATAACGGTGGAACTGGATCAAAATGCAGCTCCCATTACAACGGCAAACTTTGTTTCTCTTGCAGAGAGTGGATTTTATGACGGCCTCACATTTCATCGCATTATCGATGGTTTCATGATGCAGGGTGGAGATCCAAACGGAGACGGTACGGGTGGTTCCGGCACTACGATAGTTGGTGAATTTGAGAACAACGGCTATGACAACACACTGTCTCACACCAGAGGTGCTGTTTCGATGGCGCGTTCCAGTGATTATGATAGCGCAAGCTCACAGTTTTTTATTGTTCAAGAAGATGCAAGCGAATCGCTGGATGGTGACTATGCCGTTTTTGGGTATGTGACGGAAGGGATTGAGATTGTTGACGAAATTTGCGAAGATGCAAAGCCTATCGACAATAACGGTGCGATTTCTTCTGAAGATCAGCCGGTTATAACCACGATTACCATAAGAGTTGAATGAAGGTACATGCCTTTGTCCAAAGCTATACCGCTGTTGACTGATAGTTACCAATCCTGAAAGAGGATATATTGCTGTGAAATACAAATTACATGTACTCTTTCCGGAAGAAATAAGTTCTACGCTCTGGGGAAAGTGATCCTATGGCCAGCCCAGATTTTTTGTAGCCAGCAGTGTGATCAGCATCGAATGGCTCAGCGGCTGTACATATTTTAGCGCTGCTATTGCTCGTTTATGTTTATATCCGAGCTTCCCCTGAAATATTGAAAGATGTCAATTACGGAACGATATTTGATATAGAGGAACTATCACAAACTGCGGTTTCAATAGTGCAAAACACACCGACTTTTATTCTTGTTCCAACTGCAAGCAGCACCTGCATGTTCCGAAGGGAAAGAGGAAAATCAATATCGTCTGCAGAAGCTGCGGCAGAAACTTTCTGAAAAAACCTAAGTGGGGTGAGAGTGAATGAACGATCCTTATCGTGTACTTGGAGTTTCAAAAGATGCAACAGAAGAGGAGATAAAAAACGCATATCGCAGGCTTGCAAAAAAATATCATCCAGATCTGAATCCGGGCGATCCGGAAGCTGCCCGTAAAATGAACGAAATCAACGCAGCATATCAGCAAATTAAAAATCCAGAAAAGGTTAATTCTGCATATGGATATGAATCACAGCAGTCCTATAAGCGGCATGCCTACGGCGGCGGTTCAACTACAAACGAGCAATATGACCCCTTCAATCCATCCGGATGGGCAGGTCGGGCAAATGGAGCACCGGCATATCACAAATCCACTTTTATCTGTATATTTGCTGCCTTAGTACTGATGAATTTGGTGTCAACACTTTTTATGCGACCGGTGTTCAACAAATCCCAGGAAGAAATTGAAGGGCAGATCGAGCAGCAGTTTGGACAATTTGGTGGTATCTATCCATATCCTCCCGGAGATTTTCCTTATTCAGAAGACGGTGACGCACAAGGAGATCAGGAAGATACCGCGCCGGAGCAATACGATTCTTGGGTTGAATTCTGGAAACAACAGTGGCTGCAAAGCCCCAAAAAAGATGGCGGAACGTGAGTAAAGGAACCCCCAAATGTCAAAATAATCAGAATAGACCTTGGTACGACCAGTTGGTGTATGGCAGTACAGTATTTGAAAAAACACATATGTAATCATTTTAAACGCATAAGGGAGCCGGCCCCCCTCCATAGTTGCCTTCCTTAAAACAGGCGGGCGTTTGGTCGGCGAACCGGCAGAGCGTCAGGCCGTAACCAATCCGGACAGAATCATTCAATCCATTTGAACGCCATATGGGAACGGACTGAAAGATATGCGTCAGATAGGAAGATCCCGCAGAAAAAGCGGTACTGCATCAAATTAAAATAGAGCAGCTTTTATTGACTAAAACAAGTGGGACACTCTGCTGTTTGCAGCAAATAAATAAGCAGCAATATTGACTTTATAGTTCCTATGTATCTTGATTGCATCATGCACAACTGGCCGGTAACAGTAAAAAAAGCGGATGCCTACCGCCCTCTTTTTTGCTGACGTCACAACCACACCAGAACGACAAAGCCGCCTTTGAAAAGGAGGTGTTCGTGTAATGTCCATTTAGTGGAGGTCACCACTTTTGATTTTCCTCGGAAATAACCTCTGAAACAAGGGAGGGGGTATGTGAGGGGTTGCGAACCACAGCATTGAGGCCAACCGCGCGCCCAGGGCAGATTTTGGGCTGGAGATTGGCTGAAAGGGGAAGATAGCCCCGCGGCAGCGGACAGTTTCCGGCAGAAGCCAGTATCCACCAAAAGAAAAAGCACCCTTCTGGGTGCTTTTTCTTTTGACATAGTTGGTCAGTTTAGATCTGTTGGAACGTGGGCCCGAATTTTGGAAAAGGAAAAGACCTGGAGCGCGAATGGCTCCAGGCCCTTGCCTGGTGGTGGAGATAAGGGGAATCGAACCCCTGACCTATTGCATGCGAAGCAATCGCGCTACCAACTGCGCTATATCCCCGTTTATTTAAGCGACGGATTATATTATAGTACAAAAAAGAGGAGATTTCAAGGCATCAGATAAAAAAAGTTTGGGTGGGGCAGATTTTTCGACATTTACAAAGAGGTGTATTCCTGCTATGATGAAAAAAACTTCCTGTGGGAACCGACAAGGATGAGGATGAATGGAGCAATCCCGCAAAAGCATATGGCTGACTGCGCTGGAATTGACCATGGCGATGGCCGTTCCGGCGGCACTGCTGTGGTTTGCACTGCATAATACGCCGGGGGCTCTCCCGGCAACACTGATGATCGTAACAGCGGCGGTGGCCTTTTTTCTGCTTCGATTTGAAAATTCCCGCCCCCGGGCGCGGGATATTGTGCCGGTAGTTGTGATGAGCGCCATTGCGGCCCTGGGCCGGGCCGCTTTTGCCGCGCTGCCCGGGTTCAAGCCCATGTCTGCGGTGGTGATCGTGACCGGTCTGTCCTTTGGACCGCAGTCAGGGTTTCTCTGCGGCGCCCTGGGCGCCCTGTGCAGCAATATGCTCCTGGGGCAGGGAATGTGGACCCCCTGGCAAATGTACGCCTGGGGTGTAATGGGATACCTGGCGGGCCTGTGGCGAAATACACCGCTGCTCCGCTCCCGGGGCGGCACGATTCTTTATGGCGGAGCCGCTGCGCTGCTGTACGGATGGGTAATGGATCTGTGGTTTGTGGTAGGATATGTGCGTCCGGTGACGCCTGCTTCGGTGGCGGCCGCTTACCTTGCGTCGGTCCCCTTTGACCTGAGCCATGTGATCTCCACCATGATTTTTCTGGCGCTGATCCTGGAGCCATGGCGGAAAAAGCTGCTGCGCATCCGAAAAAAATACGGGCTGGGCGCCGAGCCCTCTGCCCCCGGAGAGTCTTCCGGTTTGGAAAGAGGAGATTCCCAGGAAAGTTCCGCCGGGTCCCATTGACAAACCAGGCAGGGAAGGATATCATGATACTACAAATTACCGGTTGCCGCAAGGCATCAATGGGGAATGCGGTGCAAATCCGCAGCAGCTCACTCTACTGTGAGAGATGACGAAACCCGCAGCGAACCACTGCCCCTTGTACGGGCGGGAAGGAGCGGGAAGTAGGCCCGAGTCTCGAGCCAGGATATCCGCCGGTATACAGTACAAGCAACTTCGGTGAGGAACAAATGGAAAGAAGGTCCGCTTTTCAGTGCAGGATACCGGCAGCCTCAGGCTGCCGGGCTGTTTTGTCCTGTCAGCGGCCGCATGGGCAGCCAGCCGGATTTGTGACCCGGCCGGCGCTTTTTTTGTTTCTTCCGGGCGAGCAAGTGAGGAGGCAAACAACAAGATGAAACGGATTTTATCGCTGATTTTGGCCGTGACCATGGTCCTGACCTTCAGCGGCGTTGCGGCCTTTGCCGAGGATGCAGGCCCGGGGGGCCTGCCGGCTGTGGGGAGGAGTTCCCTTCCCGATCCGGCGCCTGGCACCAGTGACCTGTCCGCCGTGGTCCGGGTGGAGCTGAAGGATGAAACGCTGCTCCAGCCCACAGAGGTGACCCTGACAGGTCTGACTTATGATGACTACGGACTTTTTGACAGCAGTACCTATGAATCCATTCCTGACCCCGGCTTTCAGACGCCCCTGCATGCCCTGCTGGAAGCCCTGGCCCAGTATCTTGTGGAACAGGGATTTGCAGAAAATCCGGAAGAGGCCCGACCGCTGGCCGGTTCCATGGTAGATGTTTCCAATGGCCCATATGGCGTTTATCTCAACAGCATCAATGGCTCGGTAAATACTGGCTGGAATTATTATTATACTTATATGGTCAACAACGCGCCGGCTTCGGTAGGAATTGGCACCTATGAGCTTCAGGGAGGGGACAGCGTTGTCTTTTCCGAAAGCTGGAGCAGTTATCCTACCCCTGCTTATGCTGCCTACTTTGACCGCGAGGAACTGGAAACTGCCGCAGGCAACGCCGTTGTGCTGACCCTGAGCGGGACCGATGTGGTCAGTTGGCCAACTCCCCCCACCGGCCCTCTGGAAGGTGCGGAAATCCTCATTGACGGCGATCCCACCGGCATCACGACAGACCGCAGCGGGCGGGCGGTGCTGACTTTTGAAGAGCCCGGCGTGTATGTGATCAGCGCCCAGCGTACCCTTACCACAGTGGATTCCGATATTTCCCGCCCCTACTGCAAGATCACTGTGGGGGAGGCTCCCAGCAGTGATGATCGTGCCGCTGTGGAAACAGCCATCGCCAACCTGCCCTACAGTTTCCCTGTTACCAGCTATACCAGCGACATCCAGCTGCCCTACAGTGACTGGGCCAGCGGTGCGGCTATTGTCTGGAGCAGCTCCCGCCCTGAGGTGATCGCTCCCGATGGCGCCGTGACCCGTCCTATGCCGGAAGAGGGGGACGCGCTGGTTACCCTGACCGCCACCATTACCAAAGGCGAGGCCAGCGGGATCTGGAGCATTGACCTGACAGTGCCCGCCTGGACCGAGGAGGACCAGCAGGCTGCCCGGAAACTGGTAGAGGATATTGCTTCCCTGCCCCCTGCCGAGGAACTGACCCTGGCCCATGAAAGTCTGGTGGATCAGCTGCTGCTGCGGTATGCGGCGCTGGATCCGGTGCAGCAGGCTTGGGTGACCAACTATGCACTGCTGGAGGCAGCCAAGGCCCGGATCATGGAGCTGCTGGAACAGAGCGGCGCGGCTCCTGAAAGCTCCTGGCCCATGCTGCGGGGCGGTTCAGATAACCTGGCGGTTACCCATGCTCCCACCCCCGAATCTGCCGAAGGAACCAAACTGAAATGGGAAAGCTGGTTCGGCGGAGAGCTGGACGCCTGGGGCAGCGGTTATTCCGGGCAACCTATTCTGGTAGGAGACGACATTTTGATCCCCCGGAACCACCAGCTGCAGAAGCTGGACAAGGCTACCGGCGAGATCATCAAGGCGGAGGCCACGGCGGCTCCTCTGGGCTATAACAGCTATGCCGCATACGGCGGTGGAAGAATCTATGTCCCTCTGACGGACGGCAAGCTCCAGGCATTTGACGCGGTGTCTTTGCGGCCTCTTTGGCTCAATGACCAGGCAGGCTCCGGGATGAACGGGCTTTCCGCAGTCCTGTATTACGATGAAGTGGTCTATACCGGCTTTACGGATTTTACCTCCGGATGCTTTGCCGCTTATAATGCCGCCGACGGCAGCCTGCTGTGGCGGTACGATGGCCCCAGCTACTACTGGGCAGGCGCAGCGGCGGCAGGAGAGTTTATCCTCTTCTGCGGCGATGACGGCAAACTGGTTTCCGCTGATGCCAAAACCGGCAGGGTAGCCGACACGCTGGAGATGGGCGCCTCTGTTCGCAGTTCGGTGGTTTGGGACGGTCAAAGCGCCTACCTGACCACCTCCGCAGGGCAGGTGGTTCGGGTCCCGGTAGCTGCCGACGGCACCTTTGGCGCCCCGGTGACAGCCAATCTGGAATACAGCTTTACTGCCTCACCGGTGGTGTGGAACGGGGAGCTGTTTGCAGTAGCCTATGACCCTGATTACAGCGTCAATGGCGGCAAGCTGTATGTACTGGATGCCGACACTCTGTCGGTAAAGGCTTCCGCTCCTCTGCCGGGAGATTCCCAGTCCTCTCCTCTGCTGGCGGTGGGCCGGGACGGCAAACTCCGCATCTATGCGGCGCTCAATGACAGCACTGGCTCTCTGGTGTGCGGGACTTGGGACGGCAGTTCCTTGCAGGTGGAAACCATTTTTGTTCCCGCCCACGCCAATTACTCCAACCGCAGCCCCATTGCCGATGAGGATGGAACCGTCTATTACTCCAATGACGCAGGTTACCTCTATGCAGCAGCCCCGGGAGAGGGTGGCAGTGAGCCGGGCGGCGATGGTGACGGCGACGGAGAGGACGATGGAGATAAAGAATCTCACAGCAGCATGTCCGGGTACTGGACCAAAGACCGGCTGACCACTTCTCAGATTCAGGACAGAATCGACGAAGCCCTTTGGAAAGGCAGCAAAAATGTTGCCATCGATATGAAAGACACATTGATGGTCAAGGGACAGGTGTTTGCCGGACTGAAGGATATGCCGGGTCTTGCCACCCTGACGCTGGACTGCGGCACCCATACGTGGACGGTAAATGCTTCCCAGAGCTTTGATCCTGATATAGATCTGCGTCTTTCCCTGGTGCAGCAGAATTACCGGGATGATCTGGAGCAGCTGCTGGGGGCGGGAAGCGATTACCTGGCCCTCCACTTTGACCACAGCGGGCCTCTCCCCGGAACCATGAACGTAGTCCTTCGTCTTCCTTCCGCACTTCATGATCGGGGTCTTTACCTCTACCGGGTGGTTGACGGGAGCTATGTGGCCCTGGAGAATTCGCTGCTTGCCAGCGGCGAATACGGTATGCTCACTCTCACCCAGGGAGGAGACTACCTCATCACCACGCAGCCGGTTTCCGGCGCAGCAGCCCAGAGCGGGGAAATGACCCCCAATCCCCTCACCGGCGGGATCCCTTCCTGGATCCCCGCGGTCGCGGCGCGTTTGGCTTTGGCTGCTGCATGGGCTTCCCAGGCGGGATAACTTTGTAATAAAAAAGAACAGGTGAAACACAATGAAACTGAAAAAACAGCTGTTGGCCCTGGGGCTGGCAGCCCTCATAATCCTTACCGGGGCGGCCTGCGGAACTCCCGCAGCCCCGGAGGCCTCCCAGCCGGAGCAGTCTTCTTCCCAGTCTGTCCAGAGTGCGCCGGAGAGCAGTTCTTCTTCGGCGGAGGAAAACTCCGCAAGTGAATCTCAGGACCAGACATCGGAGGCTGAAAGCTCTGAAGCGGACGCCCAGGCTTCTGCCGGTGAGAGTACTTCCTCTCAAGCAGCGGCAGAGTCTGCTTCCCCTGCGGAAGGGGATGCTTCCTCATCCCAGGCCTCGTCTTCCGGGACTTCGGCTCCCGAGAGCTCCGGAGGAGATATTCCCGACTTTATGCTGCCCGGCGCGGCAGGCGCAGCCTCCGGCGAGGGGGGCGGATCCGGATCGGGCTCCGGCAGCATTACCGTTTCCATCCTGGTGGAATGCTCCGAAGCGGAAGGCTACGATATCCCCTGCGACATCAATATTTTGGACACGACCCTGACCCTCAAGGGCGGTTCCACGGTTTATGATGCTTTGAAAACCGCCGCCAAGGAAGCAGGCGTCGCGGTAGCGGGAAGCGGCAGCTACATCAAAGGAATTGCCGGATTGTATGAGAAGGACTGTGACGGGCAGGGAGGATGGACCTATACCGTCAATGGGGATTTCCCCAGTGTAGGCTGCAACAGCTACAAGCTGTCTGATGGCGACAGCATCCAGTGGAGCTATGTGGTAGACACCGGTACATGGTAACTGACAGTTCGGATATAAAATCCTGAAAGGAGGAGGACCTATGGGCCAACAGCGGTATTTTTCCCTGCTGCACCCGGTGGTGCTCCTCCTTTTCTGCGCAATGGCCGTTGGTGTTTCCATGGCGCTTTTCCATCCGGTATATACAGGGCTCTCTCTGGTCTGCGCCGCTTTATGCAACGGCTTCCTGAGAGGGTGGCGCCAGATGGGCCGCTCCCTCCGGGGGGCTGCGGTGCTGGCCGCGGCAGTAGCGGTGGTCAATCCTTTAATTAACCAGAGGGGCGTCCGGATATGGTTCTATCTGGGCGATCATATGGTAACGGTGGAGTCGGCTCTTTTCGGCCTGTGCTCGGGATGCGCTCTGGCAGCAGCACTGCTCTGGTTTGGCACAGCTTCGGTCCTGATCACCCAGGACAAATTTTTATTCCTGTTTTCCCGGTTTCTGCCGGGAGTCTCCCTCATGCTCTCCATGACCATGAAGCTGGTACCTGTGACCCGGTATAAGATCCGGTGCATCCAGGCGGCCCGAAAAGGGTTGGAAGGCTCTCCGCGGGAAGGCGTCTGGAAAAAGGTGGATGAAGGAGTGCGCACCTGTTCGGTTCTGTTGGAGTGGAGCATGGAGGACAGCATTGAAACGGCCGACTCCATGCGGGCCAGAGGATTCGGAACAGGCCCTCGTACCTTTGCCCACCATTTTGTCTGGCGCAGTACAGACCGAATTATAGGGGGAGGCCTGCTCTTTTTGTCGGTGGCCTGTATTGGAGGAATGCTGCGGTATGGCGGCAGTTTCCAGTTTTTCCCCAAGCTGGTGGTGGGAGACCTGTGGACGCCGGGAGGCTGGGCAGCGTATTGGGCGTGCGCGCTCCTTCTTACAGCCCCGCTTTGGGTAGAGGGGATTTTCCGTGCAGGAAGCAGCCTGGCTGCCCTGCGGCGGAAACGCGCCATGAAAAGGGAGGCGATGGAGCATGGCTCTTTTTGAGTTGTCAGACTATGGTTTTGCTTATCCCGGGGGTGGTCCGGCCCTGTCCGGGTGCAGCCTGCGGGTGGAGCAGGGGCAGTTCTGGCTTCTCTGCGGGCCTTCCGGCTGCGGCAAAACCACACTCCTGCGCAGCCTCAAACCGGAAATTGCTCCCCATGGAACACCTTCCGGTCAGCTGCTCTATGACGGCAGGCCGCTGGCAGAACTGACTCCTCTCCGGTCAGCCCGGGAGATCGGATTTGTTTTTCAGGACCCGGAAAACCAGATCGTCACCGATACAGTGTGGCACGAACTGGCCTTTGGGCTGGAAAACCTGGGTCTTCCATCAGAGACCATCCGCCGCCGGGTGGCGGAAACCGCGCTTTTTTTTGGCATCGACCAGTGGTTTGACCGGTCGGTCTGGGAACTGTCCGGGGGAGAAAAACAACTGCTGAATCTGGCGGCGGTGATGGCTATGGGGTGCCGGGCAGTGGTGCTGGACGAGCCTACGTCCCAGCTGGACCCGGTGGCAGCCCGGAATTTTATGAGCCTGTTGGCCCGTATCCACCGGGAATTGGGCGCCACGGTGATCCTCAGTGAGCACCGTCTGGAGGAGCTGCTTCCCCGGGCCACACATGTGGCGCTGCTGGAGGCGGGCCGGGTGGAATTTTCCGGTACGCCCCGGGAGTTCACCCATATGGTATCTTCCTGCCCGGGCCACCGGTTTTTGCCAGCACTGACAGCGCCATCCCGGATCTTTGCCGCGATGGGCGGACAGGGAGAATGCCCCATTTCTGTCAGCGAGGGCCGGGCATGGCTGGAATCGGAACCGGCCCTTGGGAAAGACGTGGGTCGGGAAGAGAAAACGCGGCTGCAGCCCCCAAAACCTTCCCCCCGGAAAGAAGAGCCGGCACTGAAGATCCGGGATTTGTGGTACCACTGGCCCGGCCGCCGGGAATTTATCCTGCGGGGCCTGGATCTGGAGGTGCATTCCGGAGAGATCCATGCGGTGCTGGGCGGCAACGGAAGCGGCAAAACTACCCTTCTGAGCCTGGCGGCGGGAACACTGGCTCCTTGCCGGGGTGGGATCCGGACACCCCGGGGATTGCGCCGGGGATTGCTGAGCCAGTCTCCCAAAGCCATGTTCCGGTACGATACACTGGCAGAAGAGCTGACGGCCTCTGCCGACGGAGACATGGACCGGGGGAGGGAACAGGCACGGCAGCTGGGGCTGGAAGGACTTCTGGAGCGGCATCCCCACGACTTAAGCGGCGGCGAACAGCAGCGGGCAGCCTTGGCCAAGGTCTTGCTGCGCCGTCCCGACCTGCTCCTGCTGGATGAACCGGCCAAGGGATTGGATGCTTTTGCCCGGGAAGAACTGTGCAGGCTGCTGCTGCGGCTGAAGGAAGAGGGAAGGACCATTTTGCTGGTGACCCACGATACAGAGTTTGCGGCCCGGTGTGCCGACCGCTGCACGATGCTTTTTGGCGGACGTGAGGTGTGTACCCAGCCGGTATGGGAGTTTTTTATCAGCAATCACTTTTTTACCACTGACGCCTGCAGGATGTTGTCAGCTGTTGGGCTGGAGGCAGTTACCTGTGAGGAAGCGGCAGAGGTTTTGAAGAAACGTCTGGGCAGCGGAGGAAAAAATCTCGGATAGTGCCGGATGCTGGGGAATGGGGGACACACCGGCCAAAGGAAATGGGATTCCGGCACCAGCACGGCTCCGTCCCGGCATTGTTCCTGACTGTATATGCCAATAAGTGTACAAAATCGGAAAGCGACGCCCTGGAAACCTGTATGGTCTGTTGGCGTCGTTTTTTGTTATAAAAGTATGATGAAAACGCCATATGCTTCCGGCTGTTCTGATCGCTGCGGCACATTCTGTAAGCGGGAAGCTTGATGTCACTTTTCAGAAACCGGCTTTGGGATTTCCTTACGCTTGTTAAAGGCAAACAGCCACGTGCCTCCAGCCTCTTTGATCTTTGCGGCATGTTCTGCACCTGGGAAGATTGATGCTGCTTTTCAGAAACCGGCTTTGGAATTTCCTTACGCTTGTTAAAGGCAAACAGTCATGCGCTTCCAGCCTCTTTTCAGGAAAAGCTTTTAAACAATGCATCCGGAAGGCTGTGGAATTTGAGAAAGGGCCTGAGTCCTGAACAAAAAAGGGTGCGTCTTTTACTGTTCCATGTTATAATAACAATGTGTCCTCCATCTTAAAAAACGGATACCGCATCAAACCGCGGGAGGGAACGAAGATGGAAAATATTTCCTTTGCCTTTAATGCCACAGCCCCGGTCTTTATTTTGGTGCTGCTGGGGTATTTTCTCCGCCGCCGGAAAGTCATTGATGGACACTTTATCGACACGGCCAGCGATTTTGCCTTTAAATACCTTTTTCCGCTGGTGATTTTTGAACAAATTTATCAGGTGGATATTCGGGCAAACCTGAATCCGTTTTTCATCCTTTACTGCTCTGTGGGGGCATTGGCCCTGGGAGGAGCGGCCTGGTGGATTGCGCCCCGCTTTATAAGGGACCGGCCTACCTGCGGCGCTTTTCTCCAAGGAATCTACCGCAGCAATTGCGGCCTGATGGGAGTTGCTTTGGCCACCAACGTTTTTGGCCCGGAGGGGAGCCTTGCCACAGTGCTGCTCCTTCCTTTTGTTTCGGTGATCCAAAATACGGGCGCGGTGGTATTTTTAACTGCATTTTCTCCCCGGGAACAAAAGAATTCCCTGAAAAGGATTCTTCTGAACATTGTGCGCAATCCCATTATCATCGGCTCTGTGGCCGGAATGGCGGTATCCCTCCTGAAGCTGCCTGTACCCCGGTTTCTGGCGGAACCTGTCAGCGATTTGGCAGGGATGGCGTCCACACTGGCCTTTGTGGCGCTGGGCGGACAGATCCGGCTGGATAACTTTTTCCGAAATACCCGCCTGGTGCTGTGGGGCTGCCTGATTAAGCTGGTCCTGTCCCCGCTGGTCATCCTGGTGCCGGCAATCCTGTTTTGCGGATTCAGCCGTTACGAATTGGGAGCTATCTATTTTATCTTTGGAGCCAGCACGGCCGTTTCCACTTTTATTTTTGCCAAAGCCATGGGCTCCAACGAAACGCTGGCTGCCCAAATGGTGGTCTATACCACTGTTTTTTCGTCAGTTACCATGTTTTGCTGGCTCTTTGTCTTGCGGTATCTGGGATTCTTATAAATTGCAATAGCAGCATACAGCTTTCTCTAAGCCTCTGCCGGGATCATCGGCGGAGGCTTTTTTACACTAAAAAATCAAGGTCTGGGGCGGCAATTCCAAAAGTTTTGCTTTGTCCCTCAAATTTACGGAGAGTGAGGAAAAGAACAAGCAGTTATATAGAATCAAAGTCTGCAAAACAACTTTGGGAATGCTTTGCGGGTATGGAAGAGCGGCAGAACGTTTCAACAGGCGGAATCATCCGCTGACGGACTGGCAGACCCACAGGAGCCTATGCTGCCGGTGCAGCACCATATGGGATTCAAAGAAACCGAAGAGAAACCTCTGCGAAAAGGCTTTGGAATGATTGGAAAAAATATCAGGGGAAAGAAACAGATTAAAAGGGCTGGAACAACCAGAAACCCAGTTTTTAAGAAATGAAGCAGAAAAGCGCCGGTCTGCCGAGATGCAACCAGCGGCAGAACATTAGTGAAAATCAAACGTTGATATGGTTTGCAACAAGATTCCGGGGAGGCCCCGGAAGCAGTTGGCACAGCAGGCGGATGCAAATGGAGGGAAAACTTGCAGGGGAGGGTGCAGGGAAACGGCCCAGGAGGAAGAAGCCAAAGTATAGATTCCGGCACGGGGGGAAGAAAAAGGAAATCATCCTGCCGGCCATGGAAAAAAGAACCCAAAACAGGGTGGAAACCTCGGGGTATGCCTGCAACAACATGCCTTTCCGCTATCGTGCAAAAATACCTTCAACCCATGCAAAAGTGTTCAAATCTGTTAAAAGATTACCAGAGATATTGGACCAAGCGTAGTTTTTTTATAGAATTCAGAAGATTTTTCTATCGTTTTTTCGTTTCTCAGCCATTACAATAAAGATGTCCCAGGGTGATGCCCTGGAACTACATAAATCGGATCTCACTGAAATTAGGAGGAACGAAAATGAAGAAGAAACTTGCGCTGATCCTTTCTGCGCTGATGGTGATCGGTATGCTGGCCGGTTGCTCCACCCCTGCCCCCAGCAGCTCCGAAGCCTCTGAAAGCAGCTCCCAGGCTTCCGGCAGCTCTGCTGAAGGTTCTACCCCCGCGGCTCAGGAACTGAATGTAGGCGTATTCTACTACACCTTCTCTGATGTGTACATCACCAGCGTCCGCAACAACATGGATGCCAAGCTGGACGAACTGGGCGTCAAGTACACCAACTATGACGGTGCCAACACCCAGCCCACCCAGATCGACCAGGTCAACACCGCCATTACCAACGGCGCCAACCTGCTCATCGTCAACATCGTGGAGACCTCTTCTCCCGACGCTGCCCAGAAGATCTGCGACGCCGCCAAGGCTGCCGATATCCCTGTGATCTTCTTTAACCGCGAAGTTTCCAGCGATGTGGTCAACAGCTATGAGAAGTGCGCCTTTGTGGGCACCGACGCTGCTGAGGCCGGTCATATGCAGGGCCAGATGATCGCTGATTACCTGCTGGCCAACTACGAGGCTGTGGATCTTAACGGCGACGGCACCATCTCCTATGTTATGTTCAAGGGCCAGGAGGGCAACGCCGAGGCCGAGTACCGCACCCAGTTTGCTGTTGAGGACTGCGATGCCGCTCTGAAAGAGGCTGGCAAGCCCGCTCTGTCCTTCTACGCTGCCGACAATGCTTCCAAGTATCTGGTTGACACCACCGGCGCCTGGTCTGCTCAGGCTGCCACCGACTACATGACCACCATCCTGGCTTCCTACTCCGAGGCCAACGGCAACATGGTGGAGCTGGTTATCGCCAACAACGACGGCATGGCGGAGGGCGCTATCGCTGCTCTGCAGGCTGCCGGCTACAACGTAGAGGGCGGCGAGAAGACCATCCCCGTCTTCGGCGTGGACGCTACTGACTCCGCCAAGGAGAAGATCCAGAAGGGTGTTATGACCGGTACCATCAAGCAGGATGCTGAGGGTATGGCCAACACCATTGCCACCCTGGTTGCCAATGTTCAGGCCGGCAGCGAGCTGATGGCCAACACCGATTCCTTCAATGTGGACTCCGATGTTGCCAAGATCCGCGTGCCCTACGGCGTGTACACCGGCGAATAATTCCGGTTTATCGGATTACAGAGTTTACTCGCACCATTCGCAAGAACGGATCAGCGGGGCTGCCCCCGGGCAGCCCCGCTTCCCCTGTGGGGCCATGGCCTGAGCGTCGCTGCTGCAGGAAAGGAAGCTGAGGCGGCGGCCCCACCCTGAATATGGAGAGGAGGAACCTTATGGATCAGCCGGCATTGCTGGAGATGCGCGGCATCAGCAAGGAATTTCCCGGTGTTAAGGCGTTGGACAATGTCAACCTTACAGTCCGGCCCGGCACGGTTCATGCCCTGATGGGTGAGAACGGAGCGGGAAAATCCACCCTGATGAAGTGTTTGTTCGGGATTTACAGCAAGGACAGCGGGACCATTGTCCTGGATGGAAAAGAGGTCAACTTCAAAAACTCCAAGGAAGCCCTGGAAAATGGCGTGGCCATGGTGCACCAGGAGCTGAACCAGGCCCTGACCCGTACAGTCAAGGATAACCTCTGGCTGGGGCGGTATCCCAAAGTAGGCGGCCTGGTGGTGAGCGAGCGGATCATGGACCAGCGCACCAAGGAGATTTTTGATACCCTGGAGGTCAAGGTCAACCCCAAGGCAGTGATGTCCACCATGCCTGTTTCCCAGCGGCAGATGGTGGAGATCGCCAAGGCGGTTTCCTACGATTCCAAAATCATTGTCTTTGACGAGCCCACCTCCTCCCTTACGGAGACAGAAGTGGAGCACCTGTTCCGCATCATCAATATGCTCAAGGCCAAAGGCTGCGGCATCATCTACATAAGCCATAAAATGGAGGAGATCCTTCGTATCAGCGATGAGGTCACCATCATGCGGGACGGCCAGTGGGTAGCCACCCGTCCTGCCAGCGAGCTGACCATGGAAGAAATCATCCGGCTGATGGTGGGACGGCAGCTGACCAATCGTTTCCCTCCCAAGACCAACAAACCCGGTGAGGTCATCCTGGATGTGCAGCATATCAGCGGCAAATATACCCGCCTTAAGGAGGCAACCTTCCAGCTCCATAAGGGTGAGATCCTGGGAATCGCCGGCCTGGATGGTTCCGGCCGGACCGAAGTGCTGGAAAACCTTTTTGGCTCCATGACCCGAGGGGGCGGTACCATTACCCTCCACGGTAAGGAGGTCCAGAACCGCACCCCCAGAGAATCCATTAAGAACGGCTTTGCCCTGCTGACGGAAGAGCGCCGGGCTACCGGTATTTTTGGCATCCGGGATATCCGGGACAATACGGTGATTTCCAGCTTGAAGGACTATCTTGTAGGCGGCGTTTATCTCAGCAACAAAAAAATGGCGGAAAAAACGGATTGGTCCATTCAGGCAATGCACATTAAAACTCCCAGCCAAAAAACGCAGATCCGTTCCTTGTCCGGCGGCAACCAGCAGAAGGTGATTATCGGCCGGTGGCTGCTGACCAAGCCTGAGGTCCTGCTGCTGGACGAGCCTACCCGCGGAATTGACGTAGGTGCCAAGTATGAGATCTATCAGCTGATCATTGATCTGGCCAATGAAGGAAAGGGCGTAATCATGGTTTCCTCCGAAATGCCCGAGCTGTTGGGAATCTGCGACAGGATCCTTGTTATGTCCGGCGGCCAGCTGGCCGGTGAGGTGGATGCCAGGAACACCAGCCAGGAGGAGATCCTCACACTGGCGGCTAAGTATGTGTAAAGGGGAGGAGTACGACCTATGAGTAAAGAGAGCAAGGAGCTTCAGGCCCATGCCGAGCGGCAGCTGAACGCCGCAAAAATCGGGGATGTGCTGATGAACAACGCCCTGTTTATCCTCATGTTCATCGCCATCGTCTACATTGCCATTGTTAATGAGAACTTCCTTAAACCGGCGTCTCTGATTAACATTATCTCCCAGACAGCAGCCTATCTTCCGGTAGCACTGGGCGTGGCAGGCTGTATCGTTCTGACCGGTACCGACCTGAGTGCAGGCCGCATCGTAGGCCTTACCGCCTGTGTTGGCGCATCCCTGCTGCAGAACCCCGAAAGCGCCAACAAGATGTGGACCAGCATCGGAGCACTGCCTATTCCGGTAGTCATCATCATCCTGATGGCCATCGGCGGCATCATTGGCGCCTTCAACGGCTTTTTTGTGGCTAAATTCAAGCTG
The DNA here is from genome assembly GCA_949285935.1 of uncultured Oscillospiraceae bacterium. Classification (GTDB taxonomy): domain Bacteria; phylum Bacillota; class Clostridia; order Oscillospirales; family Ruminococcaceae; genus Angelakisella. The sequence continues at coordinate 40,589 of CASEAH010000093.1, forward strand.
CATCCCTTTATCGTGACCCTGGGCACACAGCTGATCATTTATACCGCGCTGCTGCGCTATGTAAGAATGGGCAATAACAACGGCATGGCCATTTCCAGCCTGGATAAGTCCTACACCGAGTTCATTACCGGTTCTTTGCCCTTCGCCAAGATTGCCGGTACCCCCATCCCCAACTATGTATGGATCTCTTTGGTGCTGACAGGCGTTATGTGGTTTATCTGGAACAAAACCACCTTTGGCAAGAACATGTTTGCCCTGGGCTCCAATGAGGAAGCCGCACGGGTTTCCGGCGTCAATGTGCTGATGACCACTGTGATGGTTTTTGCCCTGGCGGGTATGATGTACTCCTTTACCGGTCTGATTGAGGGCGCCCGGGTTGCGTCCAACACTGCAAACACCGGCGCTAACTATGAGCTGGATGCCATTGCGGCCTGTGTGATCGGCGGCGTATCCTTTGTGGGCGGCATCGGCAAGATCCGGGGTATCGTGATCGGCGTTCTGATGCTTCGCCTGATCTTCATCGGCCTGAACATGATCAACATCAATCAGGACTACTTCTATCTGGTCAAGGGCGCCATCATCCTGTTTGCCTGCGCCCTGGATATGCGCAAATACTTGGTTAAAAAATAAGATTTTATTGCATTTCTATCATGTAACTGATAAATCGCCTGTCCTCTGTCAAGGGGACGGGCGATTTTTTGCGTAGGGAACCACCGGCTCCGCCGGTGAAGGACCCTGCCCCCCAATTTTGGCTTCAAGGGATGAGTGAGGTGAGCTGATAACAGCCCGCTGTCGGCAATGGGAAAGGAAGCTCTTTTCTCAGAACAGCGGCTGCCTGTTTTACAGGCCGCGGGCAAGGGTTGCGGATGGAATAAGATTCCGTGTGTCCTGAGACGTATACCAGGAATAGGTCCTTATACGGCCAGCTTAAGCCATCGGCTTAACCGGTGGTTATGGCTGTACAGGGAATTGTCTGACAAAGCGGCCGATATCCTGGAAAATCATTGGAGTTTGCAGCTTTACTGGCGAGGAATCCGACTTGTTTGCTTGTCCGGGATATTGGACTTCAGCTTTGATGCCTGGAACGGTTTTCAAACCCGGCAGGCTGTGTTATACTGAATAAAACTGAGAGCGCCGCAAACAGGTTGGCTCCCAAAAGCTGCCCAACCTGATCGGCACAGCGCTGTGGCAATCCTGAAAGTCAGCAAAAAGATGATCCTGCTGCCTAACCTCAAGCTGCTGCATGGGAGGAGAAAAGATGGAGCTGTACCGCGTACTGCTGGCGGATGACGAAGAGGAGATCCGTCGGGGGATCAGCATGAAGATCGATTGGGCCCGGCTGGGTTTTGTTCTGGTAGGAGAAGCCGAAAATGGGGCGGAGGCACTGGAACTGGCAGAACAGCTTCAGCCCGATGTGGTTCTGACAGATATCAAAATGCCGTTTATGGATGGTCTGGAGCTTTGCCGCCGGCTCAAACAGTCGCTTCCGGCGGCCCGACTGGTGGTATTCTCCGGCTTTGATGATTTTGAGTATGCCCGGAAGGCTATCGGCATGAATGTTTCAGAATATATCCTCAAACCCATCAACGCTCCGGAATTGGCGGGGGTTTTGGAGAAGCTGAAGGGACAGCTGGATGAACAGAGGATGGCCCGCCGGGACATGGAGACCTTGCGCCGGCGCTACGAAGAGAGCCTTCCCATTCTGCGGGAGCTGTTTTATACCCGCCTGCTGGATGGGCAGATCCGGCCGGAACAGATTCAGGACCGGGCGGCCCGGTATGAGTTGGAGATCCCTGAAGGGATCTGGATTGCAGCGCTGGTCCATGTGGATATCCCCGATGACAATGAAGCCGCGCAGCGGGATGAGCTGCTGCTGCTCTCCGTGCGGGCATTTTTTGAAAAATATTTTCAGCTGGAGGGCTGTTGGGCGCGGAGTGTACTGTACAACGATGCGGTGGCGCTGCTGATCCAGATGCCGGGGCAGGAGCAGATCTATCCTTTGCTGGAAGAGCTGGAGCGGCTGTCTGCTCTTTCAGTCAGCTATCTGGGGGCGCCGCTGACCATCGGTATCGGATTGCCCTGCCAGGGGCCAGGGGAGCTGCACGGCTCGGTGGAAGGCGCCCGCTCTGCGCTGGACTACCGGGTATTGATGGAAGGCGGTCGGGTTATTTATATCGGCGACCTGGAACCGGACCGCTCCGTGCGCCTTTCTTTTGAAGAAGAGGATGAGCGGTCCCTGGCAGCGGCAGTAAAGCTGGGGACCGAAGACCAGGTCCGCCAGGTTGTGGGAGAATTGATGGGGCGGGTTCGGGAAGCAGGACTTTCTTTGCCGCAGTGTCATCTGTTTTTGATGGAGATCGTCACCAGCCTCATCAAACTGGCCCGGTCGGGCGGAGTGGAGATGGAGGAGGTTTTTGGGCCTGCTTTTACCGGCTTTGTGTCCATTACCGATTTTTCCTCTTTGGACGTTCTGGGGCGGTGGGTGGAAAGCCGCTGCCTTAAATTGCGGGAAACTTTGGGCCGCCAGCGCACCGATTCTGCCTGGAAAATTGTAGAGCGGGCCAAGGAATTTATTGCAAACAATTATGCGGACAGCCAGTTGAGCGTGGAAAGCATGTGCGGGCATCTGCATCTGTCGCCAACCTATTTTTCCACGTTGTTTAAAAAAGAAACCGGGATGAGTTTTACCGCTTATGTTACCCAGCTGAGGATGGAACAGGCCGCCCGGATGCTGGGGGAATCCGATGAGAAAACCTATCTCATTGCCGAAAAAACCGGCTATACCGACCCAAACTATTTCAGCTATGTGTTTCGGCGTCATTTTGGAGTGACGCCCTCCAAATTTCGGGGAGGGCAGCGGCAATAATGGAACGGCCGGAGAATCAGGGAAAAGGAGGGGAAACAGGTGGGGGCTTTCTTTAAAACGCTCGGGGGAAAGATGGCAGAGCGGTATAAAAAAATGAGCATCCAGATGGTTATTTCCCTTTCTTTCACTACCGTGGCGGTAGTGGGAATGGTATTTATGGGCCTGAGCCTTTTTCTCAGATTCTCCAATACCGCTGCAAGCCTGGCTGAGGAAAACAGCCAGCGGGTGCTTCATCAGGTGAATCTGAACCTGGACAGCTATCTGCGCCGGATGATGCGGATTTCTGATACCATGTACTATCGGGTCATCAAGTACGCCGATTTGGCAGAGGATGCACTGCTCCCCGGCATGGAGCTGCTGTATGAGGAAAACCGGGATGCGCTGGTATCCATTGCCCTCTTTGATGAGGCGGGAGAGGTGGTATCCGCTGTCCCTCTGGCACAGCTTAAAGCGGTTGCCAAACCAGATGAGAGCGGATGGTTCCAGGCTGCTGCGGGACAGATGGAAAACCTGCATTTTTCCGCCCCCTATGTACAGAGCCTGTTTGAAGATCCCGACTATCGTTACCGCTGGGTGGTATCCCTCAGCCGCCATGTGCAGCTGACCCGGGATGGAGTTACTCAGGGCGGCGTGCTGCTGGTAGATATGAGTTTTGCGGGTATTGAACAGGTATGCCGGGATGTGAAGCTTTCCAATGGAGGCTACCTGTATCTTACCGACGGCAGCGGAGAACTGATTTATCACCCCCGCCAGCAATTAATTTATGCGGGACTTCTGGAAGAAAACAACCGGGAAGCCGCTGCCTGGCAGGACGGAACCCATGAGGAAATTTTTCAGGGTCAGCACCGCCAGGTAACGGTAAAAACCGTAGGTTATACCGGCTGGAAGCTGGTGGGCGTGGTGCCTGCGGACAGTCTGGCTGCCAGCTGGTACCAGATGTTCTTTTTCGGACTGTCTCTGCTGCTTTTTTCCGCTTTCCTCCTTGCCTTCCTCAATTTCCGGATTTCAGCCCATATTTCTGACCCCATCCGCCGCCTGGAGCAGTCCATCAAGGAACTGGAGGCAGGTGCGCGGGAGGTGCAAATCGAGGAAGGAGGCTGTTATGAGGTGCAGCACCTGGCCCGGTCCGTCCGGTCCATGGTCTCCACCATGCGGCATCTGACCGATGATATTGTCCAGCAGGAGCGGCAGAAGCGCCGCATCGAACTGGAAGTGCTCCAGTCACAGATCAACCCCCATTTTCTGTACAATACACTGGATTCGGTCATCTGGATGACGGAAGCGGGACGGTATGAAGAGTCCATCCAGATGGTCACCTCTCTGGCCCGGCTGTTCCGCATCTCCCTGAGCAGGGGGAAAAGCGTGATCCCGCTGACAGACGAACTGGAGCATGCGCGGCACTATATGACCATCCAGCAGATCCGGTATAAAAATAAATTTACTACCCGCATTGAGGCCGGACCCGGCACAGAAGGCCTCTATACCATCAAGCTCATCGTTCAGCCCATTCTTGAAAACGCCATTTATCATGGCATGGCTGCAGCAGAGGATGATGGAGAAATTGTGGTCTGCGCCCGGCGGAAGGGGGACGATCTGCTGATCGATGTCACTGACAACGGCATGGGGATGCGTCCTGAGGTGGCCGCCTCGCTTCTGGACGAAGACCGTCCGGATATACGCACCACAGGTTCCGGAATCGGTGTACGCAATGTACATCAGCGCATCCGTCTCGCTTTTGGAAACAAATATGGCTTAAGCATTTTCAGCGAGCCAGACGAAGGGACCCGGGTGCAGATCCGGCTGCCCGCTCTGGACGAGGAAAAGGCGGAGCAATATCAAAGGGAGGACGGACCATGAAAATCAACCGGAATTCCATGATCCAGCTTCTGATCCTGCTGCTTCTGGGCAGCGCCGTCGTTCTGACGTTACTGCTTCCTCAAATGCCGGGTAGTTCCCGCCAGGTCCAGCCGGTAGAAGTATCGGTGGTGATCCGGGAGGAGGAAAGTGCCTTGTGGTCCAATGTGCGCTTGGGTTTGGAAGAAGCGGCAGGCGATCTGGGGGGAGAAATCCGCTTCCTGACCCTGACGCAAGCCAATGATGGCACAGAACAGGAGTCCATTCTGCGCAGGGAGGCGGAAGGAGGCGCCGACGCATTGGTGGTGGTAGCCGCCGATCCGCAGCAGCTGGGGGAAAAACTGAAAGAGATTGTCGGGCAATGCCCGGTAATCAGCGTGGAATCTGCTGTGGAGGGGGCGGCACTGACTATCATGCCGGACAATGAAGCCATTGGCCGGGCATTGGCGCAGGCAGCCCTGGAGGATGGGACAGAAGGTGTGGTTTTGCTGCTGGATACCGGGGGAAGCAGCACAGCGATTTCAGACCGGCTTACTGCGGCCCAGAAAACCCTTGAAGGGGCGGGAATGCAGGTGGAGAGGAGAATCGCCCGGTCGGGATCCCTGACCAGCGTATTATCCCCCCTTATTCAGGAAACGGGAGCTGCCAGGATCATGACCTTTGAATTATCCGCTACAGAGCAGGCGCTCCAGGCCATAGAAGAGGGGGATTTACCGCAGCTCCTGTATGGCGTGGGGGTGAGCGCCCATGTGGCGGCCGGCCTGGAGCGGGGGGATGCAGCAGCCGTTGCGGCGTGGAGCGACTATGCGGCAGGGTATCTGGCCGCACAGGGTGCCATCCAAGCGGCACGAGGTGAAGCTGTCCAGACGGAGCCTCTGGCATTTTATGTGGTGCGAGGAGAGAATATTTATGATCCCGAAAATCAAAAACTGCTTTTCCCGGTCATCTCCTAAACGGTTGTGGATGCTGCTTGTATGTGTAATATTGTCCATGACGATGTTTCCGGGCTGCCAGACCTCCCGGGATAGTTCTCCTCCGACGCTTCGCGTGGGGGTTGCCCTCTATACCCAGGACGACACCTTTATCGCCACGGTTTCACAAAACCTGGAGCGGATGGCCCAGGATACGGAAAAAGAAAAAAATTTGAAAATCAATCTTTCCATTGCCGACGGGCAGAGCAACCAAACAGTACAGATGGACCAGGTGGACCGCTTCCTCAGCCGGGGATGTGACGTCCTTTGCGTCAATATTGTGGACAGAACAGCCGCTGCGGTTCTCATTGATAAGGCCCGGGAAGCCCAGGTGCCGCTGATTTTCTTTAACCGTGAGCCCGTTGCCAACGATATCCAGCGATGGGAGCAGGTCTACTATGTGGGAGCGCAGGCGGAGGAAAGCGGGACGCTGCAGGGGCAGTTGGTGGCAGACGCCTGGCTGGCCGACCAGGAGCGATGGGACCGCAACGGCGACGGGATCCTTCAATATGTGATGCTGGAGGGAGAGCCCAGCCATCAGGACGCCCTGCTCCGAAGCGAGTACGCCATCAAGGCCCTGGTGGAAGCGGAAATCGAGGCAGAGAGGCTGGCAAGCGGAACAGCCAACTGGAACCGGGGGCAGGCGGCTGCAAAAATGAGCCAATGGCTGTCAGAGCTGAACGGACAGATCGAAGTCGTTTTTTCCAATAATGATGATATGGCGCTGGGAGCCATTGACGCCATAGAGGAAGCGGGAGGGGACTCTCCCCTTGTGGTGGGGGTGGATGCCACGGCCCCGGCTTTGGAGGCTGTGAAACAGGGCAAGCTGTATGGGACCGTTAAGAACGATGCGGAAGGAATTTCCCGGGCCATGCTGGACCTGATCCTGGCTCTTACTGGAGGTACGGACCCATCCGAGGTGGTGGAACTGGAGGACGGGCATTATGTATGGCTGCCTTACCGGCCAGTGACCAAAAACAACCTGTCCGAGTTCCTGGAGGGTTATGTGGCATAACGGACTCTGGGTGCTGACAGGATTCCGGAAAGCACAGAACAATGATGGAAAGCTTTTGGCCATGCCCCGCAAAGTCGCGGGGACATGGTTGGGTGTATGGTTTTCTCAGTATAGATTCCGGCTGAGAGGAAAAGCCTTTCCAGGGTTTTTGGTTTATACTTCCCGGCGGGGCCGGGGGTGCCTTACATTGAAGATGACAACAGCAGCAAAAATCCTCCGGAAAGCAGGAAGCTTGTTTTCCGGAGGATTTTTTGGTAAGTTGGGGAATTGCCAGCGGCCCCAAAGCAATAGGCTGTAAAAATTTTGGATAGAGGTATGGGACCAAGGATACCCCAAAGGGTAAGTACCTGTGCTTAAAGAGGGCGAGCAAATGATTGTGAGGGAGCCTCGTGTGCAGGCCCCTTTAAAAAGGACAAACACGGCAGGGCAAACGCCATAGCCTGAACGCCCAAAGGTGCATACTCAAAAGCTTTTGGCGATAGTCACAAAATATCTGCAGACGGTACAACCCTGCCCATAGCCGGAGGCGGTCGGGTTCTATAAACTAAAAAGTGCCGCAATGCTGTTGATTTGCAGCATGCTGTGCAATTCGGGATGATTGAAGGGAGCGGGAGGGGCACAAAGCATTACCGCACCTTGAAGGAGAAGCGTGTCTGATCCCGGCGGACCTGCCCCGCCTGGAGGATACAACTGGGGAAGTGGGGATGATTGGGGCTGTCGGGGAAGAACTGGGTTTCGAGGCAAAAGGCATGGCGCGGTCCATACCGGGTACCGCCTTTTCCGGGCCGGCCGCTTTCCAGGTAGTTGGCAGTATAAAACTGAACACCGGGAAGAGTGGTCTCCACTTCCATGGCAATGCCGGTAGCGGAGGAATAGGCTTCTGCTGCCGGGCGAAGGCTTTCGGGCCGGCCGTCTGTCACATAGTTGTGATCGTACCCCCGGCCCCATTCCAACTGGCAAAAAGGCTCGTCAATGTGGGCACCGATAGGGGTAGGGCAGCGAAGATCCATGGGAGTGCCTTCCACAAGGGCCAGTTCGCCGGTAGGGATGGAAGTTTTATCTGCGGGGGTATATCTCTGGGCATGAATAGTTATTTCCTGATCCAGCACCGGACCTGAGCCCTGGCCCGAAAGATTAAAGTAGGAGTGGTTGGTGAGATTGCAGGGGGTATCCTGAGAGGAAAGTGATTCGAAGGTCAGGGACAGAGAGCTGCCGTCCAGCCGATACTCTGCAAGAACTTTCAAGTGACCGGGATATCCTTCTTCACCGTCGGGACTTTCCAATGAAAGGAGGGCCCGGCAGTGGGAAAGTTCCTCCACCTTCCATACCCGGTGGGAAAATCCCACAAGCCCGCCATGCAGATGATGGGGGCCGTTATTGCAGGCAAGGAGGTATTCATGACCGCCCAGAGTAAAACGACCTTTGGCGATGCGGTTGGCGTACCGGCCCACTACAGCCCCCAGATAGCCGTCCCGGATTTCATATTCCGTCAAAGTGTCGTAGCCCAGCACGACATCGATGGGGCGGTCGTGGCGGTCAGGGACCTGCAAAGTGCGCAGAGTTGCGCCAAAGGTGAGAATCTGGCAGGAAAGAGTCCCATTATCCAGAGAAAGGAGCTGCACGTCTTCTCCGCATCGGGTAGTGCCGAAAGGGGTGACAACGGGGTTCATGAAACAATACCTCCTTATAGAAATTCTGCTGGTTTCCAGTGTAACAAAATTATCGCCAAAAAGCAAAGAAAAGGTGATGACACCTTGCCGAAATCCCAGGGGTGTGGTATGATATTTTTAGTAAAAATACGGAGGAATGCTTGTGGCAACCTTGAAAGAGTTGGCTCGCAGAACGGGATATTCTCCGGCCACCATCTCCCGGATCCTCAGCGGGGACCCCTCCCTGTCGGTAACGGCAGATGCACGGCGCAAGGTCCTGGAGGAAGCGGGACGCCTGAATTACAGCGCCACCCGCAGCCGTAGGGGACGCAGTCCCAAAGGGGTACTGCGGGTAGGGGTAGCCGAGATGCTGACGCCGGCCCAGCAGCTGGAGGACCCATATTACCTGTATCTCAGCGGCTTTGTGCGTCAGGGATGTTTGGACAGGAAGTATACCTGCCTGCCTCTGGAGGCCAGGGGAGAGGGCTTCCTCCCGCCGTCGGGAGAAAAGCTGGATGGAATCGTGGCCATCGGCATTTTTTCTCCGGCTCAGATCGAAGCATTGGCCGCCCTTTGCCCCAATGTGGTGTTTGTGGATTCTTCTCCCTTCGAGAGCCGTTTTGATTCGGTGGTACTGGGATACCAGCTGGGAATATCCCTGGCTCTGGAACATCTGATGGAAGGAGGCCACCGCCGTATCGGCTTTATTGGCCCTTCCTACAAAATGGATGACCGCCGCCAGAGAGCCTTGGAGGTGCGCCGTCAGTACTTTGCGGAAATGATGGAGGAGAGAGGGCTGCTGGACACAGGGCTGATGTTGGATTGTCCCATGGAGGCGGAAGCGGCCGCTCAGGCGGTGACGGAGTTTCTGGGTTCCGGTGTGATTTTGCCTACCGCATTCCTGTGTGCCAATGAAGAAAGCGCCCTGGGCACCCTCCGGGCCCTGAAGGAAGCGGAACTTTCGGTGCCGGGGGATCTTTCGGTGGTATCCTTTAATGATACGCCCCGCTCTGCTCTGGTGGATCCTCCTTTGACATCGGTTTCCACCCATGTGGAGGAGATGGCCCGGACGGCGCTGCGGCTTTTGGCGGAAAGAGCCGGCGGCGGACGGGAACCGGTGCGGACTCTGCCTTTGAAGGTGGTCGTACCGCCCTCTTTGGCGATTCGTGGGAGCAGCGGACCGGCCAAGTGTTAAAAGCGGCAGGGAATATCTCCGATATTTTTATAGAGGGAAACAAACCAGAAAAAGCAGAAGGGACTTGAATTTTTAGTAAAAATTCAATATACTGAAAACAGCAACAAGGAGAGGTGACGGCAGATGAAAAGTTGTCAGGAACTGCGCCGGATTCTGGAATCGGGAGAAGGAGACGCCAGACTGGCGGAGTTGTATGCGCTGGACGGAAAAGAATGCAGTTTGGCCGCTGCTAAGACCCGGGTTTTGAGCGCGGTAAACGAATTTGAAAAACTTTTTGGAGAAGACAAAAAAGGAGCCACCCTTTTCAGTGGGCCTGGACGGACGGAGATCGGCGGCAATCACACCGACCATCAGCACGGCCATGTCCTCTGCGGCAGCGTGGATCTGGATATGCTGGCCTGCGCTGCGCCCAATGGGAGAAATGTGATTCGGGTCGTTTCTCAGGGATATCCTCCGGTGGAGGTCAGTCTCGACCAGCTGAATCCCGTGCCGGAAGAAGAAAGCACTTCTGCGGCGCTGGTGCGGGGTGTGGCTGCCGGGGTTCGGGAACGTGGGGGGAATATCGGCGGCTTTGATGCCTATGTCACTTCCAATGTCCTGTCCGGATCAGGCCTGTCCTCATCGGCAGCTTATGAAGTCCTTATGGGCAACATTCTCAATCACTTTTTCTGCGGCGGCAGCCTGTCGCCGGTGGAAATTGCTAAAATTGCCCAGGCGGCGGAAAACCGTTATTTCGGGAAGCCCTGCGGCCTGATGGATCAGATGGGTTCCTCGGTGGGTGGAGCGGTCGCCATTGACTTTGCCGACCCTGCCGCGCCGATAGTCACCCGGGTGGGCTATGATTTTTCCCGGTCGGGACACGCGCTGTGTATTGTGGATACCGGCTCCTGTCATGCCGACCTCACCGATGACTATGCCGATATCACCCGGGAAATGGGGGCGGTCGCCGCCTGTATGGGCAGGAAGCTGCTGCGGGAACTGCCTTGGGAGGAATTCCGGAGCGCCATTCCCCGGCTGCGGACCCAGTGCGGTGATCGGGCGGTCCTTCGTGCGCTGCACTACTATGAGGATGACCGCCGGGCCCAGGAAGAGGCAAAGGCGCTGGAAATGGGGGACTTCCCCAGATTCCTGGAACTGGTCAACGCCTCCGGACTATCCTCCGCGCTTCACCTGCAAAATACCTGGTCCATTGCCGATCCGGCTCATCAGGCCATTCCTGTGGCGTTGGCAGTGGGACGGGAGTTGCTGACAGGCAGCGGTGCCATCCGGGTACATGGGGGAGGCTTTGCCGGAACGATCCAGGCCTTTGTGCCCAATGAACGGCTGGAAGCCTTCCGGAATGGGATGGAAGAGGTTCTGGGCCCAGGGATGTGCCACATTCTGCATATCCGTCCCCAGGGCGGCTGCGTGATTTTTGACTGACAACGGGAAAGGGGATTTTTATTATGGCGATCTTAGTGTTGGGCGGAGCAGGATATATCGGTTCCCACACGGTATACGAGCTGATTGATGCCGGCCGGGATGTAGTGGTGGCGGATAACCTTCTCACCGGCTTCCGGGCGGCTGTTCATCCCAAGGCCCGGTTTTACCTGGCCGATATCCGGGACCGGCAGGCCATGGACCGGATCTTTGAATCCGAACAAATCGAGGGTGTCATCCATTTTGCCGCTTCTTCTCAGGTAGGGGAGTCCATGCAGGATCCTCTGAAATATTACGACAACAATCTGGGAGGCACCACGGTGCTGCTCCAGTCCATGGTGGCACACGGGGTAGATAAGATCGTCTTTTCCTCCACTGCCGCCACCTATGGCGAACCGGAACGGATCCCCATTTTGGAGACGGACCGGACGGCCCCTACCAACTGCTATGGGGAAACCAAGCTGGCCATGGAAAAAATGATGGGCTGGACCAGCCGCGCCCACGGCCTGCGATATGTGGCCCTGCGGTATTTTAACGCCTGCGGCGCCCACCCCTCCGGATGCATTGGGGAAGCTCACGCCCCGGAGACCCATCTGATTCCCCTGATCCTCCAGGTGCCGGCCGGCAAGCGGCAGGAAATTTCGGTTTTCGGCGACGATTACCCCACCCATGACGGCACCTGCATCCGGGACTACATCCATGTCACCGACCTGGCCCAGGCCCATATTCTGGCGCTGGATTACCTTCTGGCCGGTGGAGAGAGCAACGTCTTCAACCTGGGCAACGGCGTAGGCTTTACGGTCCAGGAGGTGATCCAGGTGGCCCGGGAGGTAACCGGACACCCCATCCCCACCCGGATCTGCCCCCGCCGGGCGGGCGACCCTGCCCAGCTGGTGGCTTCCGCGGAAAAGGCCCGGTCTGTACTGGGCTGGAAGCCCCGTTATGATGACCTGAAAACCATTGTGGCCACTGCGTGGGCCTGGCACAAGGCCCATCCCAATGGATTTGCAGAATAAAACAAGACCGATTTGACCGGCAGGACAATAGCATTTTACAGGTAACACAAAACAGCCGCCAAGGCGGTCATCCATTTAACAACGGAAAGGCTCTTTGACGGCTGTTCCATTTTTAGGGAGGATTCTTATATGACGAATGCCGCTGTTTCCCGCCTGGTTGCCTATGCCCGGCAAAAGGGACTCATCGACGAATGCGAAACGACCTGGGCGGTAAATACGATTCTGGATGTACTGGGTCTGGATGATTACACCGACCCGGAAGAGAGCTGCGGACCGGTGGAACTGGCCCCCGTTCTTGAGGAGCTGCTGGACGACGCCTGGAAACGTGGGGTACTGAAGGAAAATTCGGTGACATACCGGGACCTTCTGGATACCCGGCTGATGGGAAGTCTGACCCCCCGTCCGGCCCAGGTGCGGGAGCGGTTCCGGGAGCTGTACTGCCAGGATCCACGTCTGGCCACCGACTGGTACTATCAGTTCAGCCAGGACACCAACTATATCCGCCGGGACCGGATCGCCCGGGATGTGCAGTGGAAGACCTCCACGGAATATGGCGACCTGGATATTACCATCAATCTGTCCAAACCGGAAAAGGACCCCAAAGCCATTGCCGCGGCCCGGGACCTGCCTGCCAGCGGATATCCCAAATGCCAGTTGTGCGCCCAAAATGAGGGATACCCTGGCCGGGTCAATCACCCTGCCCGCCAGAACCACCGGGTCATTCCCATTACCATCAACGGGGACCCCTGGTTCCTGCAGTACTCCCCTTATGTTTACTATAATGAGCACTGCATTTGCTTCAACAGCCGCCATACCCCCATGAAGATCGACCGGGCCTGCTTTGCCAAGCTGCTGGATTTTGTCCGGCAGTTCCCCCACTATTTTGTGGGCTCCAATGCGGATCTCCCCATTGTGGGAGGATCTATCCTGGCCCATGATCATTTCCAGGGAGGACATTATACCTTTGCCATGGAGCGGGCTCCGGTGGAGACCCCTTTCACCTTCCAGGGCTTTGAGGATGTGGAAGCGGGAATTGTCCGCTGGCCCATGTCGGTGGTGCGGATCGCTTCAGAGGATCCGGAACGGCTGCTGGACCTGGCTGAGAAAATTCTTGACGCCTGGCGTGGCTACACCGATCCCGAAGCAGTTATTTTTGCCTGCACCGATGGGGTGCCCCATAATACGATTACTCCCATTGCCCGCAAGCGAGGAGAAAAATTTGAACTGGACCTGGTGTTGCGCAACAATCTGACCACGGCAGAACATCCGCTGGGGTTATATCATCCCCATGAAGAGCTGCACCATATCAAAAAAGAAAATATCGGCCTCATCGAGGTCATGGGCTTGGCTGTGCTGCCCGCTCGTCTGAAGGCAGAGCTGTCCGCGGTGGCAGAGGTTTTGGCAACAGGAAAGAGCCTGACGGACCAGGAACTGACACAAAAGCACGCCGCCTGGGGGGAGAAGCTGCGAGAAAAATATGCTTTTACTCCGGACAATGCCCTGGATATTGTGCGGAAGGAGACGGGGCTGGTGTTTGCACAGGTCCTGGAGCATGCAGGCGTTTATAAGCGGACTCCGGAAGGAAAGGCGGCTTTTCTTCGTTTCCTGAACACGGTGGCACATTGAAATCCTTTTTTATCCACTCCTGATATGGGACGAAAGAGAAGCGGTCGTGAACGATGGGCGCCGGAAAGTATCCGTAAAAATTTTGCATCCACTGGACATGCTTCTCAAGAGAAGTGGTGGAGACTGCCGGAAAAGCACTGATAAAAGTGATCTTTGAACCTGCTATCTTACAGATAAAGAAAAGGCAACCGTTTACAGGCTGGCGCAGCATATGGCAGCAGCCTTTGCAAAAATTTCCACTGGCTTTGGGATGGGAGGAGCCACGCCCCATGATGCCTGATGAAGGAAACAGTGAGAAAAAATATGAAGGTAAAAGCTTTGGAAAGAATGTGCAGTTTGGGAATGTGCTGCCGGTAATAGAAGCGGGAGCGGACGGCCTGGGAGAAAGTGCTTCTCTGGCGATTTTGCAGGGAGCAGAAGAATAAAAATTCCCGATACCAGGGCTTCTGCCAACAATTGCTGAATGGTATCTTGTTTGGTTGTGGCCGGGGCGCTCTGTTTTGGATTTGTCCAGAACAGAGCGCCTTTTGATATATAGAGAGAAATTGACGAAGAGACGGAGATAAGAAATCCCTCTATGCCTGAGGGATAAATACATATATGAGATAATGGGAAGGGTACAGGGGGAACGGATGGGAAAAATTTTTAAACGAAGCAGATTGATCAGTTACAACAAAGGCGATGGTCAATATGGATCTGGGAGCATCACTGGGAAAACTATTATCAAGAAACAAAGCAGAATGGTACACAATTGTGCAAATATCATGTCTTCTCGTGGTGCACAGCTAACAGAATAAATGTTTGCGCAAATTGCTGTGAACGCCGTTGCAAGACAAATCGACAGAATAATGAGGAAAAGGGAAAACAATTGTCTAATTTTTGTCACATTTTGCCACGTCACAAACCTTAAATATTTTGTACAATAATAATATCAGTGTTTTACTATATTACCACAGTGAATAAAAGGGGTTGATTTTTTGAGTGAGGCAGGAATCTGGTCACTTCTTCCGCCGCTGATCGCAATCGTCCTTGCCGTGGTGACAAAGGAAGTTATCTTTTCTTTGGCCTGCGGCATTTTGTCAGGAACCATCATCTATGCTGCCTTTAATCAGCTGGGCGTGATGGGGTGTCTGGCCACGACGGTAGATCTTTTGTCCCGGAAACTGGCAGAAAACGCTTCGATGATCCTGTTTTTGTGCCTATTGGGCGCCATTGTTACCATTATCACCAAGGTGGGCGGTTCGGATGCCTACGCCGATTGGGCTGGCAAAAAGCTGAAAAACCGTACTACAGCCACGGCGGCAACAGCCCTGTTCAGCTCGTTCCTGTTCATTGATGATTACTTTAACTGCATTACCAGCGGTACCGTCATGCGCCCGGTAATTGACAGGTTTCAGGTTTCCCGGGAAAAGCTGGCGTATGTGGTGGATATGATGGCTGCGGCGGTGGCTATTCTGGTGCCGATTTCTTCCTGGGCAGCTTCCGTTATGTCTTATATTCCCGTCAGCGATGGCATGACAGGAATGCAGGCCTTTTTATGGGCTTCTCCCATGAACCTCTATGCAGTGGGAACGATTTTTATGGTATTCTGGATCTGCTTCCACAAGAATGCTGACTACGGCCCTATGGCCACAGTAGAACGGAATGCTGCCAAAAACATCCGGTATGAGGAAAAAGAGAAAAATCCTTCTGCTGTGGCAAGCAGTCAGAAAGGCTCTGTGCGCGATCTGGTGCTTCCCGTTGGGCTTTTGATTGTATTTTCGGTCCTGTTTATGCTCTATATCGGAGGATATTGGGAAGGCGGGAAGAGCCTCATCCAAGCCTTTGGAGATACAGATGCGGCTTCCGCACTTTGCCTGGCGGGATTTTCTACCCTGCTGTGCTGCTTCTTTATTTATGTGCCTACAAAAAAGCTTAACCTTTCCCAATTTTTTGCAGGCGCTACCGAGGGCGTTCAGTCCATGGTTTCTCCCTGTATGATTCTGGTCATGGCATGGGGAATCAGCGGAGTATGCCGTGATCTTCTGCTTACAGGAGATTATGTGGCGCTTTTGGTACAGCAGTCCGGACTGCCCGTACAGATTCTTCCGGCGGCTATTATGATTGTGGCGGGATGCCTTGCGTTTGCTACCGGCACATCCTGGAGAACCTTTGGTCTGCTTATCCCTGTAGTTACAGCCATCTGTGAACAGGTGGCTCCGGAATTGACCATCACAGCTCTGTCGGCGGTGCTGGCAGGTTCGGTATTCGGCGATCAGGTCTCTCCCATTTCTGATGTGGTGATTCTGTCCTCTGCATCTTCCGGCTGCGAAGTGATGCGGCATGTAACCACCCAGCTTCCCTATGCGCTTACGGTAGCGGCCTGTGCGGTGATCGGCTATGTAGTAGCAGGTTTTACCATTAACTTTACTTATGCGGTAAGCCTGGCGATTACCTGGGGAGTATTTTTCACCTTGCTGATTATCAGTCTGGTGATTTTGCCCCACATCTTGCCGGGAAACAATGGGGAGATGCCCGCGGAACCTGTTGAGGCCAATTATGTTTGATCGGGATATTACAACATAAAAGATGAATAGATACAGCCTGAATCCAAAATCCTTGAAGCAGGATGTAGCCGGCGCCTTTTCGAGCCAAATCTTGAAAAGGCGCCGGCTTTTTATGTAACCTTAAAAGAACCGTTTGCGCAGGTGTTTTTAGCGTTGGCAGCAAGAAAATTTCCATTTTAAAATTAAATTTTTATTGTTCTTAAAGAATATAAAACTTTAATATTTTTAATTTTAATCCAAAGAAAATAGCGGCTTAAAGACAGCGTAAAATCTAAAACCGTTCATGCCAAGGAAATCCATACTGAAATTTTAAGAAAAGAGAAGTATCCATCTGTCAAGATGTTATATGAATTCATCCGGACACGAAGCCCTAAAGCGGTCACGCAAAACTTCCAGAGCTTTTTTCTCAATCCGTGACACATAGGAACGGGAAATGTTCAGCTTTCGTGCAACTTCCCGCTGCGTAAGGGGGCGCTGGTTCCCCAGACCATATCGCAATTGAATGATTTGCTGCTCGCGTGTCCCCAGGGAGTCCTTTATATATTCCCGCAGCTGCTGCGATTTTGTTTGAAAATCAATTTTACTGATAATATCCTCTTCATCCGCCATGATATCCATTAAAGTCAGATTGTTGCCGTCGCGATCTGTATCAATGGGGTCAGATATGGATACATCAAACGCGCTTTTCTTTTTGGAACGAAAAGTCATGAGGATTTCGTTTTCAATGCATTTGCTGGCATAAGTGGCAAACCGTGTGCCTTTTTCATAATCGAAGGTGGAGGCGGCTTTGATCAGTCCAATTGTGCCGATAGAAATCAAATCTTCCTGTTCGCCGGAAATCGCATAGTATTTTTTGGCGATATGGGCAACCAGCCGCAAATTATGTTCAATGAGGATGTTTTTGGCTTGATTGTCTCCTTGGCGGATACGATCCAGGCAGGCACGCTCCTCCTGCGCAGACAAAGGCTTGGGAAAGGCGCCGGAAGAGGTGACATGAAGAGCAAGATGCAGCATGTTGCACAAAGCAGCCAGAACCAGATTCAAATACATAGAAACTCCTCCCCTGATGCGGAAACAAAGAATAAGGATATTCCAGTATATGAGTCTTTTCCAAGAGCTTTGCCTTACATGAAATTATTACGGCGGCAAAATACGATGTTTGCTCAATTCCCGTTGTCAAATCCTCTGGAATTTGTTAAGATATATCAGTATCAGAAAGAAAATACAGAAGAGGTGCGTGCTTTGGAGGCGCAGCAGAATAAAAAATTCCCTCGAATCGGACAAAGGAACGTCAAAACCGCTATTTCGGCAACCCTTTGTGCAGTAATCTATGAACTGATCGACCGAAATCCTACATTTGCGTGCATAGGCGCGGTGTTTGGGATGGACAACACCTTGGAAAATTCCTGGAGGACAGGTGGAAACCGTCTGGTTGGGACCATCATCGGCGGATTCCTGGGAATGGGATTTTTTTATATTACCAGCCAGGTGGATTCCAAACCATTTCAGATGATGATGCTTTTTGTGGGAATCATGGCGCTGATTTATATCAGCCAGCTGTTTCGTTTTGTCGGTGCGATTCAGGCCGGGTCTGTGGTTTTCTATATTGTCATGCTGAATACGCCGGAGCATCAATATGTCAGCTATGCTCTTAACCGTATGCTGGATACCGGCATCGGCGTAATCATGTCCATCGGGATCAATGTCTTGCTGCCGCGGCACCGGATCAACCAATGGCGGGACCGAATGGCCGGATTGGTAAGGAAAAAAAGCTGAGGGAACGCTTTTGAGCCCCAAGCCATACCATTAACACGCAAAAGAACAGCGATGCATAATCTGCCCGCTGCCGGAGGAATCATGAAAAGCGGCATCAAAGATGTCCCGCAGTGGGAAGATTCAGTATGCCGGCAAACGGGAAAATTACAGAAGGTTGAACCTGCTTTACGATTTCAGCCAGGCAGAGGGATGGAGAACCGCTGCCCGGAAGCCCCAAGGGAGTACCCTGCCGGTATAACCCTTGCAGCTGTCCCGCGCAGCTATTACAAGCAAAAACGATTTTGCCTGCAGCCCTGTGCTGTGTCCTGCAGTGCTGTATAAGCAAAAACGCCCATGGCTGAGGCCATGGGCGTTTTTTTATTGGTCAGAGTGGGCACCGGCTTTGCCGATGGAGGCACCCCCGATCAAGGATATTCGTTTCAAGCATGGAGCGAAGCGGATCCTTAACGGAAAATTATCATGGATAAACAACGCTTGTCAGAGCTGCAGATACCCGTTTACAGGCTGCAGGACAAGTGATGGGAACAAAACTCAGTGTGTTTTGAGACGCATGCCGCCTTATTAGGCCAGTTCAAACCATTGGTTTAGCGGTGGTTAGAATGGTCAGGGGACCGTTTGCTCTGACGATATAGATATTCTGTAAAAGCCTTAACTCTAAGCAGACAGCAAACTTCTGCTAAAACGGTAATTACCCGGTTACGAACTGCGGGACAAGAGAAAGAACCCCCAAAACATCCTGAGACGATGGCCGGCGTGAGGCCTTTATGGGTCCCGCGCAAGACAATGGTTGAGCCGGTGTCCATGGCGAGTATCATATGCCGCAACGATATAGACCCCGGTTTGGTCAAAAAAGATAAGAGGAAGCATCTGCAACACACGCAGTATGGGAACTGTCGTTTAAAAACAGCCGGAAATCATGCAGCATACCGGGAACATGGCAGAAATACCCAATACAGCAAGCCCCTCCCACACAAGAGGTACAGAATACCGGTATAGCCTTCCAATAAAATCTTTCGTTCCCCGAAAAAATCAGTTTTGAGCAGAGTCCATGACCGAAAGAATTTGCTGCCGAATGCGGCCCCCCAACTCCCGTGCCTCCTCTTTGGTCATTCCGGCGGTGGCCACAGGCGGCAGAATCGTGACCCTGACCCGGGCAGGGCGGATCCAATTGCCATTGGCCTCCATCAAGCGATAAGAGCCCTGGATGCATACGGGAACGATAGGCGCGCCGGACTTAAGGGCCACCTTAAAACCGCCGTTTTTGAATTCTCCCACCGGACCGCCTTTGCTGCGGGTGCCTTCCGGAAAAATAATAAAAGAAGAGCCGCAGCGAATGATCCCATCGGCGGCCTCCCGCAAGGCGGAGACGGACTGCCGGGGGTTGGAACGGTCAATAAAGACGCAGCCCAATAGTTCCATCCAGGAGCGGATCAGGGGAATCCTGTGCAGCTCAATTTTAGCTGCCAGGGGATGAGGCCGGTCCAGGCAGGTGAGCAGGATGGGAATGTCAAAATTCCCCTGATGATTGGCCACAAACACCACAGGCTCCGAAGGGATATTTTCCCGGCCTTCCACAGTGATATGGGCTCCCGCCAGGCGGAGAAGGGAACCGGCCCACCAGCAGACCTTCCGGCTCACAATGTCGGAGACTTCCTGATCCCTCCCCTGCGCTTTAAGCCGCTGGGCCTTTTTCATCACAGGAACCAGCAAAATCAAAGTAGCCCAGAAAAAGCCGAACCAGATAATCGTACGCATCCTAATCATCTCCGGAAACTAAAAAATTTTAACAAAAGCCAGCTTTTTGGTTGCGCTGGAACCGGTCCAGGGCTTCCTGGCAATGGGCATCCAACGCGCGGCGGGCAGCTTCGGGGGAATGGCCCAGGATGGCGCGGAGGATCTCGGTATGCGCTTCATGGGTCCGGAAAATATCATTCTGATGCACCACGCCTCCGGTGCTGGAGTTGCGCATCAACCGGTGCATGGTAATAAGCATATTCAGGATCACTTTACTTTTGCTGGCTTTGGCAATAGCCAGGTGAAACTCAATGTCCAGGTCCAGGTATTTTTTCAGGTCCATGGCGTCAAAGGCGGCCTGCATCTGCATATAAACATTGTTGATTTCCATCATTTCAGCTGGAGAAGCTGTTTTTGCCGCCATATAAGCTGCCTCGCCGTCCAGCAGGAATCGCAGCCGGATAATATCTTCCACCGCCTTGTCGCCCAGCAGAAGGTTCCAGGACAGGGGGATGGTATAAAAATCCGTACAGGTATTGGCGATATAGGTGCCGTCGCCCGGACGAACCTCCAAAAGGCCCAAAACGATCAGGACCTTGATGGCGTCCCGCAGGATGGGCCTCTTAATATGAAAAAGCTTGGTCATTTCCCGTTCAGTAGGCAATTTGTCGCCAGGATGCAGTTTGCCGTACATGATGTTGTTGCACAGATAATCGGAGATCATTTTGACCACTGACTCGATATAACTTTGAGGACGGGACATGCCTTCCGGCTGATCGGGACTGGTGCCGGAGAAACGGAAGAGGTATTTGGAAAATTTATCGGAACTGAGACTGAACTGCTCCCGAGGGATAAACGCCAGCGATTCCACCCTGGCGATCAGGGAATCAATATCCGAAACGGTTCCGTTTTCCGCCATGGAAAGCTTGGAAACGCTGATGAGACGCTTTCCGTTTTCATCTGTAAAATATTTTTTGATGAATTCCGATTGGGACAGGTGGAGAAAATTCCTGAAAATCCGCAGATTCTGCGCTTTATTCAAATCGGAAACCGAGCGGCCTGTCCGCTCCTCTGGAACCATGTCTGTCACGGATTTCACCATCCTTTTAAATATCTGATTCGGTTCCCCAGGACCTGTGCAGCAGAAATGTTGGAACTGATTTTGGGGAAGCTGTGGGAAAGACTGACAGAATACGATCTGTCAAATCTCTGAAAATCCAGGGAAAATATCCATTTTATTGTATCGGAATTTTTTTGTTCTGTCAAAGTAAGCGGAGGGACTGGACAGAGGCAAAAACGCCGCCCGTGCAGGATCTGCATGGGCGGCGCAGGGACACGGAACTTAGAGCGACATAGTATACTCAAACGGGCGTACATCAAAAATTTCATCATAATCCAGTGCCCGGTCAATGATTCCCATATCTACCATATATCCCTCATAATGGGACAATTCCCAAGGATCGATTTTTACTGTTTTCTCCCACATGCCCACTTCCCTGAGACGGTTGACCTTATATATGGCGGCCTGGGGATCCACATTGGGCCAGTTGCGCTTCAATACATCCACACAATCCGCCGCATCGTGGGCGCGGATCCATTCAAGACCCTTCTGAAGGGCGGATGTAAAGCGGCCAGCCAGATTATCCTCCCGCTCCATCAGTTCGGGCAGGCCGTAGTAGACGCTCCAGGGAACCGGTCCGCCATAAGTAGCCATATCGCAGAGTTCGTAAGCTTTGCCCTGAGCAATCAGAACCTCGGCCATATGCGGCGGAAGCAGGATGATGTCGCCCCAGTCGGTCTGGAAGCCCTCAAACAGCATTCCTGCTGTGAAATCATGGATCCAGCGGACAGAATTGATGTCCACGCCATTTTCCCGCAGGCAGCCGTCCAGGAACATATAGGCGCTGATGCCACCGCCGCCGGGGCACAGGACCCTTTTGCCCTCCAGCTGCTTCCACTGGAAATCCTTTACCGGTTCCCTGCCCAGCAAGACCCAGGGATTGCGGGAGGCCACCTTCGCAAAAGCCATGTAATCCTTGATCCGGTGCTGCTTGTAAATGCATGGTACCCAGATGCCGCCCAGGGCGGCGTGGACTTTTCCGGAGTTTACATCCCGCAATACCTGCGTCCAGTCCACCGGGACGTCGTTTACAATCTCAATATCCACATCCCTGAAAAAACCGAATTCTTCAGCAATGTACTGGGGAAGATAGTTCATGGAAAGACCGGTTGCCGAAATACGAAATTGATCCATACAAAACCATCCTTTCATAAATAGCAGTTTAAGTTATGGCTTTTGAAGGGCGAAAATCCCACATAGCCTGATGTGCCGCCCCTTGCCGCCGTTGATCATTGGGTACAATAAAGCAGGATGACAGGACAAAATTTTCTATATACGGAATCTTTGATTCTCAAAGGACTTTCAGAAAATGAAAGCGGCCGGAAACTGCAGCGCTATACCTTTACCCGCTTTTTACCCCTCAGCTGCGGGAAAATAACCAGCATCATAATCACAGAAACGATCACAAAGGCCCAGGCAATGCCGAATGCCAAAGCAATGTTGGTGATAACCAGTGCCGGAATAATGGGGACCAGCAGGTTGTTCCACCAGAACAGAGCGTTGTAGACGCCCAGGGACTCAGGCGCGCAGGACTGTGCGTTGGGGTCCACCGCCCGAACAAGCGCAAGGCCATTGGGGGCTGCGCCGGTGCAAATGCCGATGGTCATCAGGCATTTTTCAAACCACTGATCGCTGCCGACCTTCTTGAAATACCAGACGCAGAAAAGCACGGTAAGGGTGCAGGAAATCAGCACATGGAGGAGCAGGGGAACAAAATATTTGCTGACGATGTCCAGCTGGAGGGAAGCCATGGAACCTACAATGAGGACGTCCAGGCTGAAACCGCTGATCTGATTGAAAATCTTTTTATCGCAGTAGTTGTCCAGCTTCAGCTTGCACATAATGGGCCAGAAAACCGGGCCGCCCACCATACCATTCATCATGGGGCCGATTTTGGACAGAACGGGAGCGATGGGGATGAGGATCTTGGAAAAAATGACCCAGCCTACAAAATACGCCACCATGATAATACCGAGATGGAAAGCCAGAGGGTTAATGCTGGCGGGGGTGGTGGTGGTTTCACCGATGGATTCACGTTCTTCCTGAGGGAGAGGTCCGTGGTAAAAATGCTCAGGCTGTTTCTGAACGTCCTTAACAAATTTGGCCCATCCTCTGCGCACACCATAGTTCACCACAAACATTCCCACTGTCATGGAGAACACAAGACCGCCGGTTGCCAGTACCAGCCCGATGGCTACGGCGCCCTGCTGGCCCAGGTCTTCCATAACGCCGCCGGCGGCAGCTACCGTTCCGTGCATGCCGAAATAGGCAAACATTCCCAGGACGCCCCAGCCTTCCGGCATATCCGTCCAAACCATGGAAAAGAGGAATCCCAGCAGAAGGCCGACGATAATTTGGAAGCCGTAAAGGAAAGAGTTGGCAAAAGTATAATCCAAAGTGTCCTTTGCCTTTTTGACGGTAAATCCGATTCCCAGCATGACACAGGTCATGACGACCCGCATCATGACATTATTAAAATCAGAAAAACAGGCGGGGATGGGAGTGATGTTTAAAATCTGTGGTCCCAGGACCAGAGCGATGATTCCGCCGATAACAGATGAAGGCAGGAACCATCGCTGCAGGAGCTTGACGATCTCACGTACCGCAAAGCCAATGATCAGATAAATGCCGACCCACATTACGTCGGTGAACAAGCTGTCCAATGTCATGATGAATCCACCTTTCTGTTTGAATCAATCATTCGAATTCATGTTAACGGCATCAAGCAACGCAGTATCTGATTTTATCCCTCCTCTCCAGAAGAGAATCCTATAAAATTTAAAATAAAATTAAACAATTTTAATCGTTACAAATTTGTTTTACACGAATATACATAATTTTCAATAAAAATATTGAATAAAATTATGAGTTTTACTCTATACACATTGATGGAAAGGCCAGTGCTTTTAAAATTTTCTCTTGAAATTCACAGAAAATTATTTAAAACAAGGAAGGCTATTTTAAGTCGAATTCTGTGTTTTTTTCAGAACTGGGGGAGAAAGATTTCGTTTCAAAGGCAGCAGCTGTCAGGAATTTTTCTCGGAATAAATTATCTGTCTCAACAAATAATAGAAACAACCCCAAAGCCATAACAGAGCAATGGATGATTTTGATATACAGGAGGATAAGCACAGCATGAAAGCCACTGGAATCGTAAGAAGAATCGACGACCTTGGAAGGGTGGTCATTCCCAAAGAAATTCGCAGAACCATGCGTATACGCGAAGGCGACCCGTCACAGATAACGTTGACATGGTGGGAGAGGTTCTGCTTGGGAATGCTTGGATTGGGGAAAAACCAGGGGTGGGGGCAGGGTACCTGATTCGGTCCAAAATCCTTGCGGCAGCAGCGAAAAAGAAACAGAGCATACATACTTCAGGAGCGTTGACAGCACTTGCCCAAACCTGTATAACGGATTGGAGCGATCCATCTTCCCAGCCGGGACCCCGGTAAAGCCGGGGGCTTGCGTAATCCATAGAAGAGCATCGTGCCGGCAACCCTATCCGGAGGCACGGAACAATCTGCCGCTTGCGTCACCTGCCCCACAACCCGCAAACGGGCATTTGCGTATGAATACAGCTTTTCTGATGCGGCAAAATTGCTGCTTATATCTCCCTTTGCCCGATGCTTGAATGGAAAGTTTCTTTGCTCTCCTTAGCTGAGCGGGGGTTCTTGTTGTGCCAAAGCATGCAATAGAAAACCGCCGTGCCCTGGGATGCTTTCCAGGACACGGCGGTTTTTTTATATGTTACATGCTTTCGTGGAAGGTACGCTTGATGACCTCCAGCTGCTGTTCTCTGCTGAGACGGCTGAAATTGACCGCATAGCCGGATACCCGGATGGTCAGGGTGGGATACTGTTCGGGGTGCTCCATGGCGTCGATGAGGACCTCCCGATTCATGACGTTGACGTTCAGATGGTGTGCGCCCTGGACAAAGTAGCCGTCCAGAATGGACACCAGGTTTTTCACCCGATCCGCCAGGCTGCTGCCCAGGGCGCCGGGGACAATGGAAAAGGTGTTGGAGACGCCGTCCTGGCATACCGCCCGGTAGGGAAGCTTGGCAACTGAATTCAGAGAAGCCAGAGCGCCGCTTGCGTCCCGACCATGCATGGGATTGGCTCCGGGAGCGAAGGGCTCGCCCGCCTTACGGCCGTCGGGAGTAGAGCCGGTCTTTTTGCCGTACATGACGTTGCTGGTAATGGTGAGAGCGGACAGGGTGTGGATGGCACCCCGATAGAGGGGGTGTTTTTTCAGCTCCGCGGAGAAGTAGGAGACCAGCTCCACCGCGATATCGTCCACCCGGTCGTCATCGTTGCCGTATTTGGGGAAATCCCCTTCCACTTCAAAGTCCACAGCGATGCCTTCCTCGTTACGGATGGGGCGGACCTTGGCAAACTTGATGGCAGACAGGGAGTCGGCGGCAATGGAAAGCCCCGCTACGCCAAAGGCGGCCAGCCGGTCGATCAGGGTATCATGGAGGGCCATCTGGCTGCTCTCGTAAGCGTACTTGTCGTGCATGAAGTGGATGATATTGATGGTATCCACATACAGCTCCGCCACATAGGCCAGCACTTTTTTATAGTTGCCCAGAACCTTAGGATAGTCCAGCACTTCGTCCAGATCCGGCTGGATGTCGGGCACCACTTTCAGTCCCTTTTTCTCATCCACGCCGCCGTTGATGGCGTACAGCAGGCTTTTGGCCAGATTGGCCCGGGCGCCGAAGAACTGCATCTGCTTGCCCACCGCCATGGCGGAGACACAGCAGGCGATGCAGTAGTCGTCTCCGTACATGGGCCG
Organism: uncultured Oscillospiraceae bacterium; assembly: GCA_949285935.1. GTDB lineage: Bacteria > Bacillota > Clostridia > Oscillospirales > Ruminococcaceae > Angelakisella. The sequence continues at coordinate 66,173 of CASEAH010000093.1, forward strand.
CATCAGGTCGTCGTTTTCGTACTGGATGGAGGCAGTCTTGATGCGCATATCGGCACAATATTTTTTAAAGCCTTCAGGCAGATCTTTGCTCCAAAGGACGGTCAGATTGGGCTCGGGAGCGGTTCCCAGATTGGTGAGGGTGTGCAGGAAACGGAAGGAATTTTTGGTGACCAGGGTACGGCCATCCACCCCCATGCCGCCGATGGCCTCGGTGACCCAGGTGGGGTCTCCGCCGAACAGCTCATTGTATTCCGGGGTACGCAGATGACGGATCAGGCGCAGCTTGATAACCAGCTGGTCGATGAGTTCCTGTGCGCCCTGCTCATCCAGGGTCCCGCGTTCCAGGTCCCGTTGAATATAAATGTCCAGGAAGGTAGCGGTACGGCCCAGGGAAGTAGCCGCGCCGTTATTCTCCTTGGCTCCTGCCAAATAAGCCATGTACAGACCCTGAACAGCCTCATGGGCGTTTTCCGCAGGGCGGGAGATATCGCATCCGTACCGCTCGGCCATCCGGCGCATTTCGTCCAGGGCACGGATCTGCATCTGCACTTCTTCCCGCAGGCGGATGCGCTCGTCGGTCATGGGGCCGTCCAGCAGATCCAGGTCCTTCTTTTTTTCTTCAATCAGGAAGTCGGTGCCATAAAGAGGGACGCGCCGATAGTCTCCCACAATGCGGCCCCGGCCGTAGGCGTCAGGCAAGCCGGTGAGCAGGCCGGCGGTACGGGCCAGACGGGTGCGCTTGGGGTAGGCGTCGAATACGCCGTCGTTATGGGTCTTCCGGTACAGGCGGAAATGCTTTTCCACCTC
>CASEAH010000094.1 GCA_949285935.1 uncultured Oscillospiraceae bacterium
CAAAAGCCCTGCGGTCAAGTTTCCCCGGGTGGCGGTGGGCCTGTCCCGCAGCGGACTGGACTTTGCCTCCAACGACAAGGAGCCGGTGTATCTGGTCTTTATGATCGCCGTCTCCCCCAGCGACAGCAACCTGCATCTGAAAATTCTGGCGGCTCTTTCCCGGAAGCTGATGCACCAGGATTTCCGGGACGCCCTGCTGGCCTGCCGTTCCAGAGGCGAAGTGCTGCAGCAACTGCAGGCTATTGTCCCCAAGCCCTGAAAAATTCCCGGTCCAGCCGGCTTGTCGGCTTGGACAGGAGCGGCAAGGAAGCTCCCCCTGCCGCCCTTCAAACCCCGTAAGATTCCCGGCGGGATTAAAAAGCCCCCGGAAACCGCTGTGCGGCTTCCGGGGGCTCCCTGGTCCTTCCGGAAAAAGGCGGGGGCCGGAAGAGATCAAAGGCGATAAGGGATATAGCTCCCCTGGCAGGGAGGACCGGCGCAGACATGGGCTGTCTCCGCTTGAAAATCCACAATAATGGACGCAACCGTCATAATGTCCCGGTCGGCCGTCTCAGGGGTAACATGGGCACAAATGGAGTGCGGATAGTACTCATGATCCCGCATGCACTCCATAATAAAGTCCGCGTCAATGCCGCCGTGACAGCGCCGCAGCAGGGAGTCCAGCCGTGTATCCCGATTTTTGGGAGAAGGGAGGGGATCCATCTCCGGATGCGTGACAATATGATTGGCATGGGTGACGATCCCGTCCCTGGGGTGAATAAAAAAGGGTCCTTTCGGCGTGGCCTCAATGTCCACCGCCTGCCCGCTGCTGTGGCAGAGGAGCATATTGTTGGAAACGCTGCGGGGAGAGGAAATCAAGATCTCCCGGGCTTCCTCAAAGCTTTTGCTGGCCAGCACCCGGCGGCGGAGAAAGGTGACGGGAATGCCCACGCCCCAGGTATCCCAGCAGGATTGGATCATATTGTTTACCAGCCCCACGCCATGGGAATTGAAGCCTTCCCGCAGCATCTGCCCCGCTTCCGCCAGGCCCATAATCCGGGTTCCGTCCTCCTCTTCGATGTGAATCAGAACGATATTGTCCAGAATGGACTGGCGGTAATCCCAGTTTTTGATCAGATATGTCCTGCCGTCCCGGGCCGCTTCAGGAAGCACCGCCGCGGTGGTGCATTCCCTGGGAACAGGCTGGCCTTCTTCTTTGGGAAACTTTGTGATCTCATACCGGCAGTTAAGGACCATCAGTTCGCCAAAAGTCACGCCGGCCCCCTGGGCGATCCCCTTTGCCTCTTCCAGCACCCGGGGCATTCTCTGCCGGATTACCGGCTCGTAGGAAAGGGCATACTCTATAATTTCCTCCCAGCTTTTGCCGCTGGTTCGGGCAAAATACGCTCGATAGCTCTCCACGCCGGCTTTGATTTTATCCCTGGCCTGCTGGCCGTATTGGACCCCCCGCTCCAGGGGGGTATCCGCTTTGACAAAAACAAACTGAAACGGCATCATACTGCCTCCACCGCTCCTTCCAAACCATCCTGCCCGGCCTGCCGCCGGCAGAAGATCCTGAACGGCGGCAGGCACGTCGCCGGAAAACGCCGGCTGCCTGGACTTATTCGTAAACCACTACATTTTCGTAACGATACGCCGTGATGGGGCTAAGCTGAAACCCTTCCACTCCGGCACCCAGACCTACAATATTCTCATAGGCAAAAAGCGGGATCTGGGGGCGGTCTTCTTCCAGGATCTCCACCACCTTCTGGTAGGTGGCGGCCCGGTCGGCCTCGTCTGTCTGTTTGCGGGCTTCCATAATCAGATCCATCACTTCCGGATTGTTGTAATTGGCAAAATTGCTGGCGGAGTCGGGAGCATTGTTGCTGAACAGGACGTAATCCGCATCGCCCTGCAGGTTATACCACATGCTGCAGCTGAGATCGTAGTCTTCGCCGCCCACCATCCGGTCTATCATCACCTGATTATCCATCACTTCAATGGTGGCGTTGACGCCGATCTGACGGAGCATCTCCTGAATGGCCACGCAGGTCTCCTGATAGTCCTGGTTGGTGGCGGTCCAAATCTTCAGATCAAAGCCGTCGGCATAGCCTGCCTCCTCCAGCAGTTTTTTGGCGCCTTCCACATCATAGCGGTCGGTGGGCAGATCCGGGTCGAAGCCAAAAACACCGGGGGCGATGTTGCTGCCGGTGGGCACGGCATAGCCGTACAGGATTGCGTCGGCAATCCCGGTCTTGTCAATGGCCATCTCCAGTGCCTGGCGCACCTTGGGATTGGCCAGGGCCGGATTGGAGGAGTTGGAGTTGACGCTGAAATAAAGCGTCTTGTAGGAAGGGGCATGCATGATTTTGGTTTCGGGGTTCTCCTCCAGCTTGCTTACGTCCACGGGGAGAACGTCATAGGCCACGTCGATGGCGCCGGTTTCCAGAAGGATTGTCCGCTGTGACGCTTCCGGGATCACCTGCATGATAAGGTTTTTGGTTTTGGGCGCCCCACCCCAGTAATCTTCATAAGCTTCCATTTTAACGTATTCGCCCTGCTTCCACTCCACAAACTTGTAAGGTCCGGTGCCGATGGGGTGTTCCGCCATAGCGTTTTCATTTTCTTCCATGATATGCTTGGGCATAATTCCGGCCAGGGGGTTGGTAAGGGCATTGAGGACAGGAGAAAAGGGGCCAAGAGTATTGATGTTTACGGTATAATCGTCCACGATCTCCGTACTCTCCAGCCAGGAGAAGTTGTTTTTGACAATGGTGTGGTCCCTGGCGCGGTCATAAGTATACTTGACGTCTGCCGCAGTCATGGGAGTCCCGTCGTGGAAGGTAACATCCTGGCGGAGCTTAAACTGAATGGTATCCTCATCCAGGAACTCCCAGCTTTCCGCCAGGGCAGGAACTACCTTGCCGTCGGCATCCCACTTGATCAGGCAGTCAAACATGTTGCAGGTGACGTCAAAGGTCAGGGGCTGTTTTCCCACATGAAAATCAAAAGAATTAATGTCGCCGCTCTGAGCCCAGATGATGGTGTCTTTGGGTGTCCCCTGGGCAGTCCCAGAAGTCTCGCCCGACGGGGAGGCTTCTGACGACGGCGCCGAAGACTCCTCGGAAGATCCGCACCCCGCCATCAGGGTCAGCAGCATAAGACCTGCCAGGATCAGGGAGAATGTTCTCTTCATAATGTTCCTCCTATTCATTTTCATTTTTTGTTGGCTCCGTGTGTATCTCTTTGCCGCTTACCAGGTGGCAGGCGGCAAAATGGCCGGGTTCAATTTCCTTCAGGGCCGGATTCTGGGTTTCACATTCGGGCCGGGCATAGACGCACCGCTTGGCAAAACGGCAGCCGGGGTGGGGGTTGACCGGCGAGGTCAGCTCTCCCTGGAGGACCATGCGCTTCATCTTGAAATCCGGATCCGGCACCGGGATGGCAGAAAGAAGCGCCTGGGTATAAGGATGGGCAGGATTGGAAAAAAGCTGCTGGGGCGCGGCTTTTTCCACCAGCTGTCCCAAATACATCACCAAAATGCTGTCGGAAAGGTGCTTGACCACGCTGAGATTGTGGGTGATAAACAGATAGGTCAGACCCATCTGCTCCTGGAGGTCCTGCATCAGATTGAGAACCTGCGCCTGGATGGAGACGTCCAGGGCTGACACCGGCTCGTCGCAGACAATGAACTTGGGGTCTAATGCCAAGGCACGGGCAATCCCGATGCGCTGGCGCCGCCCGCCGTCCAGTTCGTGGGGATAGGCATTGACCAAGCGGGAGGCCAGCCCCACCAAATCCATCATTTCCGCCACCTTTTTCTTCAGGCCCTCTTTATCCCGGGCCTCATATAAACCCTGGATCACCAAAGGCGCCGCAATGGCCTGGGAAATGGTCATCCGGGGGTTTAGGGAAGCGTAAGGATCCTGAAAAATAATCTGCATATCGCTGCGGAGCTTTTTCAGCCTCCGTTTATCATAGGTAAGAATATTCTCTCCATTAAACCAGACCTCTCCGGAAGTGGGCTCATGAAGCCGGAGAATCGCCCGCCCCAGTGTGGATTTGCCGCAGCCTGACTCCCCCACCACACCCAGGGTCTCCCGCTCCAGGATGCTGAAGCTGAGGTCGTCCACTGCGTGGAGCGGGCCCCGGGGGGTGTTAAAATATTTCTTCAGATGACGGACCTGGATGATTTCCTTTTCTGTCTTCATCAGGCATCCTCCTTTCCCTGGGGACCGCTGCGGAAGCACCGGACTTGATGGATCCCCTCTTCTCCGCCCACCGGATACAGGGAGGGATGTTCCCGCAGGCAGCGCTCCTGGGCGTATTCACACCGCTCACAAAAGGCGCAGCCCGAAGGAAGCTGAGTCGGGTCGGGCATCAGCCCACGGATGGGTGTCAGGCGCCGCACCTCTTCGTTGATATTGGGGATGGATGAAAAAAGGCCTTGGGTATAGGGGTGGCGCCGGTCCTTAAAAACGTCATGGACGGTGCCTGTCTCCACGATCTCGCCCGCGTACATAATGGAGACATACTCGCAGTTTTGGGCCACCACGCCAAGATCATGGGTAATCAGCAGCAGCGACGTACCCAGCTTTTTTCTCAGTTCCGAGATCATTTCCAGCACCTGTGCCTGAATGGTGACATCCAGCGCGGTAGTGGGTTCATCGGCAATCAGCAGCCGGGGATTGAGCGCCAAGGCGATGGCAATGACCACCCGCTGTTTCATCCCGCCCGAAAACTGGTGTGGATATTCACCGGCCCGCTCAGGCGGGATGCCTACCATCTGCAGAAGTTCTCCGGTCCTCTGGTGAAGCTGGGAGGAGGAGAGCCGGCCATGGCTTCCCAACGCCTCCCCAATCTGGTCCCCTACGGTGAGAACCGGATTGAGGCTGGTCATGGGATCCTGAAAAATCATGGAGATATGCCGGCCCCGCAGCTCCCGCAGCTCCTGTTTGCTCATCTGCAAAATGTCCCGGCCGTTGTAAAAAATCTGACCGCTTTTCACCTTGCCGTAGGGCGCCGGGGTGAGGCGGATGATGCCTTTGGCCAGCGTGGTCTTTCCGGCGCCGGTCTCGCCCACCAGCCCATGGGCCGAACCTTCTTTTAAATCCAGAGACACGCCGTTGAGGGCTTTTACCGTGCCGTCCTGCATTTCATAGTGGATTGCCAGATCTCGGATTTCCAGTATGTTGCTCATTCGCTTCACCTCCGTCATTTCTTCAGCTTCGGATCCAGCGCGTCCCGCAGGCCGTCTCCCAGCAGGTTGAGGGAAAGGATACAGAGCATGATGGCCAGGCCCGGAATGACTGAAATATGCCAGGCATCCCGCATATACATCCGGGCCGAGCTAAGGATGGAGCCCCACTCAGGAGTAGGAGGCTGGATCCCCAGGCCCAGAAAGGACAGCCCGGCGATACTGAGGATAGCGTTGGAAACACCCAGGGTGGCCTGCACAATGACCGGAGAAAGAGCATTGGGGACAATATAGCTTCGGATAATCAATCCATCCGACGCACCCACCGCCCGGGCGGCCTCCACAAATTCACTGTCCTTGACCGTCATCACCGAAGACCGAAGCACCCGGGCATATTTGGGGACGCCGGGAATGGCCAGCGCCACCAGAAGGTTCTGCATATTGGCGCCCAGCGCCGCCACAATGGCCATTGCCAGCACCATGCTGGGGATGGCCAGCATCACATCCATGCAGCGCATAATAATATTGTCCACCCGGCCGCCATAAAAACCGGCAATCGCTCCCAAAACGCCTCCGGATACAGCCGCCAGGACGATACAGGCCATCCCGGCAAAAAGGGAATAGCGAGTGCCCCAGACTACCCGGAAAAAGAGATCCCGTCCGTACTCGTCACAGCCAAAAATGTGTTCCGCGCTGGGCTCGGCCAGTTTAAGGCGGAGATTTTGACTGATTACATATTTGTTGTAAAGCTCCTGGCCGTCGGCCAGATCGTAAACAATTGTGCCAATGGAAACCAGAATCAGCGCAGAGATGACCGCCAGGCCAAAAAGTGCCATCTTGTTCTCCCGGAACCGCAGCCACGCCTCCTGGGTCAACGTGCGCTGAACATGACTGCCCGCCGTCTTTTTCTCCTTAGCCATTGCTCAGCGTCCTCCTTTTTGTCATGGCATTGTACTGGGACTTAATCCGCGGATCCACAAAGGCGTAGATGACATCCACCACCAGGTTGATGAAGGTGAGCATAATCGCCAGCATTACAACCGCGCCCAGGACACAGGGGGTGTCCTTGAGGTTGATGGATTCCACAATATACCGGCCGATGCCGGGCCAGGCAAAAATCGTCTCCACGGTTACCGCTCCCCCCAGCATCACGCCCAGCTGAAGGCCCATGGTGGTAATAATGGGGATCAGCGCATTGCGGAGCTGGTGGCGAAAGATGACCCGCCTTTCGGTAATGCCCTTGGAGCGGGCGGTATCCACATAGTCCTGGCGCAGAACGTCCAGCATGGCGGAACGGGTCATCCGGGCCAGCAGCGCCGCCGACTGAAGGCCCAGGGTGATCGTGGGAAGGATCAGGCTGGCCAGAAAGCCGCTGCCCTCCGCCATCCCGGTGGCAGGAAGCACCCCCAACTGGAGCGCAAACAACATTACCAGCATCATTCCCAGCCAGAAGTTGGGGGCCGATGCCCCCAGGAGGGTGAGAGCCATACAAATATTGTCCAGAAAGGAGTACTGCTTTCGGGCGGAAAGAATCCCCACAGGCACTCCTACCGCCACGGCAAACACCAGCGCCGCACCGGCCAGAAGGATGGTGTTGGGCAGCCGCTCCATCAGCTGGTCCATCACATCCAGATCGTTTTTGTAGGACCGGCCCAGATCCCCCTGGACCAAGCCCGCCACAAATGAGCCGTACCGCACCAAAAAGGGATCATTAAGCCCCATTTCTTCCCGCACCTGCTCCAGCGCCTCCGGTGTGGCGTCCGACCCCAGCTTGGCCAGGGCAGGATCCCCCGGGGACAGTTCCATCACCGTAAAAACGATCAGGGTGGCGCCCAGCAGCACCGGAATCATCATGAGAAGCCGTTTAAGGATGAGTTTCCCCATTGTCTCACCTCCAAAAGTCGTGGTTTGCCGCCTTCCCGGTCCCTGCGGAAGGCGGTCAGTCCTCAAAACGCCATTTCAGCAGCTGATACCGGATGGTGTCGATGATCTTGTCCATTTCCCCGATAAAGCGGTTGCGGTGGCGTATAAAGTCGGTCTGAAGGAAAAGATAGGGCTCCGGGTCGGTGTTGCTCCGGTCCACCCCCATAACCGCCCGGAATTTCTGGAAATTGGAGGGCGTTCCCAGGCGGTCATACTCATACGGGGAGCGGTAGGTAAACTGGATCCGGATCATTTCCCCAGCCACCTTTTTGATGATGGCGTCGGTGTCTTTATGGCGGGGGAGCGCCTCAGTGAGGCGGGTCAGAGCTTCCTGAAGCTCTTTAAGCTTGGGGTAGACCGGGGACAGGTCAAAATCCGGACCCAGGCAATTGTCAATCTCCCGCAGAAGGTTCTCCGTTTCCTGGGAAAACTGAAGCATATTGACCGGCAGGTGGGGAGCATTGAGAATCCGGCAGGCCATTTTGGTGTTGATCCCTGCGTCCCGCATGCAAATCTCATAGTCCACCTTGTCTATCGTATCGTCCCGGGTGTGCCACCAGTATCCGCCGCTGACCCCCGCAAAATTGCTGGTTTTGGGATCCGCCTCATATTTGAACATGACGGTAATAGGGATTTCCCGCCCCAGGAAGGACTGCTCTCCCACATGCGGCAGCGGGATGTAAGGCAGCGGATCCCGGCCGGTAAATTCCTTGATCAGGCTGTCTGTAAATTCCTTGCCCTCCATGCGGGTGGTACGGGCCCGGATTTGGTGGGCGTTGCGGCAGCCGGTGACATCCACGTTGACATGGGCCACACAACGGTCCCTCAGCTCCTGCCAATAGTTGTCGGCAAACCAGACAGAGCCGGCGTAAGGACAATCTTCATGCCCGGACCACCAGCAGAAAAGGATGCTGCGCTGCAGGCTGCTTCTGTTTTGATGGAACACACGCGCCATTTCCAGCAGGATGGCATCCCCCGCGCCGTTGTCGGTCATGCCATACCCGTGAGCGTCATAATGCCCCGAGATAAGGACAAAATTTTCCTTGGCTCCGGGAATATAGGCAGTAGGGATGGTGCAGCGGGTGGGGCCGGTGCTGACCCGGGTGGTCATGGAGATCCATACGCGCCCTTTGCGGCAGGCCTCAATCATCTCCTCTCCCGCCTCCAGGGTACAGTTGACGCAGGGCATACTGTGAAGGAGCCAGGCATTGTCCGGTGTGGGGTTGCCCCAAATGACTCCAGTGCCCAGATAATGGGGAACCGGGTCGGGGGTGGGATAAACGGCGATGACGCCCCGGGCTCCGGCGGCCTGTGCCTCCCGAACCACCTTGCTGGCACTGTGCCGGGTAAGGATAATTTTGTCCTGAAAGTCTGCAAAACGCAGCTTGTTTTCCTTCTGGGTCAGCTCTGGCTGTTCGCTCATAAAATCGTAATACAGCTCTCCTTCCAGCGCCTCTGCGTTGGCGGAAAAGCCACAGGCCAAAACGTCATACTCCTTCTGAAAGGGGGAAACCACTTTTAGCTCGGCGCTCAGCCCCCGGCTGAGATACCCGGTAAATTCCAGCGCTTTATGGTCGATCCCGTATTCCTCCAGCCGGTTAAGAATGTGGTCGGCCGCTTTTTCGGCGTCGGCGCTGCCGGAAAACCGTTCAAGCGCCCCAAACACCTGACAATCCGCCATGATATTCTCCCGGCTGATGAGAGGAAGGACCATCTGGGAAAGTTCCCCTGGGGTAGGTGTCTTTTTCATATTACTCACTCCTAAGGTCGACTATGGTTTCCGGCATAAGGGCCGGTCAGTTCCTGCGCGGCGCCGCAAAGTATCAATAATTTCCACAAAAGTTTTTTACTTATAAGATTAATTTTATTTTATTCGCCTTATTTCGCCTTTTCAATTACATGCAATACAGAGCGCATATTTGATGTATCGTAGCTAATGCTACAATTTTTAAAGGGTATAAAAGTGCAAAACCCCGCCCTTTTGGGCGGGGTTTTGTCTCAGCAGGTTTTGTTCCGGGACAGCTCAGCGGCGGCGCAGCGGGTCATTTTCCCGGATGGCTTTGGACACACTGATCTGGAGCCTGCCGTTGACGGTGCGGAGATATCCATCCGCCTTCAGCTCGGTAATCAGCCGGCTGATCGTGACACGGTTGGTGCCGATAATGGCCGCCAGATCCTGGTGGGTCCAGGAAACCTTCATGTTGTACCAGTATTTGTCTTCCACCGAGGCCCGGTCGGCACTGGAACCCAGCAGCCGCATAAGGCGTTCCTTGGTGGAATCAAAGGTAAGGCTTTCTACCTCCCTGCGGAGCATACTGCATTTGTGAGCGGAGCAGCGGATGATGGCCCGGACAAAAATCGGATGTTCCAGCAGCTCCAGATACGCCGGTTTATCCAAAAGATACAGCAGGGTAGGTGTCTCCGCGATGGCATACCGGACCGACTCCACAATATGCTCCCGCAGCAGGACCTCCTCGCTGAAAAACCACCCTCTTCCCAGGCGGTACAGTACCTTTTCCCGCCCGTCCTCGCTGGTGGTGGTGTGGGCTGTGACCCCTTCGGCAATATAAGAGGCATATCGGATGGGCGTCCCCGGCGCCAAAAAAACTTCCCCCGGAGATAACTCCCTGAGGAGAGCCCGGCTTTTCAGCAGATCCCGCAGCTCGGGGGTGTTGCAGCAGGACGGTCCCGGCCAGAGATCAGCGTGATTTTTCACAGCGCGCACCTCCGTTTGGTAAAACCACAAGGTAATTTGTTTTATTATATAGAAACCCTGAAAAATAGTCAATTGCATTTCCTTCGCCCCGGGGTCAGGGCCGCCGCCCGCCATCCGCCCCGGGCGTCCAGAAAAGCCCTCACCCCATGGGGTGAGGGCCTGAGTCTCTCAGCAGATCATACCTTCAGCTGTACCTTCTCTCCCAGGAGCTCCCGGTTGGCGTCCAGCACCGGACGGATGATCTCCCGGAGGAATTCCTCCACCTGCTGGCTGCTGCGTCCGGTAAAGGCCGCGGGATCCAGGATCTCCTCCACTTCTTCCCGGGTGATGCCAAAGGCCGGGTCGGCACAGATGCGGTCAATGAGGTCGTTTTGGCCGCCCTCCTCCTTGACCACCCGGGCCGCGGCCTGGGAATGG
>CASEAH010000095.1 GCA_949285935.1 uncultured Oscillospiraceae bacterium
ATCAGTTCCTCGCCCCGCTGATGCGTTTTGTCGGTATCCATGATTTGACGCAGTTCCGCCTCCATATGAGTAAAGGCTGCCCACGCTTCCTGCGTCCTTTCCCGGAAGTTCTTTTCAAACCGGGGCAGGGACAAACGACGGCGGCAATCGTCTATGTACTCCTGAGTGTCCTCGTCTCCGGGGCGGGCTTTCAGGGCCTTTTCAAAGTAATGCAGGGCGGGACCTTCTTCATCCAGGTAATAATAGGCAGAAGCAATCCGATAATTCCAGCAGTGATCTTCGGCAAAATGCTCCTCATGTGGTTTCAGAAGTTCCAAAGCTTTTTCATAGAGCGCCCGTCCTGCCTCTCCGATCTCCGCAACAGCAATATACGCCTTGGCCAGTTCACTGTCCAGTTCCGGGGTACGCTCCTCGGCAGGGATGGCCTCCAGAGCATCAATCACCTTCTGAATTTCATTCTGCTCAAACCATTGCTGGCATTGTTTCAATAATTCCATGGAGGTTTCTCCTTTGCAGCAGTTGTTTTTTGCCTCTCCATATTATTTGGTGGCAAAACCATTCATGAAAAATGCCGTAAACGCTTCCAGCTCTTCCTTCTGCTCCAGATAAATGTACAGGCGTTCATCATCCAGCCATTCATAAGCGTTGATGCCAATGTAGCTGCTGCGGTCCGGGTAGATGATGAAGGCATCGGTGGGGTACTTATTGCGGTAGGCCTTGTGAATCTCATCGCGGCGATAATAGGTGGGGTCTCCATAACCGGAGAGATCGGGAACTGTGGGCACCACTACGATGGTGCGGGCAGCCTCGTTCCACCCCACGAGGAGATTGCCGATCTGAGTTTTGCTGCCGTGTACAAAGCCATAGTTGAAGCGGCTGACATCCTCGGTATAGCCCACGATCAGCCGGTACTCCTCGCCGTGCTCCACCGCCTGGTCAAACAATGCCCGTACCTTTTTGGCGTTGGCCGCGCTCTTTTCCATATCCGGCTCCGGCCCCTTAAACAGTTTGCTGAACAGTCCCATTGTGTTATCCTCCTATTGTTTGAAAAATTCTTTATTTTCGCTCATCCACCCGGCTCAGCGGGGGTGAAAGCAATCATAGTTGTGAATCTCGCTATAATCCCGCACGCTGCCAGCCATCCAGCCGCTCCTGAACCGCGTCGATCTTCCAGCCCTCGCCTACCCGCTTCATGAGAAAGCGGCGGTCAAAGCCGGTATTTTTCTCTCTGGTGTAGATGTAGAGCTTGTTCTTGGTGATCTGCTCCGCGTCCAGGAATTCTTCCCCGTTATAGGTGCCCTGGGCGCTGTACGAGAGGCCCAGGGGCCGGTAGCCCATACGGGGCTTTTCGCTCACATACTTCTCCCAGATCGCCAGCAGGCGGGGGATCGCTTCGGCATCTTCAAACCCAACCTGCTCCATGTACTGCTCCCACTGCGTCATTTCTGCAAAGAAAGCAGACAACACCCTGCGGCATTCCGCCGCCGCCAGTTCATCCACCTTTACGGATTTTTTGGCCTTTTCCCGCTGGAGCTGGGAGAAGTGTTCCATTTGCTCCGTGGTAAATTGCACATGGGCCACCGGCTTGATGTAGTTGTTGCCGGCGACAGCCAGCAGTCCATCATAAGTAACAGCAGTGTGGTCAATCCAGATATGGGAGAGTTTGGGGATGGAGGCTGCCTGGAGCAGACCGGCATTATCCAGCCCGGTGTGGTCAAGGGCCAGCAGGTCCAGCTTACAGCTTTGCAGGGCAGACAGGCCGCTTCCGTCGATCCCGGCGTTCCCGGTCAGCAGCAGGATGCGCAGCTTGGGCATGGCGGAAAAAACGGGGAAACAGGCGTCGGTGAGGGCGCCGTTCTCCACGCCGAAGTTGACCATACTTTTATGCCCGGCAAAGGGGGCAAGCAGTTCTTTGGTCACCGGGTAGCCTTTCACATGAAAGCCCACCAGAGTGTAACCGGCCAGCCGCTCCATGATCTCTGTGGTCAGCTCCGCCACTTCAAATTGCTTTTCTCCATCCAAAGTCAGGATACCGTTTTCCCAATCCGCTGTCCGCGCCCGTTTCGGCCATTCCATAGCTTGCCTCCTTACGCCTGTGCTCTATCAGCTATCATTTCATGGGGAATCTCTTTTCAAATATCCCAGTCTATGAAATCTTCATGGTTCAATACAAAGTGCTGATACAAGCACTTCAGATTTTCCCGTTCATCCCGTGAAAGCTTCGCCCCGTTTTCATACCGCAAAGTATCGGCATACAGGATAAAACCATCCACTTTTCCTGATGAAGCCCGAAACTCACCGTTTCCAATAATGGCAATATCATCACATTCAAATATAACCGAAGAAGAGGAGATGTGGATTCTCATAGTTGCTTCGATCATTTGGTAATATCACCTTTCATCTTCGGGCGAACCCATTCTCCACCCGGATGTCTGCACCCGGATAACAGGGCGGAAAAAGTCGTAGT
>CASEAH010000096.1 GCA_949285935.1 uncultured Oscillospiraceae bacterium
ATCGATGCATCCGACGCCCTGGCAGAGCAGCTGGGGGTACCGGTGGTGATGGTGAGCTCCGACCTATTGGATGCGCCGGCAGTCTACCGGTTTATGGGGGAGCTCTTCGGTGTGGAAGAGCAAGCGGAGGCTCTGGCCGCCTACGCGGAGGAGACCTTCAACGCCATTTCCAGCCTGGATATTCCCAATGAAGAAAAGGTGCGCATTTACTACGGCAACGGTGAAGATTCCCTAGAAACCGCCCCCGCCGGTTCTTCCCATGGCCAGATCATCGACCTGGTAAACGCCGTCAATGTGGCGGATCTAGAGCTGGGCGACGGTTCCCGGGTGCAGATCTCAGCGGAGCAGCTGCTGGCTTGGGACCCGGATGTGATCATCGTCAACGGAGAACCTAAGGCGGATATGACCGGCAGCGCCGCGGCGGAGGCCATTCTGGCTGATCCCCTATTCGCCACCCTAAAAGCCGTACAAAACGGGGCGGTCTACGGTACCCCCAATGCGCCTTTCAGCTGGGTGGACCGGCCTCCGGGACCCAACCGCATCGTCGGTATGCGTTGGCTATCCGGCCTGATCTATCCGGAATACCTGGACTATGACGTGGATGAAGCGGTGCGGGAATTCTTCCAGCTCTTCTATCACGTGGAGCTTACGGACGAACAACTCACACAGCTTTACAACGGCACCCTTTAAGTTCCCGTCAGCCGGTACCATGCCCGAAGGCCTTTGCCTTCGGGCATGTTTTTATTGTGTTTCCAAACATGTATGATATAATTTTTTTATCGATCTATAGAACGTGCATAAATCCATCGAGGTACTGCCAATGACGGCTGCTTTGATCATTGCCGCAGGAAAAGCCCGGGAACAACGCCAGTTTGACCCCGGGAAAAAAGTGGGCGACACAAACGCCATAAAACGCTGCATTTTGACCTTCCAGCAGGCGGGTGTGGAGCGGGTCGTCGTTTGCGGCGCCGATGAGGATCGCGTGGAAAAGCTGGCCCCCCATATGAATGTTTCCTTTTTGCGCAGCTCGAAAGACGGCGAGATGCTGGATAGCATTAAGGTTGGATTACGCTTTTTGCAAGGTAAGTGCGGGGCCGTTTTGATCGTCCATACCGATATCCCCCTGTTTTCCGTAGAAACGGTCCGCCAGTTGTTGAACGCAAACGGCGACCTTTGCATCCCCGTCTACCAGGGGCGGCCAGGCCATCCCATTCGTATGGCCGCAGGCTTGATCCCCCAGATCCTGTCCTATCAGGGCGACCATGGGTTGGCCGGCGCCATCCGGGCTGCCGGGGTGCCCCGCACGCTCCTGGAAGTGGAGGACGAAGGGGTCCTGGCCCACGTCCAGGATCGCGACGCTTGCCAGCAGGTGCTTTCCCATTGGCAAGAAACCCTCCGGCCTGCCTTTCGCTTTCAGCTATTGGGCAAAACCCTTTTCTATGGCCCAGGCGCCCATCAATTGCTGCAATTGACCCAAGAGCTGGGCTCCCTGTTAGATGCTTGCCGCTGCATGGGGATCTCCTATACCAAGGGCCGCAAGATCATCGCCAACATAGAGCAAAACATGGGCTGTCCCGTTTTGGAGCGCACCCGGGGGGGCAAAACAGGGGGCGCTTCCTCCGTGACCCCTACGGGCCAAGCGCTGATTGGCAATTATAATGAATTTTGCAAAGCTGGGGAAGCCTATCTGGCAGAGCTATTTTGCCAATTCTTTCCCTCGTAGTTCCCTCGCCCCAGGTATGTTCGCACCCCATACATGGCCCTCTACTTTTTGTTCGTCAGGAGATAGCGCAAAGTATGAAAACGATTTTCCAGCGTCCCGCCATCTTGGAGCCTGCTTTATTCAACCCCGCTGATACCACAAAGGCGATCGCGCAGTTTCCAGAGATATGCGTTTCCACTTTTTCAGAACAAATTATTCAAAAGTACGCAGCCTTGGATGGGGTTCAAAAAATCGGCGCACTTTTTTCCGCAAACGGCGTCATACCGGTTTATAAGATCCGTTACAAAAACACAGACATCGCCTTCTATATGTCCAGGGTCGGCGCCCCTGCCTGCGTTGCTGGGTTTGAAGAAATCATTGCCATGGGCGCAAAAAAATTTGTCCTATTCGGCTCCTGTGGTGTGCTGGACGATGGAAAGGTAAAGGATCGGATCATTATCCCTGTTGCAGCCCTGCGCGACGAGGGGACGAGCTATCATTACCTTGCTTCCGCGCCGGAAATCGAGGCAGCGCCAGCTTCCATCCAAGCGGTGGAGCATGTTTTAGCAAGCCTGGGTTATTCCTATATTAAGGGGAAAACCTGGACGTCTGACGGGATCTACCGGGAAACCAAAGCCGCCATCCAAGAGCGCAGGCAAGAAGGCTGCTTAGCCGTAGAAATGGAATGCGCTTCCATGTTGGCGGTGGCGAAATATAGGAATATCCCCTTTATTCAATTTCTATATGGCGCGGATAGCCTTAGCAAGGATACCTGGGAGATTCGGGATTTAGCCTTACACGGACTTCCCCAGGCTGAAAAATATATGACGTTGGCCTTGGAATGTGGGCTGGCCTTATAGGCTGTCTCCCAGCGTTCCAACCATAAATGCCGCAATTCCCACATTGGCTTACAGAAATAAACGATTAACCCCGTAAATGGAAATTGGATCTCCTTGCGGGGTTTGTTCGTTTGCGATTCCTCTGGGCAGTTTCAGATATAGAGAAATGTATTTGCGGGGCGCGCTCAGGCTAAGCGTTCACAAATATTTCGGCTGTTGTTAGGGGCGCCTCGGTTGCTTTGTAGCAAAATCGCACCCCATCATAGGGCCGACAGGCTTTGGGCGTCTCCGCCTTAGCCATCTATGGGACGGCCGCCCCATTTACCGGTTGTTCTTTCCCCAGTCCCGTGCCGTTGGCACGGCTGCATATTCCCCCGGCATCAGCATGGCTCCAGCCGAGCTTTAAAGGAGATACTACGGGGGGTGGACAATTCGTCGAACTGGATCACGTGGGCCGCCTTTTCCAGGTCCACGTCCAACACTGTCCCAAGACCGAACACCGCGTGCCGCACCCGTTGGCCTGGTACCAGGGTAGCCAGGGTCTCCTGGGCAAGCAGATCCCGCTGGCTGCTCTCGATGGCCGCCCTTGCCTCCCGGATCAGGCCTTCGCTGAACTCCCCAGTACAGTCCAGCAGGGCTGGGTCGATGTCCAGCAGGAACCGGGAGGGATACCGGGGGGCGCCGTCGAAATTCCGCCCGCCGGCAGCCGAGAGGGAGAGGCCCTGTTCCGCCCGGGTCAGCGCCACGAAGGCCAGCCGCCGCTCCTCCTCCATGGCCTGGCGGGTGCGCACCTTCCGAGAGGGGAAGATCCCTTCATTCATGCCGCAGAGAAAGACGTGGGGAAACTCCAACCCCTTGGCGGCGTGGATGGTCATCATACGCACCTTGTCCCCTCGTTCGCCGGTATCGCTGTTGGCGAGGAGGGCCACGTGGGCCAGGTAATGCTCCAGGGTGACCTCCTCGCCGCAGGTGGTTTCATATGTATAGATGGCCTGCTTGAGCTCGGCCAGATTGTCCAGCCGTTCCTGGCTTCCCTCTGTTCGGAGCATCCGCTCGTAGCCGCTTTGCTGGAGCACGGCAGTGAGCACCTCAGAGACCGGCCGTCCCTCCGCCTGGGCGGAGAGGCTCTCCACGAGGTTTACAAGCTGTCGGGCTTTGGTGCCTTGAAAAAGCTCCTCCTCCAGGTTGTCCAAAAGGGCTTGGTACAGGGTGCAATCGTGGGCAGCGGCATAGTCCCGGAGGGCCGCCATGCGGCGCTTACCCAGGTTTCGCTTGGGCACGTTGGCCACCCGCAGAAAGGAGAGGTCGTCCCGGTAGACCAGCATACGCAGGTAGGCGATGGCGTCCCGGATCTCCATGCGGCCATAAAACTGTACGCCGCTATAGATGGCATAGGGGATTTGGGCGCCAAGAAAAGCCTCTTCCACCGCCCGGGAGACGTAATGGGCCCGGTAGAGGACAGCCATGTCCTGCCAGGGGACGCCTCCCTCATGAAGGGAGCGGAGTTGTTCCACCATCCATTTGGCCTCCTCTTCCTGGGTATCGGCCAGATGGCAACGGACAGGAGCCCCGGGGGCCAGGGTGGGAATGAGGTCTTTTTTTATCCGGTACTGGTTTTTGTCGATGAGAGAGTTGGCCGCCGCTAGGATCTGTGGCGTAGAGCGGTAATTTTTCATCATCAAAATGGTCCTGGTACCGGGATAAGCCTTGTCCAGGTCCAAGAGGTATTTGATGTCAGCGCCCCGCCAGGAGTAAATGGTCTGATCCGGGTCGCCCACCACAAATAGGTTTTTATGGTATCCGCACAGCGCCTCCATAAGCTGGTACTGAAGCCAATCGATATCCTGGAATTCGTCGATCATAATGTATTCCAGCCGCTGCTGCCACTTCTCCCGTAGATCCGGCCGCTGGCTGAAAATATGGAGGGTGAACTTGATAAGGTCGTTGTAATCTAGACCGAAGCATTTTTTCTCCTGGTAGAGATAGCCGTAAAAAATCATGTCCGCCGGGCGTACTGCATCCAGATACTTCTGCCTAAGGACCTCCAGGGAGAGATCGATCATATCCTTATAGTAATCTGGCTCCTGAACGAGCTTGCGGATCTCAATCATGTCCCGGGCTTTCTGAAAGGTCATATCCCGAAGGGAAAGGCCCCGCTCCTCGTAGAGGATCTGGAGCATGGCGTCGATGTCAGCGTTATCCAGGACCAAAAACCGTTTTGGATAGCCTACAGCGCTGCTGTCCTCCTGAAGGATGGAGACGCAGAAACCATGGAAGGTGTTGATGTATCCGGTGTCGTTGTCGCCGGTGAGGGCGTGGATACGCTGGCGCATCTCGGTGGCAGACTTGTTGGTGAAGGTGACGCAGAGGATGTTTCCCGGCAGGATGCCCGCTTCCTCCACCAGAAAAGCGAAGCGGCAGGACAGCGCCCGGGTCTTACCAGAGCCAGCTCCGGCAATGACCCGGAATACTCCTTCTGTGGAGGTCACCGCCTCCCGCTGGGCCTCATTGAGCCCTGCCAGCAGATCATGCATGTTTATCCCCCTCCCCCGCAGGCCGCCGCCGCGGTACCGGTATCCCATTCATTCTACTCCCTGCACGCCTGAACCGTCAATCATCGGCTGACACGCCCCTTTGGATCGTCTACAACGATATAAAGCTGGCAGCGCATAAGGCTTCCCCAGCTTTTGGGGGAGAGGATTCCCACTCGGCAAATTCAGATATATAGAGGTGTATTTGAGGTGGTTTCACAGGAAAAGCTTTCGCTAAAATATTAATATTCCGCCTGTTATTTTGGGTGCCTTGTTTTTTTAGTATCTAAAAAGTATCATAGAAATCCAATGGTTGCAAGGATTCTAGGCTTTGCAAGTCCCTGCTGAAATCGGTCGCAAATTACGGCCGATTTTGACCGCTGACCCTCTCAAAAGCAAAGGAGGCGAGCAAGCACCCCTGGGCCTTGCCCGCCTTGTTTACCGCAGAGCAAGGCCGGGCGGGGCGGTCAATGGCGGCGCATGAAAGGGGCCGTTCATCTCGGCCGTTGACGGCCTCGGCTGGGGTTGCTACATTTAATGATAAAGATAATTTTTAAAAATAAATCTATTCTTTTTGAAAAAGATATGGTATAATTTTTTAACTAAACAAAGTTGAATGTTGAAATTAGGTTAACCTTAGCTAAGGGGGTAGTATACCCTTTTATATTGTTACCCAAAATGAATTACGGTAAAAACGTAATCCCACTTGGGTAGCATAAGGTTTTCTTTTCTATTCAGGCTTTGTTTGGCCACAATCGGGGTTGCGTTTTTCGGTGTGTGCAACTTCGGTTGCACACACTTTTTATATATAGGGAGGACTTAAGATGAAAAAGATTTTAGCACTGACACTTGCTTTGATTATGCTAATGTCTCTGAGCGCTTGCAGCGGTGGTGAAGATACTCAATCTCAGGCAAACAATAGTTCGAGTAGTCAGCAGGATGAAAGCGGAAGAAGTAAAGCCACGGAATTTACATTTGAGCTGGCTGCAGAAGAAGAGCGGACAGTTGAAAATCTCATCTTTGATGAGGATGTAACAATTAGCGGAGATTTTGGAGTTATCATTTTTGAGAACTGCGAATTTAACGGCGATATTATCAATACCGCAGAACAGTTTACCAGAGTAGTCCTTCCTGATGGGACAACCGTAAACGGTAATTGTGTATTCAAAAACACCACCAAAGAAGCAACCATGGACTATCCTATGCCTAAATTTATCAGTTCTAATACATTGAACATTGTATGTGAGGACTGCATTGGTTCAGGTGTCTTGGAGAGCACGGAAAATGACATGATATTCAACGGAGAAACATACTCCATGGCTGATGTGGAATTCTTTTACGATGCCGATACAAATGAGATTGTTCCTTATGAGGGACAGGATGCGTCTGTACTCTTTGTCGGTCAATGGTGGGAAAATGGAGAAAAGGTATTGCAAATGTTTTGTGAGTGATTAGGAAATCATATCATACCGAAATAGAACGATACGATCCATTATGAACAGAGAAGCGATAAAGCAAGGATAACATCCCTCGTAAGGCGGGATTTTGTGCCGAAAAGCGTTACAATTGCATAAACACGCAAAAGTGCGAAGATACCGTTCAGAGTATCTTCGCACTTGTTTTTATGCAATACGATGAGCCGGTTTACTTTTTACCGCCCGCCACGGTCAACAGAGCGCCGTGTCTGTTTCCTGGCTTTTTCCGCCTGTTCCCGCTGTTTGTCGGCCTGTACCACCGCTTCCACTTGTTCCGGGCCAAAGGCTCTCTTGACCCGCTCATAGTCGGCGGAGACTTGCCGCAGGGCCTTGTTTTCCAACTTGACCTCTTTTCCCCGCAACTCCACATAGGCCAGATACAGGGAGCGCAGCACCTTGACGATTTGAGCCAGCAGGGGCCTGGCCTTTTTCTCCCGGTAGGACTTGGCGCTCTCCAGCGTCCCGGCCTCCGGTAGAATTTCCTCCGGATCGGCGGAGAAGTCCGCCGCCAGACGCTCCATGTTCTTCACCGCCGGGGCCAGTTCCTTGAGCCGCCGTTCCTGGCTCTCCACCTGGTTTTTTTCTCCGCCTTGACTGTCTCCAGGACAGCGATCTCCTTTGCCCGCTGTTCCTTCTTATAGTCCAGTACAGACAGGTGCTTGTCATGGGTGCCCTTGTCCTCCCACTCAATCCCGTGGCGCTCCATAACCAGGGAAAGCTGCTCCTTTTCCGAGCGCACCCACTGGCTCCACTCCGTGTCCCCTCGGGTGCCGCCCTTGAACCCCTGGGCCGCTAACGCCTGTTTTAGAGATACCCTGGTGTCCAGCCCTCGCTTGCTCCCGGTAGTGAATGGTACAAAGTCAATGTGCAGATGGGGCGTGGCCTCGTCCATGTGGAGGTGGGCGGAGAACACCCGGAGCTGGGGATTGCGCTCTTGAAAGCCCTTCATGTACTCGTCCAAAACCGCTGCCGCAAGCTGCCCCTCCTCGCTGTCGGCGCTCATATCGTCTCGATTGCCCACTTGCAAAATGATTTCATGGAACGGCTTTTCCTGCTTGCCGGAGCGGATCTTCTCATAGTAATCCTCTATCCTTCTGTCGGCCCTGGTTTGTTTAGCGTTGTACCGTTCCAGAGCCTCGTCAAAGAGTTCATGGTACACCGCCTTGATATTCTCCTGGCAGTAGGTTATATTCAAGTGGGAGCGTTCCGGGTCAGTGTTCTTGGCGTGGAATTTTCTACTGTTATGGTTCACCGATCCTTGGCCCACCATGGCGCTGATTGTCCTTTTCAAATCAATCCCTCCTCCCTTTTCCGCCGCGCAAGCGGCGAGCCTTTGTTACTTTCTGCGAAAGTAACGCAAAAGCACTTTTGACAGCCGTTCCGTCCATCAACAGCTGCCTTTGCGCCCTGCCGGGAGCTTTCGTCCTACGGACGGAGCGACTGTTCCTGTCGCTTTTCTTCTGCCGCCGTCAGTTCCATTTCCTCAAAAGTTTCATTGAGTGCGGCAATTCTCCAGGCTTCACTTTCGTAAAAATTGTTCACATTCCGGGTTCCCCATTCCGGCTGAATTATCCTCGAATCACACCTTTCTCGTTGTCTGTTATCCACAGGAGCGTGGCACGCTCCTGTTTATTATCCTCAAAGGAAAACTACCAGCGGAAACTGTCCCACACTCCACGTTTATCCAGATATTCCTGTCTGGCTTTTTCCCGATCTTCCTGTGTGAGCGCAGTCTTATATTTTGCATATAATTCATGGCGCACCATTGAATCCAATTTCTGCTCCAAACCCTGCCGGATTTCATTCAGACAATCATTATCTTCCATTAGATGATAGCGGAGCAGAGATACAAATAATTCATGAGAAATCTGCACATTCTTCATAGTAATCCTTTCTGCGTCGGTTTGCGTCGGTAGCGTCGATATTTTCCATACCAACCTGCTATAAAAAATACCGTCGCAACCGTCGCATATCGTCGCTTTTACTCTTTCGACTCAAGCCGTTTAAGAATAATTTTCCTTTCATGCCCCCGCTTGTTATTATAAAAAATCCCATAATCGTTGAGCAGTTGGCTGTTAGCTACATTCAGCTTTCTGGACAAGA
>CASEAH010000097.1 GCA_949285935.1 uncultured Oscillospiraceae bacterium
GCTCGAACTCGCTACCTCCACCTTGGCAAGGTGGCGCTCTACCAGATGAGCTAAACCCGCAAAATGGTGGCCCCGGTCGGAATCGAACCAACGACACGCGGATTTTCAGTCCGCTGCTCTACCAACTGAGCTACAGGGCCATGCCGCCTGGCAAATAAGAAGAAATTGGCGACCCGAATGGGGCTCGAACCCACGACCTCTAGCGTGACAGGCTAGCGTTCTAACCAGCTGAACTACCGGGCCATCTGTTTGTCTTCCCAAGCGACGAGATTTATTATACTATATGATTTCCCATATGTCAACAGATTTTTACGATTTTTAGGAGAAAAAAACAAAACTTTTTTTCAGAGTCCTTGCCGCCTGTTCCCGCGTATGGTGAAGCTGCTTTTCGTTATACTATCCATCGGAGGATCCTCCTCTATTCCCCTCTCTACCCGTGAGATAAAAAGAAACGAGGTGACCAAAGAATATGCAGGAAGAAAAACTTTTGCACAAAATCTATCAGGGAGCCAATATGGGGCTGTACTCCATTGAAACTATTATGCCTAAGATATCCGATCAAAGCGCAACCGCCGAACTTTCTGCCTACCAGCATCAACTGGAAAACATTGCTTGTTCTGCTCGGCAAATGATGGATCTTAAAGGAATTGATTATAAAGAACAGGACACCATAACAAAAATGGGTGTATGGGCCGGCATTCAGTGGAATAGTCTTGTGGACGGCAGCATTTCTCATATTGCGGATATGGTGATCCAGGGAGACACCATGGGTATTACCGAGTTGGTGGGAGTCATTAATCATTCTCCTATGGCGGATTCTTCCGTCCGTGCCCTGGGAGAGCAACTGGTTGAAGCCCAGCGCCGCAACATTGAGATCATGAAACATTATCTATAATAGGAGGTCCATAATTTATGAAGCCTAAACAGAAAATCCTTCATGGAAATAATGCCAAAGTAGATCCCAACAGCCATCTCCATTCCCCGCTGGAGGCTCTGATCCCTGAAAAAAACACCTCCATTCCGGAGGCAAACGACGGAACAAAGATCTGGGAAAGCAAGCATTCTCCGCATCAGAGCAAGTAATTGTTTTGCTGCTTCTACAGCGTATCCAGATAAATTTTGATGGCATCCAGTTTTTCTGGCCCCAGGCCGGGAACTGCTTCCAGTTCATCCCAGGACGTAAAAGGACCATGTTCCTCCCGGTATTCAAGGATAGCGTCTGCCAGAGCTGTACCGATGCCGGGCAGCTCCATCAGCTCTTCCCGTGTAGCATGATTAATATTAACACTGGTATGCTTCAGAAACTCTTCAACAGTCATTTCATCCAGATTTGGTTTGTCAAGGATCTGGGGCTGGGGACCCATTATCCACAAAAACAAATATCCAAACACCAAAAGGGCGATGGCCAGCCAAAGATCCTTTTTAGGATGCTTCACGAAAGCCACCGCCCTTCTTTTTCTATTCTGAAGACCCGGCGCGCTTGTTATTTCTTCAAGGTAAGCGCACGCTTGGTTTCAGAAACAATATTGTCCGCGCAAAGGCCAAACTCTTTAAGAAGTTCTGCACCCTTGCCGGAATGGCCGAATACATCCTTCACGCCGATACGAACTACCGGAACCGGACAAGTTTCAGAAATTGCCTCCAGTACGGCGCTGCCCAGACCGCCAATGATGGAATGCTCCTCAGCGGTGACCAGCACGCCAGTCTCCCGGGCCGCCTTTATCAGCAGTTCCTGGTCAATGGGTTTGATGGTATGAATGTTAATGACCCGTGCTGAAATTCCCTCCTGTGCCAGCGCATCGGCAGCCTGAAGAGCCTCATATACCAGCATGCCCGTAGCCACAATGGTCACATCGGTTCCTTCCCGCAGGGTGATCCCTTTTCCCAGTTGGAAATGGTAGTTGTCAGGATCATTGAACACAGGAGCTGCCAGGCGGCCAAAGCGGAGATACACCGGTCCCACATGCTCTACGGCAGCGGCTACTGCAGCCCGCGCTTCCACATCGTCAGCAGGGTTAATTACCACCATGCCGGGAATTTCACGCATCAGAGCAAGATCTTCATTGCACTGATGGGTAGCGCCGTCTTCTCCTACCGAAACGCCGGCATGGGTAGCGCCGATCTTTACATTCAGGTGAGGGTAGCCGATGGAATTACGGACCATCTCGTAGGCCCGTCCGGCCGAGAACATGGCGAAGCTGCTTACAAAAGGAATATAGCCGCAGGTAGCCGCTCCGGCAGCCATCACGGTCATATTTCCTTCCGCAATGCCGCAGTCAAAAAAACGTTCCGGGCAGGCTTTTTTAAACATTGCTGTCTTGGTGGCTGCCGCCAGGTCAGCGTCAAATACAATAACCTTTTCATTGGTAACCGCCAGTTGGGCCAGAGCCTCGCCGTAGCTTTCACGGGTTGCTTTTTTCTTCAGTTCGCTCATCACTGCACACTCCTTCTCAGGCGAGAGCCTCGTCAATTTTTTTCAGATCCTCCATGGCTGTTGCATATTGCTCCGCATTGGGGGCGCTGCCATGCCATGCAGCGTTGTCCGCCATAAAGGAGATGCCTTTTCCTTTAACAGTTTTGGCGACAATAACGGTGGGTTTTCCCTTGACGGTTTTGGCCTTCTGGAAAGCTGCCTCCATCTCATCAAAGTCATGACCGTTGATATTGATTACCTCAAACTTAAAGGCCCGGAATTTTTCGTCGATGGGATAAGGCGAGCAAACATCTTCCAGGCTGCCATCGATTTGCAGATTGTTGTTGTCCACGATATAGCAAAGGTTATCCAAACCACGGCTACCGGCAAACATGGCAGATTCCCATACCTGCCCTTCCTGGAGCTCCCCGTCACCCAGAATGGCGTAGACACGATAATCCTTTTTCCCCAGCTTGCCTGCGAGCGCCATACCTACAGCGGCGGACATTCCCTGTCCCAGGCTTCCGGCAGAAAAATCTATACCGGGAAGCTTGTTGAGATCCGGATGCCCCTGGAGGCGGGAACCCACTTTGCGGAAGGTTTTGAGTTCTTCCCAGGGAAAGTAGCCGCGAATTGCCAGAGCCGCATACAGCGCCGGACAAACATGTCCTTTGGAAAGCACCAGCCGATCCCGATCTTCCCAGTGAGGGTTGGCAGGATCGATGCGGAGTTCTTTTTCATACAGGTAGGTGATCACATCGGCAATGGAAAGAGCTCCGCCCGGATGTCCGGACTGTGCCGCGTATACCTCTTCAATAATTCCCTTTCTCACCTGATTTGCGGTGCGTTGGAGATCGCGTTTGTCCTGTGCATTCATAAAGTCATTTCCTCCTTGAATTACCGCTGTTGGCTGCGCAGCTTTTGCAATAACGCCTCAAAGTAAGGCGGCAGCTGTGAAGTAAAATCCATCCATTCCCCTGTAACGGGATGACGGAAGCCGATGGTCCGCGCATGCAGACACTGTCCCTGCGTATCCACCGGGCTTTTTCTGGGGCCATAGACCCGGTCGCCGGCCACAGGATGCCCCAAATAGGCCATATGGACCCGAATCTGATGCGTTCTTCCGGTTTCCAGCCGGCATTTAATATAGGAAAAACCGGGTAGTTCTTCCAAAACCTCCACATGGGTAACAGCATGACGGGAGTTGTGATCGGTAACGCACATTTTTTTCCGATCTGTCTGGCTGCGCCCCACAGGAGCATTCACCGTAAAAGCCTGTTCTTTAAAATGTCCATGTACTACCGCTGCATATTCACGTGTAAAGGTATGTGCCTTTATCTGTTCTGAAAGGGCCTGGTGAGCTGTATCATTTTTGGCAACAATCAGCAGTCCGCTGGTATCTTTGTCGATCCGATGGACGATACCCGGCCGGATCACCCCGCCGATTCCCGATAGCGATCCGCCGCAATGATAAAGCAGCGCATTCACCAAAGTTCCGGTATAATTGCCTGCTGCGGGATGAACCACCATTCCTTTGGGCTTGTTTACCACCAGAAGATCGTCGTCTTCATAGACAATCTCCAAAGGGATATCTTCCCCTGTGGCATCCATGGGCTGCGGATCCGGAGCCTGTACCAAAATTTCGTCGCCGGCTTTTACAGAAGCATTTTTGTCCTGAGGGCGGCCATTCATAAGAACATTGCCGCTTTTGCACAGCGCTTGTACCGCGGACCGGCTAAGTTCAGGAATCCGCTCCGCCACTGCCTTATCCAGACGGCTTCCTTCTTCATCAGTACCAATGGTCAACCGATATTCCTTCATGGCTGTTCTTCCCCATTTATCTCCGGCAGATCAGATTGTTCCTGGGAAATGCTTTTTGCCGCTTTCCCTTCCCAGAAAAGAATATAAAAAGCCAGAAGAAAGGTTCCGCAAACTACACAGCAGTCAGCGAAGTTAAAAATAGGAAAGTTGATTGGCTCAAAATAGATATAGTCCACCACATAGCCGCCAGGATTGAAGGTACGGTCTATCAGGTTACCCACCCCACCGCCAATAATCAGACACATGGCAGTCAGCATGACCCGGCCCTGAAATTTTTTCAACAATACACCTGCGATCAGGCCTCCCAGTACCACCGCAGTGATAGCCAGAAGAAACCATCGCTTTCCCTGAAAAATTCCCCAGGCGGCGCCATAATTCTGATGATAATAAAGGCTGAGCACATTGGGAATCAGCTGGATTTGCGTAACTGGCTGCAAAACTGTCTGGGCCCACTGTTTAATGAAAAAATCGATCAGCACCAGGACAGCTGACACGCCCAGAGTCAATGCGGGTATCACCATATATTTCTACTCCGTTTTATTGATGAATATCGAATTTTTAAACGCCGAATAATAAAGGGAACATCGGAGTGCGGTCCGCCCGCAGAACAGGCAGACTGCATTCCGATGTTATGGTTTTGCTCAGCCCTGGGACAGGACGCTGGCGCAGCGTGCACACAGGGTAGGATGCTGCGCATCCGCTCCCACTGTATCGCTGTAAATCCAGCACCGCTCACATTTTTCGCCCTTGGCAGCACTTACATCCACAGACAGTCCCTCTACATCCCCCTTATGGGCTCCTTCGCCCTCGGCGGTCAGCTCCACAGAGGATACGATGAACAGTGTGGGAAGATCAGACTGGATACCACGGACAAACTCCATCAGCTCTCCATCACAATGGAGGGTAACCTGAGCCTCCAGGGATTTGCCAATGACCTTCTCGGCGCGGGCAAGCTCCAAAGCTTTGTTAACGTCATCCCGAATCGCATGGATACGGTCCCACTTGGCCATAAAGTCTTCTGCCGCCAGTTCCATACAGGGAGCAGGCATATCATTGAGCATTACCGAAGACTTTTCGTAATCCTTGCTGTCCGGGAGGTATTTCCAGATTTCCTCGGCGGTAAAAGGCAGGATAGGCGCCAGCATCAGCGTCAGCTGGCGCAGGATGGTATAAATGGCTGTCTGGGCACTGCGGCGGAGGTGTCCGTCCTTCTTTTCCACATACAGCCGATCCTTCAGTACATCCAGGTAGAAGCTGGACATATCCACCGAGCAGAAATTGTGCACTGCGTGGTAAATCAGGTAGAAGTCAAAGTCATTATAGGCTTTTATGGATTTTTCCAGCAGCTGCTGCATCCTGGCAATGGCCCAGCGGTCGATCTCCGGCATCTGCTCAACCGGGACGCTTTGCGTATCGGGGTCAAAGTCATGAATGTTACCCAAAATATAGCGGGCGGTATTCCGGATTTTGCGGTAGCCCTCAGACAGCTGCTTGATGTAGTCAAAAGAGACCCGGACATCAGAGTGGTAATCAGAAGAAGCGACCCACAGCCGCAGGATATCGGCACCGTAATCTTTGATAATGTCTTCGGGGGCATTGACGTTGCCCAAAGATTTGGACTGCTTGCGGCCTTCACCGTCCACGACCCAGCCATGGGTGCAGACCGCCTTGTAAGGGGCGGTGCCTTTGGTTGCGACTGCGGTCAGCAGCGAGGACTGGAACCAGCCGCGGTACTGGTCGTGACCTTCCAGATACAAATCGGCAGGCCATTTCAGGCCACGCTTTTCATTCAGGACGCCCATGTGGGTGCTGCCACTGTCAAACCAGACATCCATAATGTCGGATTCTTTGGTGAAATGGGAGCCACCGCAGTGGGGACATTTGTAGCCTTTGGGAAGGATCTCTTCTGCCTCCATGGAGTACCATGCATCCGATCCCTTTTCGCCAAAGAGCCGGGCAACGGCCTCAATCGTTTCATCATCCACCACATACTTGCCGCAGTCGTCGCAGTAGAACACCGGGATGGGAACACCCCAGCTGCGCTGACGGGAAATACACCAGTCACTGCGGTTCTCCACCATGCCGGTAATTTTATTTTCACCCCAGCCCGGGATCCACTTCACATCTTTGATGGCTTTGAGCGCATCTTCCTTGAAGCCGTCAATGGAGCAGAACCACTGTTCGGTTGCCCGGAAGAGGATGGGATTTTTGCAGCGCCAGCAGTGGGGATACTGGTGGATGATTTTTTCCAGCGCAAACAGGCTGCCGGTTTCCTGAAGGTGTTTGGCGATAGCCTTGTTGGCATCATCCGTTTTAAGTCCGGCAAAAGGACCGGCCTCAGCGGTAAGCACACCGGCGCTGTCCACCGGAACCACCACGGGAATCTCAGGATAATGATTGACGCAGACCTCAAAGTCTTCCACACCATGGCCGGGAGCGGTATGGACGCATCCGGTACCGCTGTCCAGCGTAACATGGTCGCCCACAATTACGGGAGAGACCCGGTCCAGGAAAGGATGACGGTAGATGATGTATTCCAGTTCTTTACCCAAAACCGTATCGGAAATCTCATATTCTGTAATGCCAGCGGCATTCATGGTGGATTCCACCAGTTCCCGGGCCATAATATAGTATTCCCCGTTGGCATGTACTGCGCAGTAATCGTAAGCCGGTCCAACACAAATGGCCAGGTTGCCGGGAAGAGTCCAGGTGGTGGTGGTCCAGATGACCATATAGGTCTTATCGGGATCACAGCCCAATGCCTTAAGGACGCCCTTATCATCTACCACCTTGAATTTAACATAGATGGAATCACAGGGATCCTCAGCATATTCGATTTCAGCCTCCGCCAGCGCGGTGTGGCAATCGGTGCACCAGTAAACAGGCTTAAGCCCTTTATAGATATACCCTTTTTTAGCCATGGCGCCAAAAATGCGGATCTGTTCCGCCTCCAGTTCGGGCTGAAGGGTCAGATAGGGATGCTCAAAATCCCCCAATACGCCAAGGCGCTTGAATTCCTCCCGCTGGACATCCACATAGTGGAGGGCAAATTCCCGGCACTTCTGGCGCAGTTCCAGCTTGGTGAAATTTTCTGTCAATCCCAGTTCTTTAATGGCCTTGCGCTCGATGGGCAGTCCGTGAGTATCCCATCCCGGAATATAGGGGGACTGGTAGCCCATCATATTTTTGGACCGGACCACAATATCCTTCAGCACTTTGTTCATGGCAGTACCCAGATGGATGTTGCCGTTGGCATAGGGAGGGCCATCGTGAAGAACATACTGAGGCTTCCCCTCATTATGCTTCATGATCTGCTCGTAAAGCTTCCGTTCTTCCCAATCCGCCAGCATGGCAGGCTCCTTTTTGGGCAAGCCGGCTCGCATCTGAAAGTCGGTTTGCGGCAGATTCAGTGTCGCATTGTAATCTTGGGCCATGTTACATTACTCTCCTACTATATGAAAAATTTGCTTCCACAAGCTGTCGTTTTTGGCTGGAAGGCTCTCAGTCTTCCTCCAAATCAAAGGAGTCCCCAAACTTCAGCACTCCAAATTTGGAGCTGACAATGGATTTTGCCTTTTTCCCAGTACGCGCAAGAGGCTTTTCTTCTTCCTCTTCTTCATCATCGCCAAAAATCAGGTGCCGCTGCTGAGACGGCTGAGAAATAATCCGGTCGATCTTATTGCTGAAGCTGGAAACAGCGGGACTGATTTCTTCCTCCTCTTCCGGCTCGTCATCCATCACCTCCAACTGAATGGAGGGTTTGGCCGCGGCTGCCTGCCGGGCCGGGACAAAGGGCCGCACATTCTCTTCCTCCTCGAAGGCCGATACCGGGCTGGAGGCGGCTACAGGTTCCGCAGCCGCTGTTTTGGGTTCTGTCTGAACCTGGGCAGCAACCGGTTCGGGAGGATTCTGAGGGGCTTCTTCTGCCGCGGGCTGGGTCTCAGCACGCTTTTTAGCCCCTTCCTGAGAAGGAATGTGCATAATCACATCCAAATGGCTCTTGTAAATGGCCAGAAGGTTTTCCTTGAACTGGCTGGCTTCAATCTTGACTCTTTCCAGTTCAGATTTTTCCAGTTCCAGACGGGTATGGGCATCCTCCACAATATGTTCCGCTTTGGTAGTGGCATCCCGGAGGATAATTTCCGCCTTGCTGCGGGAATCTTTGAGAATACTGTCTCCCAGCTTCTGCGCACCAATGAGGGCAGACCGGAGGCTGTCCTCATCCTCCCGGTATTTTTCCAGGCTTGAGGCCAACACCTCCATCTTCTGCTGGAGTTCTTCGTTTTCTTCATTCAGTTCCTTGATGATCTGAATGGCCTTGGTTACAAACTCGTCCACATCTTCGGTTTTATATCCAAACGCAACGGACTTTCCGAATGCAACGTCAAAAAAATCTTCCGGAATATTCATGCTTTGACCCCCTGCACTGAATTAAATATATCTGCGGAAGAGCACCCGCAGCCTGTTTTTTTTACTCAAACCATTTTGGCCATCGTAAATAAATTTCCCCATTCCCCGGATGGAGATCCGACAGCCTTCCCATAGCTGCCGGTCAGGATCTTCGGACGGGAGCCCGTCCAGAGCAACCTTACCGGCAGCAATCAGGCGTGCCGCCTCGCTTCGTGAAGCCTTGGTCAGAAAAGAAACCACACAGTCCAGTCGAAGGGAGGTGATGGTCCCACTCAACTCCTGAAACTTCCGCGTCACCGAAACTTCTGCGCAAGGGATCCGGCTGCAGCGCACACCGCTGCGTCCCACTTTGGACAGTTCCCCCATCACCACCGGGACGACAGCAGCGGTCAGGAATACCAGGGCCTTTCCTGGTTCTACAATGATATCGCCAATGGTATCCCGTTTGATATTCAGCCCCATCAGAGATCCCAGAATATCCCGATGGGTCAACGCATCGCATTCCCGGAAGGACAAGCATACACACTCCAGAGGGAATTCCTCATCGGGAATCTCCTCCTGGGGCGACAGTCCCAGAAAAGTACGTTCTGCATCTTCATAACCGCCAAAAAAGCGAAAGGGCACACCGCGATATTTCAGGGCGTCAGTACAAAGCTTCCTCTGCCGCTCGTCCAGAAAGCCAAGGAATGATGTTCTGTAACGATTTTCCGCCCCGGCGCACAGATCCTCCAAACGGGACAAAAGGAGCTGATCCTCCCGGTTAGAAGTAAACGCCATTGCTCTCCAGCTCGTCCAGCAGCGAGTCTCCGGTAACACCCACATTATACGGGGTAATGATAAAGGTGGCATTGGCTACTTTTTTGATCTGGCCGCCGTTGGCATAGGCCACACCGCTTAGAAAATCCACCAGACGGCGGGAAATATCCCGGCTGGTAGATTCCAGATTCAGCACGACTGTCCTCTTGGCATTAAGATGATCGGCAATGCTGCTGGCATCTTCAAAGCGTTCCGGCTTCACCAGCACCACCTGAAGTTGGGTGGTGGCATGGATATTGACGACCTTATTGTCTTTGTCCGAGCGTCCCAGGGAATCCAGTCCGGATGTGCTGTCGGTAAAAAGTCCGCTTCCGGTGCGGGGCATGCCATGGCTTTCATCTTCATATTCGTCATAGCTGCTGCCGTATCCATCCCGTTCTTCCGGTTCCTGGTATTCTTTTTCTTCCTCATCTTCCAGATACTCGTCATCGGGCAGGCCCATAAACCCTTTGAACTTGTCCATAAAGCCCATTGTGCAGTCCTCCGATTCTCTATGATTCAGCGGTAGTCTCTCCGGCCAAAAATCGCAGTGCCGATGCGCACCTGCGTGGAACCATGCCTGATGGCGCAGGCATAGTCACCGGACATCCCCATAGACAAAGTTTCCATACTGATATTATCTATTTTTTTGTGCTTTATGTCAACAAACAATTTGTACATTTGGTCAAAATATCTCTCTGTTTCCAATACTTTACAACCTGCGGGAGGGATACACATCAAACCTTTGACCCGAATATGGGACAAAGCGGCGGCTTCCTCCGCCAAAAACGGCACCTCCTGCAGCGCCATTCCGGATTTTGTCGTCTCATCCCCCACATTCACTTCCAGGAGTATGTCCAGGATCGTATTCAGCCCTGCGGCACGTCGGTCGATTTCCCTTGCCAGACTCAAACTGTTCACCGACTCCACACAGCAAACCTTATCGGCAATCAAACGGACTTTGTTGGACTGGAGGGTGCCGATGAAATGGATCCGGCTGCGGTCAAAAACATAAGATTCATATTTATCCCGCAGCTCCTGCGCCCGATTTTCTCCAAAAAGCCGGATTCCGCAATCTGCGGCCGCGTTCACCAACTGGGGTGGGACCGTTTTGGTCACCGCCATCAGGGAAATGGCTTCGGGAGAGCGCCCCACAGAAACAGCTGCTTCCGCCATGGCTTCACGAATTCTTTTGATATTTTCTGCTACCTGTTCCCTACTGCAAAGGTTTTCCGTCATACAGATTCGTCCCCTCCACGATCACTTCTTCAAACATGTTGAGATACGACTCACTGTTGTACTCCATCCGGCTGAGATAAAAATCTTTTCCGGTGTAGACGATATCCACCAAACGGAACTGAATATCATATCCTGCCTTGATGTAGACTCCCTTTTGGCCGTCTACAATCCGCAGCGCCTTTTTGCTGAAACGGACTCCCTTATAATTGCTGAAACCGATTTTGATGGAAGCTGTCCGGCGGGAAACGGTATCTGAACTGATTTCCGTGCTGCGGATAATCACCACCGCCCGATCATTCTCCGGTTCCTCCGTAAGCCGGTCAACGGTTCCACTTACAGGGGTGTGGCTTCCCCCTACAAAAGAAAGGGTCACCTGTGTTCCCGGCACAAACAGAGCCGCATCTTCCAAGGCTACTGTGGTAGCATAATACCAGGCAAAATCGGTAACGCTTTTGCCGAAGGCCTCATTGTTATAGGGGTATTCCCGGGAGGCCAGTTCTTCGATGGTACTGCTGGTAAGTCCGTCCAGCATTGTCGGTATAAACAACGCCTCATTGTTATCTACAAACCGGGAAAAATATCCGGCCTGAGAGGAATACACCTTGCTGCTTTGCGGCAGACTTGGCATCTGAGCCGCCAGTTGGGCAGACCGCTCCTCCAGTTCCTGTGCGGTAGTCTCACCGGTAATCAGCTGTTTTCGGGTAAATTTTTCCGTCAGCGTCATTCTCAGGGCTTTTGCCTGAGAGGGATCGGAATAGCAGGCGCTTCGGTTCAGTTCCGTCAGCGCCATGGTAATGTCTCCGTTAAGGATCTCCAAATCCTGTACCTGCTCCGTATTGGTGCTTTCCCGGATGCTGTCCAGCAAGCTGCGTTCCTCTTCCAGATTTGCCCGCAGGTTGGCGGCATCCGCTTCTTCCTGAGAGGAATACACCTCCGCCAGGGGAGTGGAGGAGACAAATTTGGAACCCTCTCTGGCCAGGTAATGAACTACCCCAGAAACGTTCTGTTGGATAGGGGTCTCCGTGCGCACCAGAATGCCTCTGGTCGTAATGGAACGCGCCACCTCAAACCCCGCTGCTGTTTCCGTCTTATATCCGGCAAAAAAGAACCGGTATGTCTGCCACCCAGCATAAACTGTCAGAAACAGAATGAGTACCACCGAAATGAAACGGACCATGCCGTTTTTCATTTAGGCGCCTCCTCTCCCTCGTTCATCCTTTCACGCCATTGGTCAACGATTTCCAATGCCCGACGGGCCACTGCTTCTCCGCTTCCCTCCCGGTCGCACAGAATCCACTGAATTCGCTGATCCCGCCGGAACCAGGTAAGCTGCCTTTTGGCATAGCGCCGGGTCTCACGCTTAATGTTTTTCGTTGCTTCTTCCAGGGAGCATGTCCCATCAAAATAACCTCTCAGCTCCTTATAGCCAATGGCCTGGGCAGCCGTTACAGACAGCGGACTGTTCAGAACCCGCCGCGCTTCTTCCAACAGCCCGTCCCGCAGCATCTGATCCACCCGCTGGCCGATTCGGTCATAAAGAACAGACCGGTCTTCATAATTCAGGCCGATCATACACAGATCATACGGTGACGGCTCTTCCCGGGAACGGCGCACCTGTTCGGACATGGTAATGCCCGTGGTCCGGTACACCTCAATGGCACGGATCACCCGTCCCAGATTGTTTTCGTGAAGTCCGGAGGCAGTCTCAGGATCAATCTTCCGCAGGATCTCCAGAACAGCGGCATTCCCCTGCTCCTGTGCCAAAGCGCGCAGCTCTTCCCGCAGCGTTTCATCGGAAGCAGCAGGAGAAAAGCTGATATGGTCAACCAGCGCGTTTACATACAGTCCGGTTCCTCCCACCACAATAGGGAGTTTGCTTCTGCCCTGAATCTCGCAAATTGCTTCTCTTGCCTGCTCCACATACTGTGCAACAGAAAAGCTCTCGCTTAATTCCAGCACGTCAATTAAGTGATGAGGGATCCCTTCCTGTTCCTCCGGGGTTGGTTTCGCTGTCCCCACACTCATTTCACGATAGGTCTGCATGGAGTCGGCGGA
Organism: uncultured Oscillospiraceae bacterium; assembly: GCA_949285935.1. Taxonomy (GTDB): domain Bacteria; phylum Bacillota; class Clostridia; order Oscillospirales; family Ruminococcaceae; genus Angelakisella. Next base: position 12,734 of record CASEAH010000097.1, read on the forward strand.
AATAATTTCCCCGTCCAGCGTCTTGGCCAAACGGATGGAAAGTCCGGTTTTGCCCGAAGCGGTAGGTCCTACCACAACAAGGAGGGGGATGCGGTCTTCCTGTTTCAAGCGCCTCTCCCTCCTTTCCTGTTTCTTTAGAATTCTTTCAATTAAAAGTTATCCGACAGCTTCAATCTTCTATTGAAGCAAGGTTCATTACAGGGCCCGCCCAAACATCTTTTCCAATTCTCTTTTTTTCATGGCGATCATTACCGGCCGGCCATGGGGACAATTGCGGATAGCAGAATCATTCTGAAGAAATGCTACCAGTTCCCGGGCCTCCTGCTCACCTGTAAAGTATCCACTCTTTACAGCTGCCTTACAGGCAATTGAATGATACAATTCATCATAAATTTCCAAATCCAGACGGCTGTATCCCCGGAGGAGCATCTCGGCAATCTCCTCCATCATATTTTCCACTTGCGCCATGTCTAAAACGGCCGGAATCTCCCGAACCAAAACGGATCCATCACCAAAATCTTCTGCCGCAAAGCCCGCCTTCTCCAAAAGGGACAAATTCTGGAGGACTGCATCATAGCGGTCCTTGGGAAGGGAAACCCGAAGAGGCGCCAGAAGTACCTGCCGTGAAACCTCTCCGGACCGATGGGCTTCCTTTAATTTTTCAAACAAAATCCGTTCATGGGCGGCATGTTTGTCGATCAAAAGAAGTTCTCCCTCTCGTTCCGCCAACAGATAAGTCTGAAAAACCTCTCCAATCAGGCGTACCGGGCGTTCTGGGGTGCCTTCCAATCGGGTCTGCGGCTCTTCCAGAGTTTTTTGTTTGTCTCCGGCAGGTGTCGCCGTTGCCCTGTGCCCAACAGAAGCTGTCTCTGAAGCAGGTGGGGCTGGCACTGTTTTTTCTGGCGGCAGCCGATCCTGGCGGAGTTGGGACTGATACAATCTCAAAGGATCCTGGTCTGCAAGCGTCATCTTTCCGGAACGTTCCTTTGGGGGCTGCAAAGACGCCGTTACCGGAGAATTTGAACCGCTCCGGTTCATGGTTGAAATTCCTGATGGAACCTCTTCTCCCTTTTTCTTTTGGGCAGCTATTGCCTTTTCCAAAGACACACTGGGGGCTGCCGGGGTGAGATCGGCTTTTTTTCCTTTTTCAAAGGGAAGTTTCCGGTATTCCTCGGCAGTCATCCGCTGCGGGGCTCGGAATGGATTTGCCCGAACCGGCTGCTGTTTCTGCGGCGGCAGCTCCGTACGTTCAGCATACCGGCGGCTTGTGTCGGCTGCCTGGACCGTGTTATCCAGACGTGCCAAAGCGCCTTTGCAGGCGTTATAAACTGCATCAAACAGGATTTTTTCATCCGATAGCTTTACTTCCAGTTTGGCGGGATGCACATTGACATCCACCATCCCACAGGGAAGGGTAACCCCCAGAACACAACCGGGAAATTTTCCGCTCATCATACTGTTCCGGTAGGCTTCCTCCAGGGCGGAGAGCATGGTAACGCTGCGGATATACCGGCCGTTGATAAAAAAATGCTCCATGCTGCGGGTGGCGCGGGCTTTCTCCGGCTTGGAAATAAAGCCGGAAACCGTCAGACCGCCCTGTGAACATTCCACGGGGATGAGACCGCCTCCAAAATCTCCCCCATACACGGCATAGACTGCAGACAACAGCTTACCGTCTCCGGGAGTATGAAGCTTCATCTGCCCTTCCCGAATCAGCTTGAAGGAAATTTCCGGGTGAGACAAGGCCAAACGGTCCATCAGGGCGGCAATGGCGTTGCCTTCTGTAACATCTTTTTTCAGAAATTTCATCCGGGCGGGAACGTTGTAAAAAAGATCCCGTACCAAGACAGTGGTCCCCACCGGGCATCCTGCCTCTTCCACCATTCCCGGATCGCCGCCGGCAATGGTATAACGGGTGCCCAGAGGTTCTTCAGCGGTGCGGGTCAGCAGCTCCACATGGGCCACCGCCGCGATGGAAGCCAGCGCCTCTCCCCGAAAGCCCAGGGTACCGATCCGGTACAGATCCTCCTGGGACGCCACTTTGCTGGTGGCGTGACGAAGAAATGCCCTGGGCACATCCTCCCTCAGGATACCGCAGCCGCTGTCGGTGACCCGGATATACCGGATCCCCCCGTTTTGGATCTCCACAGTAACGGATGGGGAGCCTGCGTCTATGGCGTTTTCTACCAGCTCCTTTACCACCGATGAGGGACGCTCGATCACCTCGCCCGCCGCAATTAGTTCCGCTGTTTTTTTGTCCAATACATTGATTCTGGCCAACGGTGTTTTCCTCCCCGGCGTTTTCGGTCGTTACCGTATGATCATGATTTTCACAGATTAGTGCAGGATTTTTTTCAGTTCATAAAGCAGGTTCAACGCTTCCAGAGGGCTGATGGTGTTGACATCCGTATCCTTGATACGCTTCTTCACCAACTCCATTCCCTCATCCACAAAAAACATCTGCTGGGAATCCTCATCTTTCTTTTTGACCCGGGTGGAGATTTTGGCATCCTCCACTGCCTGTCCTGCTTCCAGGTCCTTCAGCACCTCAAAAGCCCGGGTTATAATCCACTGGGGAATCCCCGCCAGCTTGGATACTTCGATGCCGTAGCTGTCATCCACCCCTCCCGGAAGGATCCTCCGAAGGAAGGTGATCTCGTCTCCCCGTTTCTTCACTGCCACATTATAGTTTTTAACACAGGGAATGGTGCTCTCCAGAACGGTCAGTTCATGATAATGGGTGGCAAAAAGGGTTTTTGCCCCCAACCGTTTTTTATCTGCGATGTATTCGATGACCGCCCGGGCAATGCTCATCCCGTCAAAGGTGGAGGTGCCCCGGCCGATCTCATCCAGGATCAGCAGGCTTTTGGCGGTGGCATGCCGCAGGATGGCCGCCACTTCGCTCATCTCCACCATAAAGGTGGACTGACCGGTGGACAGGTCATCCGACGCGCCCACCCGGGTGAATATTGCGTCCACAATGCCGATTTTGGCATACTTGGCGGGAACGAAGGACCCGATCTGAGCCATCAGGGTAATTAAAGCCACCTGCCGCATATAGGTGGATTTACCCGCCATATTGGGGCCGGTGATCACAGCAATCTGGTTCTCTCCGTTGTCCAGCCGGGTATCGTTGGGAACAAAGGGCACGCCGCTGAGGATCTCTTCCACCACCGGATGGCGGCCATCGGTAATGACGATTTCGTCTGAAACATCCACAACGGGCCGCACATAGTTGCCGCGCAGCGCCACGGTGGCAAAGCTGCACAGTACATCCAGACGGGCCACTGCCGCTGCTGTTGTCTGGATCCGGGCCAGCTGTCCGCTGATCTGCTCCCGCACCTCTTCAAAAAGCCGGGCTTCCAGTTCAATAATTTGCTGCTGCGCTCCCAGCACCTTGGCCTCCAGATCCTTCAGTTCCTGGGTGATATACCGTTCACAGCCGGAGAGGGTCTGCTTGCGGATATATTCTTCCGGCACCAGATTCTGGTAAGATCGGGTCACCTCTATGTAGTATCCGAAGACTTTGTTGTAGCCGATTTTCAGGTTTTTGATGCCGGTTTTTTCCCGTTCCTTGGTTTCAATGGAAGCAATGATCTCCTTGGTATGGTCCGACGTGTACCGCAAATCGTCCAGCTCCTGATGATACCCCTGCCGGATCACACCGCCATCCTTGAGGGTGATGGGCGGTTCGTCGCAAATAGCCTGGGAAATCAGCCGGCACATATCCTCCAGGGGATCAATTTTGGTATAAATCTCCTGAAGGTCGTCGCACCGCACTTCGCCCAGCATCTCCCGGAGGGCAGGAAGCTTGTCCATGGTGACTCCAAGGGCCGTCAAATCCCTGGGGGTGGCGTTGCCGTAAACGATCTTGGTCATCAGCCGTTCCATATCATAGATTCCGGAAAGCTGAGCAGTCACCTGCGAGGTCAGAATGCTGCTGCGGGTCAGTTCTTCCACCGCATTAAGGCGCCGGGTAATGACCGCCGGTGAAAGGAGGGGACGCTCTACCCACGCTTTGATCAGGCGCTTCCCCATGGAGGTTTTTGTTTTGTCCAGAACCCACAGCAGGGTTCCTTTTTTCTCCCGGGTCCGCATGGTCTCGGTAAGCTCCAGATTCCGCCGGGCGGCGGCATCCAGATTCATATACTGCTGCTGGGAATAAAGAGTAATGCTCTGGATCCGCTCCAGACCGGTACGCTGGGTCTGGGCCAGATAAGCCAGCAGCCCGCCCAGGGAGGCGGTAGCCAAAGGCATTCCTTCCAGCCCCAGGTCCAGCAGGCTCCGGGCACCAAACTGGTGCAGGACCGCAGCCTGGGCCGCCCGGGTCTCAAAGGCGTCCTCCTCCATCAGGTCCGCGGTACAGCATAATTTTTCCCGGATAAATTCCGCCGCTTCCCGCCGGTCCAGAAAAGCAGCATTAAAGATGATCTCATTGGGCTGAAATTTGGCAAGTTCGCCAATGAGTTTAGTGTCATCTTCTCCGGAAAGCTGGGTAACGTTCATTTCGCCGGTGGAAATATCGCCAAAAGACAACCCCACCCCTTCCGCAGACCAGAAGATGGAGCAAATATAATTGTTCTTTCCCTCATCCAGCATGCTGGATTCCACCAGGGTACCCGGAGTCACCACCCGGATAACATCCCGCTTGACCATTCCCTTGGCCAGGGCAGGATTCTCCAGCTGTTCACAGATGGCTACCTTATAGCCTTTTTTAATCAGCCGGGCAATATAATTTTCCACACTGTGGTAGGGGACGCCGCACATGGGCGCCCGTTCCGGCAAGCCGCAGTCCCGGCCGGTGAGGGTAAGTTCCAGTTCCCGGGACGCCAGCAGGGCGTCGTCAAAGAACATTTCATAAAAATCCCCCAGGCGGAAGAAAAGCAGATGGTCCTTGTGCTTGTCCTTCAGTTCCATGTAATATTGCATCATGGGGGAAAGCTGGCTTCTGTCCACAGGCTGGGTCATCCTGTTGTCCTCCTTGGGGAATGGTATTGCCGGTAATCAGTGGCAGCCGGAGCAGCCGGAGCAGTCTCCGCCGCAGGAAATTTCTTCTTCCACAGTATAGGGGTCCTCGCCGTTGGCGGCGTTTACCAGGATCTGCTGCATAAAGTTGAGCACCCGGTCCAGCTCGTTTTTGGTGGTGTTGAACGCGGCCATGGTGGGTTTCTCCATGATCTGAGAATAGAGACTGCGGACCTCTTCATTCAGCGAGGCCAGTTTGTCGGTGTCACGGTCTTCCTTCTGGATCTCTGTGCTGAGGCTGATTTTTTTCAGATTGAATTCCCCGATCATATTCTGCAGTTCCTGATCAGCGTCTGCCGCATCTTTGGCTGCATGGTAAGCCAGATACTGGTCACACTGCTGCACCTGAGCGCCCAGATCCCTTGTCAAAGCAATAATATCCATTGTAATGTCCTCCTCAAATTTTATTTCTTTCCATCTGTCTGACGGCCCGCCAGGGCCCAGTTAAGGGCTTCGGTAATCTCTACATCCATGAAATTCCCTACCAGTTCTTCTTTTCCAGGGACTTCCACAATGATATTTCCGGAGGTGCGGCAGGAAAGGGTCCCGGGTCCGGAACGTCCCACCCCTTCGGGAAGGACCCGGAGGGTCTTACCAACATGAGCCTCCAAAACCTTCTGCCCTATTTTCTCCTGCACCACCAGCAGTTCCTGGAACCATCGGGATTTTTCCGACGCAGGCACCGGGTCCGGCATGGTTTCCGCTTTCGTTCCGCTCCGGCGGGAGTACAGGAAGGTAAAAAGCGAGGCGTATCCTACTTCCTGTACCAGCTTCAGAGTCTGTTCAAAATCCTCCCGGGTCTCTCCGGGGAACCCCACGATGATATCGCTGGTGAAGGCCAGGTCCGGCATCCGTTCCCGGGCATAACGTACCAGTTCCAGATACTGCCCGGCGGTATACCGTCGGTTCATGGCTGCCAGGATCCGGTCAGACCCTGACTGCACCGGCAGATGGAGGTGACGCTCCACCTTAGGACACTCCGCCATGGCGTCCAACAGGTCCCGGGTGCAGTCCTTGGGGTGGGACGTCATAAACCGGATGATGAAATCTCCCGGCAGGGCATTGAGCCTGCGCAGAAGTTCCGCGAAATTGATGGAATCTGCCAGGCCCTTGCCGTAAGAGTTGACATTCTGTCCCAAAAGGGTAATTTCACGGCAGCCATCCCGAACCAGTTCCTCTGCTTCCCGCAGGATCAGCTGCCAGGGCCGGCTCCGTTCCCTCCCCCGGACATAGGGGACGATACAGTAGGAACAGAAATTATCGCAGCCGTACATGACGGGCAGCCACGCTTTCAGACGCCCTTCCCGGCGCAGGGGGATCCCCTCGATCACGGGAGCGTTCTGAAGCTCCTCCCCTTCTTTGATGTAGCGCCGCCCCAGGGCCAGCTTTTCATAAAGCAGCCGGGGAAACTCTTCCCAGGAATTGGTGCCTACTACAATATCCACATAGGGATAGCTTCTTTTTAGCTTGTCTGCCACATGCTGCTGCTGGGTCATGCACCCGGCCAGCACAATGACCATATCGGGCCGACGGCGTTTGCAGGGCTTGAGCGCCCCCACATTGCCAAAGACCCGCTGCTCGGCGTTTTCCCGGATAGCACAGGTATTATACAGCACCAGGTCTGCCTCTTCGGGGAGCTGGGTGAAGCCATAGCCCATTTCCGCCAGCATACCGCCGAATTTCTCCCCATCCGCCACATTCTGCTGGCATCCATAAGAGTGGATGTAAGCCAACGGGGACCCGCCTTCCTGCAGCAGCAGGGACCGTATCTTTTCCACATACTGTTTCTGCTCGTTCATCCGGGCATACTCCAGCAGATTATCCTTCATTTCCTGCAAATTTTTCCTCCCTCAGCGGTCTCCGCCGCGGTTTTTCCATAGGACGGCACAGGCTCTGGGAAACAGAAAAAATATTCTCTTATCCCCAGGCCTGCCCAATGCCATAATAGAATAATTTTATCACTTTTTTCCCGCCATATCAACCAAAACTACAGGGACCGGCGGGTTTCCCCACCAGTCCCCATCAAAACATTTCAGCCCATAACAGCCTGGCCCAGCTGGCGGCCCAGTTCCTCCGCCTTGTCCAAATCTTCCTGCGTCGGTACAAAGGTCACCTTGAGCCCTTCACCCACCTGCTTCATGCGCAGGGAAGTCAATCTGGCTGCCACGCCGGGGACGCCTTCACCGCTCCAGCCGTAGGATCCAAAGACCACAAAGGGCTTTTTCTGGCAGCCGATGGCATCAACGCCGGAAAGAAGCTGCCACACCGGCAGCACCGCATCCCGGTTAATGGTGGGCGTGCCTACGGCAAAGCCGTCGCTTTCATTAAGCAGCTGGCAAAGCTTGCATAAATCGTGGTCAATAATATCATACAGCTCCGCTTCCGCTCCGGAAACTTCCCGGATACCCTGGGCGATCCGCTGGGCCAGAAGACGAGTGTTGCCATAGGCGCTGGTGTAAAAGACAGGAACCAGCTTCCTATCCCGGGAGGTTGGGGCGCTCCACTGGCGATACTGCTCCATTGCCCAGTCCAGCATGCCCTTTTCTCCACGGGTCAGCACAGGGCCGTGGCTGGTGAGGACCATATCAAAGTCCAGCCCGGACAGCTTGTCCAATCCAGCCAGAACATATTTTTTGAAGGGCCCGAAAATGGCATCGTAATACCCGCGGAACGCCTCTTTATACTTGGCAGGATAGGCCATGGCATGGTCAAAGACATAAGGCTCACAGTAATGAGCGCCCAGGAAATCACAGGTAAAGACGATTTTGTCCTCCGGCAGTGCCGTGAACATGGAATCGGGCCAGTGGAGGAAGGGAGCCGGCACAAACCGGAGGGTCTTCCCTCCCAGATCCAATTCCTCTCCCTCCTTGACCACATGGAGGTCCAGATCGGTACGGTTGGTGATATTCCGGACATACAGAGCGCCCGCCTGGGTGGTGTAGATGGCAGCGGAACCGACTTCCTCCAGCAACGCGGCCAAAGCTCCCGTATGATCCGGCTCGTTGTGATTGAGAACGATATAGTCGATCTCTTCCGGCGGACAAATCTTTCGGATATTCTCAAGGTACTGGGGAAAGAAAGACCTGTGGCAGGCATCAATAAGCGCCGTTTTGCGGCTGCCCCGCACCAGATAGGAATTATAGGACGTGCCGTATTCCGTGCACATAACAATATCGAACACCCGCATGGCAGGATTGAGCGCCCCCACCGACCAGATGCCTTGTTTGATTTCAGTAACCATGATAGTCGCTCCTTCTTCTAAGGATAGGGAACGCTCAGTTCCCCAAAACACAGCGCAAGGGCATGACCGGCGCCTGTCCGGTCATGCCCTGTGATCCGCTGTCGCTTATTCCGCTTCAAACTGATCCTTGCCGACGCCGCACAGAGGGCATACAAAATCCTCAGGAACGTCTTCCCACTTGGTTCCGGGGGCAATACCGCCGTCGGCATAGCCTTCGGCCTCGTCATAAATGAATCCGCAAACGGTGCAAACATATTTTGCCATGGTGGTTGCTCCTTTCAAACTTTTGGTCATTGGGTCCGGTTCTCCCACAACGGAAAACCAGCTTGCCAATATTTTAACTATACAACAGAAGTATAGTTCCTGTAAAGGGCTTTTTACCCTTTTTCCAGATATTTTTTCAGATACCGGCCGGTATAGGAGGCCTGACAGGCCGCTACCTCTTCCGGAGTGCCGCAGCAGACGATTTCTCCGCCCCGGTCTCCCCCTTCCGGCCCCAGATCAATAATATAATCCGCTGTTTTGATCACATCCATATTGTGCTCAATCAGGATGACAGTATTACCGGTTTCCACCAGTTTTTGCAGCACTTCGATCAGTTTTCGCACATCATCCGCATGGAGACCGGTGGTAGGCTCGTCCAGGATATACACCGTTCTTCCGGTGGAGCGCTTGGCCAGTTCAGTGGCCAGCTTCACCCGTTGGGCCTCTCCTCCGGAAAGGGTGGTGGCAGGCTGTCCGATCTTGATATATCCCAGCCCCACATCATAGAGGGTCTGAAGCTTCCGGCGGATCTTTTGATGGTTCTCAAAAAATTTGAGCCCCTCTTCCACCGTCATTTCCAGGACTTCGTAAATGTTTTTTCCCCGGTATCGAACCTCCAGGGTCTCACGGTTGTAACGCCGTCCGCCGCAAACCTCGCAGGGAACAAACACATCGGGAAGAAAATGCATCTCAATTTTAAGGATGCCGTCTCCCTCACAGGCTTCGCATCGGCCGCCCTTGACGTTGAAAGAGAAGCGTCCGGCCTTATACCCCCGCATTTTGGCGTCGTTGGTTGCGGCAAACACCTCCCGGATGTCGTTGAAGGTGCCGGTATAAGTTGCGGGATTGGAACGGGGCGTCCGTCCGATGGGAGACTGGTCGATGGCGATGACCTTGTCCAGATGCTCCATCCCCAGGATCTCTTTGTGGCGGCCTGCCCGGAGCCGGGATCGGTTCAGCGTCCCACTGAGACTCTTGAAAAGGATCTCATTGACCAGAGAACTTTTTCCCGAACCGGACACCCCCGTTACAGCGATAAAGCAGCCCAGGGGGAACCGGACAGTGATGTTTTTCAAATTATTTTCTTCCGCCCCTACCACTGTCAAAAAATTTCCGTTGCCGGGACGGCGAATGTCCGGCAGCGGAACCCGAAGGCGTCCGCTGAGGTATTTCCCGGTAATGGATCTTTCATCACGCAGGAGTTCCTGCGGTGTTCCGGCAAAGACGATTTCTCCCCCATGGATTCCTGCTCCCGGACCCACATCCACAATATAATCCGAAGCCAGCATGGTGTCCTCATCATGCTCCACCACGATCACCGTATTTCCCATATCGCGCAGATGCTTGAGGGTGTCGATCAACCGGTCATTATCCCGCTGATGCAGGCCAATGCTGGGCTCATCCAGAATATACAGCACCCCCATCAGGGAGGAACCGATCTGGGTCGCCAGACGAATCCGCTGGCTTTCGCCGCCGGACAGGGTTCCTGCGGAGCGGGACAGGGTCAGATAATCCAATCCCACGTTGACGAGAAAGCCCAGACGGCTTTTGATCTCCTTGATGATCTGGCCGGCGATCAGCTGCTGGGAAGGAGTCAGCTCCAACCGGTCCATAAACTCATAGACGCCCCGCACCGAAAGCCGGCAAAGCTGGGCGATATTCAGTCCGCCCACCGTTACCGCCAGGACAATTTTTTTGAGGCGGTCCCCGTGGCACTGGGGGCACTCCACGCTGGTCATATAATTGGAGATTTCATAACGGGCGTACTCGCTGTTGGTTTCCCGGTAACGTCGCTCCAGGTTATTGACGATCCCCTCAAAATCAGAATAATAGGAGCCCTTCCAGCTGCCGCTTTCCCGCTGCATCTGGAATTTCTCCCCTTTGGTTCCGTACAGGATAATATCCAGCTGCTCTTTGGGAAGATCTTTTACCGGCACATCCAGCGGGATGCCGTAATGACGGGAAAGACCCTGAAAATACATCTGGCCGATGCCGCCCTCATCATAGTTCCAGCCAGATACCCGAATGGCTCCATCCTGAATGGACAGTTCCTTATTCTGTAGGATCAGATCGGGATCCACCTGCTGGAGCGACCCCAGGCCCGTACATTTTTCACAGGCCCCAAAGGGATTATTAAAGGAAAACATCCGGGGAGTCAGTTCTTCAATGGAAACATCATCATGGTCGGGGCAGGAATAGTTCTGGGAAAAAAGGATCTCCTCCCCGCCCACAACATCCACCAGCGCCAATCCTCCCGTCAGTCCGGAGGCGGTTTCTATGGAATCCGCCAGGCGGGAACGGATCTCTTCCTTGATGACCAAGCGATCCACCACGACCTCAATGGTGTGCTTTTTGTTTTTTTCCAGGGAAATGGTTTCCGTCAGATCATACATATTGCCGTCCACCCGGACGCGGACGTATCCCGCCCGGCGGGCATGATCGAACTCTTTCTGATGTTCCCCCTTCCGATGGCGCACCACCGGCGCCAGTACCTGGATCCGGGTTCCCTGGGGCAGGCTGAGCACCTTGTCCACGATCTGGTCCACCGTCTGCTGCTGGATAGGCCGTCCGCAGACCGGGCAGTGGGGAATTCCCACGCGGGCATACAACAGCCGCAGATAGTCATAGATTTCCGTGACTGTTCCCACGGTGGATCGGGGATTTTTGGAGGTGGTCTTCTGGTCGATGGAGATGGCCGGAGACAATCCTTCTATGGAATCCACATCCGGCTTGTCCATCTGTCCCAAAAACATCCGTGCGTAGGAAGACAGACTCTCCACATACCGGCGCTGTCCGTCGGCATAAATCGTGTCAAAGGCCAGCGAGGTCTTTCCCGACCCAGAAAGACCTGTAAAGACAATCAGCTTGTCACGGGGAATCTCCAGGTCAATATTCTTCAAATTATTTTCCCGGGCGCCCCGAATGACGATTTTATCCATGCCCAAATTCTTTTGCTCCTCCCTGCTTACGCTGACAAAGTTCCTATTTTTCCGCCTTTAGCCGGTTGATCTTGTCCCGGAGGTAGGCTGCATGCTCAAATTCCAGAATCTTGGCCGCATTGCGCATTTCCACTGTCAGCTTCTGGATCAGCGCCTCCCGTTCCCGAGGCGACATGCTTCTGCTTCTGGTCTTTTTCTCCACACTCTCGCCGGTGGAAATTTCCAGAATCTCCCGGATATCCTTCTGAATCGTGCGGGGCGTGATCCCATGCTCCTGGTTATATCTCTGTTGAATCTCCCGGCGGCGGTAGGTCTCGCTGATCGCCCGTTCCATGGATTCTGTTACCTGATCGGCATACATGATGACCTTGCCTTCTGCATTGCGGGCCGCCCGGCCGATGGTCTGGACCAAAGACGTTTCAGACCGCAGGAAGCCTTCCTTATCCGCATCCAGGATGGCCACCAGAGAAACCTCAGGAATATCCAGGCCTTCCCGCAGGAGGTTGATTCCTACCAGAACGTCAAATTCTCCTTTTCTCAAATCCCGGATCAGCTCCATCCGCTGGATGGTGTCCACATCGTGGTGCATATACCGCACCTTGATTCCGGTTTTTTCCAGATAATCGGTCAGGTCCTCCGCCATTTTTTTCGTGAGGGTGGTCACCAGGACCCGTTCCTTTTTGGCGGTGCGCTGGTTGATCTCTCCAATAAGGTCATCGATCTGTCCTTCCACCGGCCGCACCATAATTTCTGGATCCAACAATCCGGTGGGGCGGATCACCTGCTCCACCATCACGGAGCTGTGTTCCCGCTCGTAAGGACCGGGCGTGGCGCTGACATAAACGATCTGGTTGAGCTTGCTCTGGAATTCGTCAAAATTCAGCGGCCGGTTGTCCAGAGCGGAAGGAAGCCGGAACCCATACTCCACCAGGGTCTCTTTCCGCGACCGGTCCCCGCCGTACATGCCCCGCACCTGAGGCAGTGTTACGTGGGATTCGTCGATAAAAAGCAGAAAATCTTCCGGGAAGTAATCCAGCAAGGTATAGGGGGTGCTCCCCGGCGCCCGCCCGGAAAGGACCCGGGAATAATTCTCGATGCCGGAACAGAAACCTACTTCCAGCAGCATTTCCATATCGTAATTGACCCTTTCAGCGATCCGCTGGGCTTCGATAAGTTTCCCCTGCTCCCGGAACCACTGTACCCGCTGGTCGCACTCCCGACGCAGTTCTTCCACTGCTTTGAGGATCCTCTCCCGGGGGACGATGTAGTGGGACGCCGGATAGATGGCTACATGGCTGACAAAATTCTTTACTTCGCCGGTGACTGTATTGATCTCCCCGATCCGTTCCACCTCATCGCCAAAAAACTCAATGCGGATGGCGGTGTCGCTGGAATAAGCCGGATATACCTCCAGCACATCCCCCCGCACCCGGAACTTATTTCGGACAAAATTGATGTCGTTGCGCTCATACTGAAGCTCTACCAGCTTGCGGATCAGCTCATCCCGGTCCTTTTCCATGCCGGTACGCAGCGAGATCACCATATTGCGGTAATCAATGGGGTCTCCCAACGTGTAAATGCAGGAAACACTGGCCACAATGATCACATCCCGCCGCTCGGAAAGCGAGGATGTGGCACTGTGACGCAGCTTTTCAATTTCATCGTTGATAGAACTGTCCTTTTCGATATAAGTATCGGTGGCCGCAATATAGGCTTCCGGCTGATAATAATCGTAATAGGATACGAAATACTCCACCGCATTGTGAGGAAAAAATTCCTTGAACTCGCTGCACAGCTGGGCTGCAAGAGTTTTGTTGTGGGCCAGCACCAGAGTGGGGCGATTGACCTGCTGGATAATATTTGCCATGGTAAAGGTTTTGCCGGAACCGGTGACGCCCTTCAGGACCTGCTCCCGGTTTCCCGCCAGAATGCTGTTGGAAAGGGCGGCAATGGCTTCCGGCTGATCGCCGGTGGGCTGATAGGGGGACACCAACTGAAAACGATTTTCTTCGCTCATAAACACACCCTTCCCTGCATCTGACCCGGACTGGATGCCCTCTGTCCAGGGGTTTCAGAACATACGTTTGACAACCTTTATATTACCCTGTGTGGATTTTTTTGTCAATGGACAATGGACACAATCCACCAAGATTTTGCCGGGATATTCTGTTATTCTCTCTTATCCCCGGCAAAAAAACCGCGGAAGAAACCTCCCCCGCGGTTTACAGATTTTCAGCGCCTCTTTATTTCAAAAATCCCGAAACAATTTTTGCCTCCGCTTCCTCTTCTGTAAGCCCCAGAGTCCGCAGCTTCAGCAGCTGTTCTCCGGCAATTTTGCCGATAGCGGCTTCATGAATCAGAGCGGCGTCCCCATGGTTGGCCACCAGCTCGGGGGCGGCGGCTACCACGCCTTTGTCGGCAATGATGGCGTCACACTCTGAGTGCCCCGTGCAGCGGGCATTGCCGATGATCCGTGAGCGGTACTCCTGGCGGGAATTTCCCTTAGCCACGGAGCGGGATACCAGATCCACTCCTGAATCATCGCCGTTAAGCTCCACCTCAAAGTCTGTTCGGGCCTGCTGATCCCCTTCGGTCAGCAGACGTTCCCGGATATACAGCCGGGCTCCCGGTCCCAGCTTCGCCTTGGTGTTGCGCAATGTCCGGTCCACACCCCCCAGTTGGGTGGTATCCATTTCCAGCACAGCCCCTTCTTCCAGTTCCGCCTCGGTCACCGGATCAATGGAACGGATCCCCGAGCCCTTTCCGGTACCGACGTGCTTTTCTACATACCGGACGCGCGCCCCCTTACCCAGGAAAAAGCGATGGATGCCGTTATGGCGTGCCGGCTCCCCATTCTCAGTATGGACGCCACAGCCGGCTATAATGGTGATATCCGCGCCTTCTCCCACGTAGAAGTCGTTATATACCAGATCATCCACATCGCCGTGGGTGACACAGGCAGGAATGGAAAGGCGTTCTCCCCGGGTGCCGGGCAAAACATGAATGTCCAGCCCGGGCAGTCCCGCTTTGTCTTCAATGCGGACATTGGGTGTGGAACGCCGCCCTGCGCACTGTCCGTTTTCCCGGATGCTGAAGGCGTCTGTAAAGGTCCCGGTCCAGTCCGAAACCATTTTCAAAAGTTTTTCAGTGGTAGAATTCATGGTTACAGGACCTCCTCTCTTCCCGGGCAGCGGACGCAGTGGGCATTCCCGGACAGCAGTCCAGGCAGAATTTTGGCCCGGGGTCCGCGGTCCTTTACCTGGCCGTCTGCGATCACTACGATTTCATCAGCGATAGCCAGAATCCGTTCCTGGTGGGAAATGATCACCTGGGAACCGCCGTTAAACTGACGCATATCCCGAAAGACTTCGATGAGGTTGGTAAAGCTCCACAAGTCGATTCCCGCTTCCGGCTCGTCAAAAAGGGTGAATTTGGTGTTGCGGGCCAGAACGGTAGCAATTTCGATGCGCTTGATTTCTCCTCCCGAAAGGGTCCCGTCCACTTCACGGTCGATGTATTCCCGCGCACACAGTCCCACCCGGCTGAGAAACTGGCAAAGCTCATCCTCAGAAAGAGAGTCTCCCGCCGCCAGTTCTACCAGATCCCGGACTGTCAGGCCTTTAAAACGGACCGGCTGCTGAAAGGCGTAACTGATTCCCAGTTTGGCCCGTTGGGTAACGTCCAAGCCGGTAATATCCTGCCCGTCCAAAAGGATCCGCCCGGAGACAGGGGTTTCCAGTCCTGCGATGATCTTGGCGATCGTCGTTTTTCCACCGCCGTTGGGGCCGGTGATGACCACGGTTTTTCCGTCGGGGATGGTAAGATCCACCCCCCGCAGCACATGTCCCCCGTCCGGTACATCCCAGACGATTTGTTCCAGTGTCAGCATGGGTTTATTTCCTCATTTCCTGTATTTAATATGGAATATCTCCAGAAAAATCCTCAGGCGAAACACGATCCATCGGCTTTCCTTCCGCCGTGAAGTATGCGCAGATTCCATTGCTTTTTCTCATGGTCCCTGTTGTTTTGTACCAGGGAGATTCGCACATCTTATCGCGAGCTGTTTTGGATTTTCAAGGCCCGGGTGGCGTTGAGGATAGCAATGATCATAACTCCCACATCTGCAAAGACAGCTTCCCACATGTTGGCCATTCCCAGGGCTCCCAGCAAAAGAACCACGCCCTTGACTCCCAGGGCAAAAATGATATTTTGCCGGACGATGCGCAGCGTTCTCTGGGAAATTCGGATTGCGTCTGCAATCTTAATCAGCTTATCATCCATCAGCACCACATCCGCGGCTTCGATGGCTGCATCAGAACCCAGACCGCCCATGGCGATTCCGATATCCGCCCGGGAGAGGACCGGCGCGTCGTTGATGCCATCGCCGACAAACACCAACCGTCCCCGGGAAGATTTTTGCTTCAGAAGTTCTTCCACCCGTTCCACTTTATCGGCCGGCAGCAGCTGCGCATGCACTTCGTCCAGGCCGAGCTGGGAAGCTACGGCTTCTCCCACTTCCCGGGTGTCTCCGGTGAGCATGACCGTCCGGCGGACTCCCAGTTTTTTCAGTTCCGCTATAGCCTGTTCTGCATCCGGCTTTACCTGATCGGAAATGATGATAGATCCCCCGTAGCAGCCATCTACCGCCACATGAACCACTGTTCCCGCCTGCTTGCCGGCTTCCACCCGGATTCCCAATTCTTCCATCAGAACAGCGTTGCCAACGCAGACAGTTTTTCCATCCACCTGTGCCTGGATCCCCTTACCGGAAATCTCCCGGCTGTCAGAAACCCTGGTACTGTCCACCGGCGTTTGGCAGGCTTGCCGCAGAGAGTGGGAAATAGGATGATCGGAAAAGGATTCCGCCAGCGCCGCCAGTTCTACCAGCTGTTCCTCTGTCATTTCCCGGGGGTATACGCCGGTCACCGCAAAGGTTCCCTGCGTCAGGGTACCGGTTTTATCAAAAACCACCATGTCCGTATCCGCCAGGGCTTCCAGATAATTGCCTCCCTTTACCAGTATACCACACCGGGAGGCGCCTCCGATACCACCAAAAAAACTTAATGGCACGGAAATAACCAAAGCACAGGGACAGGAGATAACCAGAAAGATCAGTGAACGGTGGATCCACTGATTCCATCCTCCTCCCAGAACCAGTGGAGGAACAACTGCCAGCACCAATGCGCCCAGCACTACCGCCGGAGTATAGTATCGGGCAAAACGGGTGATGAAATTCTCTGCACGCGCTTTTTTGCTGCCGGCATTTTCCACCAGGTCCAGAATGCGGGAGACTGTGGATTCCTCAAAAGCCTTTGTTACCTGGATCCGCAGCAGCCCGCTCTGATTGATGCATCCACTGATTACATCATCGCCGGGAGCCGCGTTCCGTGGGATGGATTCTCCGGTCAGGGCCGAGGTATCCAGAGAAGAATTACCTTCCAGCACCGTACCATCCAAAGGAATCCTTTCTCCTGGTTTTACGACAATGGTTTCTCCCACAGTCACATCTTCGGGATCGACCTGTTCCAGCTTCCCGTCCCGCAGGATGTTGGCATAGTCCGGACGGATATCCATAAGCGCGGCAATAGACTGGCGGGAACGTCCCACAGCACAGCTTTGGAACAGCTCTCCGATCTGATAAAACAGCATTACCGCCACACCCTCCGGGTATTCGCCGGTGAGGAAGGCCCCTACTGTAGCCAGAGCCATGAGGAAATTTTCATCGAATACCTGGCCATGGGCAATATTCCGTACCGCCCGCCAAAGCACATCCCAGCCAATGACCGCATAAGGCAGCAGGTAAAGCACCAGCTTGACCGCACCCTGGCTGGGAACTACCATCGCCGCCCCAAAAAGCAGCGCAGCGGCAAGGATCCTGTAAAGGGTCCTTTTTTGTTTTTGGTTCATGATCCATCCGCCTCTCACATGTGTTATAGATGCAAAGGCCTGCTGTATTACATATGGATTACACAATCCGGTTCTATTTTTTTACAAATCCGGACCACTTCTTCCATGATCTCTTCCAATTTTTCTTCTTCTGTTTCCACCATCAATTTCTGGGTCATAAAATTAACGGAAGCATCCCGGACGCCTTCAATTTTTTTGATGGCGTCTTCCATTTTTGCCGCACAGTGGGCGCAATCCAAGTTTGTCAGATTGTAGCGTTTTTTCATGATGGTCGTGACTCCTTCCGGCAAAATTCACTCTGCTATATGCTCCATTCCCTGGCCAATAATGGTGCGGACATGTCCATCAGCCAAAGAATAAAATACCGTCTTGCCTTCCCGGCGATATTTAACCAGTTTGCTTTTTTTGAGAACCTGTAATTGATGAGAAATCGCGGATTGGGTCATTCCCAAAAGCTGTGCAATGTCGCATACACACATTTCCGCTTCAAAAAGGAGATACAGAATTTTAATGCGGGTCGAATCTCCAAAAATTTTGAACAGCTCCGCCAGATCCAGCAGGGTTTCTTCTGGCGGCATTCTGCTGTTGACTCTTGCAACGATATCCTCATGAACGTGCATGAATTCACAGCCGGGAGATTCCATTGCGGGCATATATGCTCCCTCCTTCATATGAATTATTGTTCATTTGTTATTATATTCTTTTTTTGCCTGTTGTCAACTGCTTTTCCGAATTTGTTGCCATTTTCGCCCCAGCCTTTTCAGTATCCACCTGATAATGGCAGACAGCATACAATTTTTACTTTTGAGACCAGCCGGCGGGCATTTGTTTGCCAGTATTTTTGCATTGTCCGATTTTGACGAACCTGTTACCATTTTGTCGTCTGGTTTCCCCTCTTCCGTCGGCTGCGGGGAGAACCGTTCAATATCTGTTATGAGGTGATCTTTTGAAAATCCCAATTCGTTGGAGGCCCCAAAGCCTCACCACCCGACAGAAAATGATTCTCCTCGGTTCCGGAATCCTGATTGTGTCCATGCTTTTGGCAGGATTCTGGTGGAGCAGCAATCCCACTGAGCTTCCAGACTCATCCTCTTCCCCTTCTTCTTCCACAGATTCAGGCAGCTCTGAAGGTTCCGAATCTTCCGGGGACGTAAGTACAAATGAAGGTGTGTCTTCTGGCAATTCTTCAGGCAGTGTCTCTGGCTCCGGCTCCTCTTCATCTTCTTCTGTTGGAGGTTCTTCCTCTTCGTCTTCCTCCAGCAACGGGTCTTCCTCTGGAGAAAGTTCCTCCTCCTCGTCTTCTTCCTCTTCGTCTTCTTCCACCGGGAGTTCTTCCTCCTCTTCATCTGGTGGGACTTCTTCTTCCTCTTCGTCTTCTTCCGCCGGAAGTTCTTCCTCTTCCTCGGGAGGGACCTCTTCTTCCAGTTCCTCTTCTTCCAGCTCCTCCTCTACTATTACCAACCCCTCTCCTGCGCCCACTCCTTCTGTACGGGGTAAGTATATCGTGGGATACTATCCCTACTATGCCCGCAGCAGCGGCTTTACCCCTTTGAATATCGCCGCTTCTAAGCTGACCCACCTCAACTATGCGTTTGCGGATATCAGCTCAGACAATAAAATTATTATGGCCAACCCGTCCATCGATTTGAAAAATTTTGCGGACCTCCGTCAGCTGAAAAAAAGCAATCCTCAGCTGAAAACCCTGATTTCGGTAGGCGGATGGGATTATTCCAAGAATTTCTCCAATGCAGCGGCTACCGCCGCCAGCCGGGAAACTTTCGCCCAGAGCTGCGTGGAATTCATTGTGGCGCACGGCTTCGACGGCATTGATCTGGATTGGGAGTACCCCGTATCCGGAGGACTTCCCGGCAATTCCAACCGTCCCGAAGACAAACAGAATTATACCAAGCTTCTGCAGGCCATCCGTTCCAAGCTGGACAAGCAGTCCCAGATTGACGGACGCCCCTATTACCTGACCATCGCCGGAGCGGCAGGAGGTGGATTCCTCAATAAAATCGAGCCCGTTGCTGTGGCTTCCCTGGTAGACTACATATTTATTATGGGCTACGATATTCATGGTTCCTGGGACCGGTATGCAGATTTTAACGCACCTCTCTATACGCCCTCCGATCCTTCTCCCCAATACAGCTTCAGTGTATCTGACTCCGTACAGTCCTATCTGAAAAGCGGTGTTCCCGCTTCCAAGCTGGTCCTGGGAATGCCTTTCTACGGCTACCGGTATACCATCGAAGAAGGAGGCGGCCTGTACAGTCCCTTCACTTCGGCGCGCTCGGTTGGGTACGATACCCTGGTTTCCACTTACCTCAGTGACCCTGCCTTCGAACAATTTTATCATTGGGAGGCAATGGTCCCTTATCTGGTCAGCGACAATATGTTTATCTCCTATGATGACCCTGACTCCATTGCAGAAAAAACCCGTTACGCCAAAAACAAGGGTCTGGCGGGAGTGGGCGCCTGGGCTCTGTCTCATGACAAAAAAGCGACTCTTCTTTCCAGCGCCTACAATGTATTGTACCGCTGATTGGCTGCCCTTTTGATGCTGCCTTCTTGTATCCCGCTTCCGGATCAGATACTTCCGGAACTGCAACACCAACGAAAACATCCCCTGTTGTTTTGCTTAAAAGGATATCCATTTTGTTTCCTTCGGTAAAGGGCAATTTTTCGTCTTGATCCAATATCCTCAAAAGCGGGGACTGCAAACAGCCTTTTGAAAAAACCACATACAAAAGCCGGGAACTTTGGAGCGATTTCAGCCCCAAAGTTCCCGGCTTTCTCTTATTCCAATTATTTTTTTACGCAAATCGCCGCTGTATTTTTATGTTGCAGCAGTCTTTTGCATTTTTTCCGTCAGACAAAACATCCCGACCGTTTAGGCAAGGGTGACTTTGTGATATACCTTTTTACCTTTGCGCAGGATCACCGAAGCAGTCAGCTGCTCCGCTGTCACCCGGGCATTGGGATCTTCCACCTTCCGGTCGTCCAGCGTGACGCCGCCGCCCTGCACCAGCCGCCGTGCTTCGCTCCGGGAAGGAGCCAAACCGGCCCGTACCATCAGATCCAGCACGCCGATGCTGCCATCGGTAAGATCCTGGGCTGTCAGGGTCGTGGTGGGCATGTTTTCATCCGCACCGCCCGAAACAAAAATCGCCTTTGCCGCAGCCAAAGCTTTGTCTGCTTCCTCCTGGCCGTGGACAAACTTGGTCACCTCATAGGCCAAACGTTCCTTGGCCGCATTCAGCTGGCTTCCTTCCCACTTTTCCATCTCTTCGATTTCCTCAATGGGAACAAAGGTGATAAGCTTCAGGCAGTTGATGACATCGCCGTCCGATACATTGCGCCAATACTGGAAGAAGTCGTAGGGGCTGTACTTTTTGGGATCCAGCCAGACCGCGCCGTTTTCGGTCTTGCCCATTTTTTTGCCTTCCTTGGTGGTCAGCAGGGTAAAGGTCATGCCGCAGACCTCCTGCCCTTCCACCTTGCGCACCAGATCCACGCCGCCCAGAATATTGGACCACTGATCGTCGCCGCCCAGTTCCAACTGGCAGTGGTGGGTGCGGTACAGATGCAGGAAATCATAGCTCTGCATGATCATGTAGTTAAACTCAATGAAAGAAAGTCCCCGCTCCAGACGGGATTTGAAGCATTCGGCAGTAAGCATGCGGTTGACAGAAAAATGTACGCCCACATCCCGCAGCAATTCGATGTAACCAAATTTCATCAGCCAATCGCCGTTGCGTTCCACAATACATTTATCCAGATCCACCAAGCGGCCCATCTGTTCCAGGAAGCGATCTGCGTTATAGTTGATTTCCTCTACCGAAAGCATCTTGCGCATGTCGGTTTTGCCGGTAGGGTCTCCCACCATGGTGGTTCCGGTCCCCAGCAGCAGGATGGGGGTATGGCCGGCACGAATCATGTGGTTGATAACCATCAGCTGCAGAAAATGCCCCACGTGGAGGCTGTCCGCTGTAGCGTCAAATCCAATGTAAAAAGTCACCTTCTGGTTGTCCAGCAAATCCCGGATTTTTTCAGGATGGGTCATTTGGGCGATCAATCCCCGGCGTTCCAGCTCTTCAAATACCTGACTCATCTTTTTCTCTCTCCTTATTCTTGTTTTTGCGCGGAAGGGCAAAACAAAAGCCCTCCGCATGGATCATGCAGAGGGCGAAAAAATTCGCGGTACCACCTCAGTTCAGCATTCCGTCACCGAAATGCCCTTTGGGAGTTCCTTCAAACTCCTGCGATATAACGGTCACACCCGGCAAACCCTACTTGCAGATGGTTCGGGCCGCAGCTCCGGGATGTATTCGCCTCAGGGCTCTCCGCTTTTTTTCACCAGCCAAAAGCTCTCTGACTCAAGCGCCTCAGGTTACTTGTTCCCTTCACAGCCATTATACAAGATTATAGTCCCTTTACCTTCCAAAGTCAAGGGCCGCTGACACAAATTTTTCCCATTCACCGTCTTTGTGCCCCCAAAACGTCTATGGTCAATTTCCCGCCAATGTCAGCATTTCATCCGCGTTCTGGAGGGAAATGGGAGTAATATTCTCTCCACCCATGATCCGGGCAAGCTCTTTTACCCGCTCTTCCCGGGAAAGCGGCTGTATCCGGGTATAGGTTCGTCCGTCTTCTACCGTTTTGCAGATTTTGCTGTGATAATCGCCGTAAGCAGCCACCTGAGCCAAATGTGTCACGCAAATAACCTGCCGGCTCGCGGCGGCCTGATGAAGCTTCAGCCCGATTTTCTGAGCCGCCCGCCCGCTGACGCCGGCATCCACCTCGTCAAAGATCAGGGTCCCAACTCCGTCCCTGTCTGCCAGAACACTCTTGATGGCCAGCATGATCCGGGACAGTTCGCCTCCCGATGCAATACGTGCCAAAGGCCGGGGCTCTTCTCCGGGGTTTGCAGAAATCAACAGCTCCAGCGTATCCGCCCCACCCGGGCCCGGTTCTTTTTCCCGTTGAGAAAAGGAAAGGGTGACCTGAGGCATATCCAGGAAAGACAGTTCCTGTCCCACCCGGGCCGCAAACTCTTCCGCCGCATGCCGCCGCCTGGAGGAAAGCTCCCGGGCAAGTTCCATTACCCGGTCTGTCTCCTCATCCAGCTCTTTTTGCAGCCGCTCCACTGTTTGATCGGAGAAGGTCAGCTCCTCCAGTTCCTGAGAAATCGTCTCATAATATTGCAAAATTTCCCCAATAGAGGAACCATACTTTTTCTTGAGGCGGTAAATCTGATCCAGTCTGTTTTCAATATCATCCAGCTGCCGGGGATCAAAATTATACTCATCCAGCCAGGTGCGCACCGAAGAAGACAACTCTTCCAGCGAGTACACCGCATCTCCCACCCGGTCGCCGTATTCCCGGAGATCTTCCACATATCGGCCTGCCGTATCCAGCTCTTCCCGAAGCTGCTCCACCTGAGAAAGGATCCCTTCCCTGTCTTCTCCCCCCTGCAGGAGGTCATACATCATTCCAAGGGCGCCCACGATTTTTTCTGCATTGCGGATAATGTCCCGCTGGGCGGTCAGTTCTTCTTCTTCTCCGTCGGTAAGAGACGCAGCGGAAATTTCCGACGTTTGATACTGAAGCAAATCCATCCGCTGAAGCTTATGGCTTTCATCCATCTGAAGTTCCTGCAATGCTTCCTTTGCCTGCAGCATCCGCCCATAAGCGTCTCCATACCGCTCAAGAAGCCCCTCCAGACCGCCAAAGCCGTCGATAAAGGCCAGGTGACGCTCCGGGGACAGCAGCGCCTGGCTGTCATGCTGCCCGTGAATATCGATCAGGAGTCCTGCTACTGAGCGAAGCAGCGCCATGGTAGCAGGCCGGCCGCCGATGCGGCAGACGCTTTTCCCGGTTTCGCCATCCAGCTCACGGGAAATCAGCAGCTGTCCGTCTTCCGCATCATATCCCAATTCCCGGATTTCCCGGATCACTGTTTCAGGAACCCGGGAAAACAGAGCAGATACCACTGCCCGGGATTCTCCGCTGCGGATGATATCCCGGTGCATCCTGGCGCCCAGTACTGCGTTAATGGCGTTGATGAGAATACTCTTTCCCGCTCCGGTTTCTCCGGTAAAGACGTTGAGCCCGGGCGCAAAGTCAAGGGACGCTTTCCGGATCACGGCGATATTTTCGATATACAACTGTGAAAGCATGAAAAATCACCACTTCCTGTCTGTGCCCTGCCGGAGCAGCGGACGTTACTTACCGCTGCGGTTTTCCAGAATGCCTTTGATATAAGCGGCAAATTCCTGAGCACTGTGCTCGTTACGCATCAGCATAAAAATAGTGTCGTCGCCGGCAATGGTTCCCACCAGACCGTTCCAGGTTCCGTTATCAATGGTAATGCAGACAGCATTGGCCATTCCGGTATAACACCGGATCACCACAAAGTTTCCGGCAGAATCCACCGTACGGATGGACTCCAGAAAAACAGAGTTGATGTTCACCGGCGGATCCTGTACGGCTTTCTCCGGAGTAACCGTATAGTAGTAGGTCCCCGCGGGAGACAGGGTTTTGATCAGTCTCAGCTCCTTGATGTCCCGGGAAATAGTAGCCTGGGTGGCCGTGATTCCTTCAGCTTCCAGATAGGACTGGAGTTCTTCCTGGGTGGTAATGACATGAGAGTCGATGATTTCCAGGATCTTGCTTTGACGTTTTGATTTCATACTCGCTATCCTCTCTGTTTGATTTTTGTGGTGAGAACTTCAAAAAATTCATTTTCCATAAAGGTGATAAACTGTGCGGAAAGAGGCGATCTTTCCACGGTAATGTCTGTTCCCGGATCAATAGAAAGCTTTTTTTGCCCGTCTGCCAATAGCATAAGCGAACTTCGGGAACGGATGGTCAACTGATTGTATGCAGAAAAGACGATAGGGCGGGTACTGATGGAATGGGGACACAGAGGTACCAGCAGGATCGCTTCCAGCCGGGGGTCCAGTACCGGCCCTCCCGCCGAAAGGGAGTAGGCGGTGGAACCGGTCGGAGTAGAAAAAATAGTGCCATCCGCCTGATAACGGTCGATGAGCCGACCGTTGCAGCTCAGTTCAAAGTCGGCGATATTACATTGGGGCGTTTTGGAGATGACCACATCGTTAATGGCAAAGTCAATGATCGGCTGCCGTTCACTGCCAAGCCGTACCGACAGAGCTATTCTCTGTTCCAGGCCGTACTCTCCCCCGATGATCCGTTTCAGACATTCCTCCAGCCGCGCCGGCTCGATCTGGCACAAAAAGCCCAGTTTTCCTGTGTTAATCCCGGCCAGCGGTTTCTGCCCCCAGGCGCTGTAATAGGCGCTGTGGATCACCGTTCCGTCACCGCCAATGGACAATATGCAGTCGCATTCCGATACCGCAGTTTTCCAGTCTTGGGCAATTTTTACCTGGTCCAATCCCAAAAGGCGAAACTGTTCCGCAGCCTCAGGAAGCCCACAGGCAGAGACCTGCATCCGCTCCAGAATCCGGCATACACGAAGCAGCGTCTCTCCCGTCCTCTCCCGGGTAAAGTTGGGAGTCAACAAAATCCGCATAAGGCGCCTCCTTATTTCTGATCCAGACTCTGGTGAGAGGCTTCTACTACCCGAGCCGCATCTTCGGCGGAAATCAGTGCCGCTCCCTCTGATTTTTCCAGCAAAAGCAGATACTCTATATTTCCTTCCGGACCCTTGACCGGAGAAAATGTCAATCCTATGGGGCGCAGTCCCAGCTGTATGGCGGTGGCCAAAGTTTTTTCCAACACCATCCGGTGTACCTGGGGATCCCGGACCACTCCTTTTTTCCCTACATTTTCCCGTCCTGCTTCAAATTGAGGCTTGACAAGGCATACAGCTTTACATTCATCTTTCAGCAAATTATGAACGACCGGCAGTACCAGAGATAAAGAAATAAACGATACATCAACAGAAACAAAATCCAACGGATCCGGTATCTGCTCCTGTGTGACATAACGGATATTGGTACGCTCCAGGTTGACCACCCGATCATCACAGCGAAGCTTCCATGCCAGCTGTCCGTAGCCCACATCCACAGCATAGACCTTCCGGGCGCCATTCTGAAGCATGCAGTCGGTAAAGCCTCCGGTAGAAGCGCCAATATCGGCGCAAACCATCCCTGTCAAATCCAGACCGAATTCCGTCATGGATTTTTCCAGCTTTAGTCCGCCCCGGCTGACGTACCGCAGGGTTTCTCCCCGCACCTCAATGTCGTCCTCTTCACCCACCAGCTGTCCCGGCTTGTCTGCTTTCTGGTTGTTTACATATACCTGACCGGCCATGATGACGCTTTTGGCCTTGTCCCGGCCGGAAATCAACCCCCGGTCCACCACTGCCGCATCCAGTCGCTTCTTCATTTATTTCTCTCCTTATTGGAGGATCGAGGCCACCAGAATTCCCAGCAGTGCTCCGCCCAGCACTTCCAGCGGCGTATGCCCCAGGAATTCTTTCAGCTCTTTCCGGTCTGAGATGGCATTGGTGCTGCTCTCTATGGCTTCTTCAATCTCCGCATTCAGCTGGTCAAAGATCTTGTTCATATCCTTAAAGCTGAAAATCATTTTGTTGAGCACCTTGGCCTGTTCGCCTGCCGCACGGCGTACCCCCATGGCGTCATACATGACCACCATGGCAAAAAACAGCGTCAGCGCAAAAAGCGGGGACTGGAATCCTTCACTCTGGGCCATAGCCACTGTAAGGGAGCAGACCAGCGCCGAATGTGAGCTGGGCATTCCCCCCGCGCCGAAAAGCCTTTCTGCCCGAAATTCCTTGAAATGAATAAAGGTAAGAAGGGTTTTGATCAGCTGCGCGGAACACCAGGCTACAAATCCAACGTTGATAAGATGGTTGCTGAAAAGTATATTTCCAAACTGATTCATCCGGATGTTCTCCTATGTTAGAATTCCCTGTCCGTCAGGGCCTCCGCCAGCCGACGAAGGAAGGGGCTGTCCAGCACGGTGCCTTCAATGGCTGCGCAGGCATCGTCCTTCAGTTGCCGGGCAATTTCCCGGGAACGCTCAACACCATAAAGGGTGACATAGGTGGTCTTCTGATTCTCTTCATCGCTGTGTACCGGCTTGCCCAAACGCTCAGTGGTGGAGGTTACATCCAGAATATCATCCACAATCTGGAAAGCAAGGCCAATGTCGCGGGCGTACCGGTCGGCTCGGGATATCACAGCCTCTTCCGCCCCCGCAGCAATGCAGCCAATGCGGGCACTCACACGGATCATGGCCCCGGTTTTCAGCAAGTCCAGTGTATCCAGCAGCTGAGCGTCGATAGCCTGTCCCTCATGCTCCACATCAATGACCTGTCCGCCCAGCATCCCATACGCGCCGGCTGCCTGTGCCAGTTCCTTCACCGCCCGCAGGGTCAGGGCAGGTGTGATCCGCTCTCCCTTCAGGGCCGTTTCAAAGGCATGGGTCAAGAGTCCGTCTCCCGCCAACAGCGCCATGGCCTCGCCATACCGGATATGGCAGGAAGGCCGTCCCCGGCGCATATCGTCATCATCCATACAAGGCAGGTCGTCATGGATCAGAGAATAAGCGTGTACCATCTCAATCGCGCAGGCAAAGGGCAGGGCGTCCTCCGCTTTCCCGCCGCACAGTTCATGGAATGCCAGCACCAGCACGCCCCGGATACGCTTTCCGCCGCCCATCAGGCTGTAATTCATTGCGTCCAGCACCGTTTTCTGAGGACAGTCTTCCGCCGGAAGAACCTGGGCCAGCGCCCGCTCTACCGCCTGATAATACCGCTCAAAGGTTTCTTTATACTGTTCCATAGACCATTACTCCAACTCAAATTCCATTTTCCGCTGTTCCACCACCTGGCGCGCCCGGTCCAGTTCCTCGCCGCACCGCCGGGAGAGCCGGATCCCTTCCTCAAACAAGGCCAGGGACTCATCCAATGAGGTTTCTTCTTTTTCCAGCTGGGAAACAATTTCTTCCAGCCGCTTCAGACCGCTTTCAATGGCAAATTCACTCATGCTTTTCTTCTTCCTCCGCCAGACCGGTAACGACGCTTTGGATCCGTCCATGGGAAAGGATGGTTTCCAAATGGTCCCCGACGGAAACCTCCCCCGGAGAAGATACCACCCGGCCATCCTTCATGGTAATGGAATACCCCCGAAGCATCAAAGCAGCGGGATTGAGCAACTCCAGCTGGGTAATCCGATGGCGGAGCTTCCCTTCCAGATCCCTGATTTTATCATTCTGGGCATCTATCAATGATTTTAGCAAATATTCAAGACTTTGTCTATTTTTTTTCAATTCTGTTTGGGGTGAAGCTGCCCAAAGCAGCCGGCGCAAATGAAGGTTTTTCTCCTCCAGCGCTCCCATCCGGTTAAGCAGGATCCGTTCCAGACGCAGGGCATAATCATCCACTCTCCTGCGTACCACAGAAAGATCCGGGACTGCCAAAACGCAGGCGGCTGTGGGAGTGGCTGCCCGGGCATCAGCCACCTCATCCAGCAAGGTAAAATCCACCTCATGTCCTACAGCGGAGATGACAGGAACCCGGCAGGCATAAACGCCTCTTACCAGTTCTTCATCATTAAAAGCCGACAAATCTTCCGCCGAACCTCCGCCCCGGGCAATAATGACCGTTTGGCAACGCCCCTCCCGTTCCAAAGTCCGCAGAGCCGCCAAAATGGACCGGGGCGCCTGGGGGCCTTGTACCACAGCGGGATAAACAATCAGCCGCACCAGAGGATTGCGCAGCGCAAAGGTCTGTACAAGATCGTGAAGCGCCGCTCCATCCGGGGAGGTGATAATCCCCACCGTTTTGGGAGCGGGATCCAGTGGGCGTTTCCCTTCCGGAGAAAAGAGCCCTTCCCGCACAAGCTGCTGCCGAAGCTCCTCCAGGGTTTTTCTTCCCTTTCCCTGCCCCAGTTCCTGCAAGTCATATACAAGGATCTCAAACGCTCCGTCCCGCTCATAAAGACTGACCGTTCCCCGCACCACTACGGCGGCGCCATCCCGGGGCAGTTCCCGGAGTTTCTGAGAATAGCGGCTGAACATGACACATCGGACAAGAGACTCCCCTTCCCGCAGGCTGAAGTACAAATGTCCGGATGCCGACCGGAAAGAGAGATTGGAAATTTCCCCCCGAACCATCAGGTCCGTCAGATTTTTCTGCTCCTCCAGCAGGGATTTGACATACCGGCACAGCTGGGATACCGTCACCATGGGACTGTAACTCATATGGAGCGTTCCTCCCGTCTCTGATGAAGCACCCACCCCAGGATGGCAGCGCCGCAGGCATTGTCCGACGAAAGATCCGGTTGGGCAAAAGCGCAGTCTCCTCTGGCAGACAGGCGTTCCTTCAAAAAGGCATTGGCCATGACGCCGCCGGAATAGACCAGCGGCAGATCACCGGCCTTTTCCCGGGCAAAATCGGTCATCGCCTCCAAAACCTGCGCGATATGCTCCAGGATCGTCCGGCTCAAATCTTCAGGCGGAACACCTTCCTTCAGGGATTTTTGCGCCAGGTTTTCCAGCCCGGACAGACAACAGCAGCCCTCTTTCAGCACCGGCTTGCGCCGCCAAAGAACCTTTCCTTTTGCCGCCAGCCGCTCCAAAGCGGGGCCTGCCGGAAAACCGGTCCCCAACATCTGCCCCACCCGGTCGATCAGTTGTCCCGCGCTGATATCCAGTGTCCGTGCCAGAATATCCGCTTCAAAAACATGCTCCTGGCCGGGCCTCACAGCCAGGGCCTCAAAGGTACCTCCGGAAACGTGAAAGGCAATAAATTCCTGTTCCAGCAAATCCATCCTTCCGGCAGACCAAAGCGCCGCCGCCAGATGTCCTTCCTGGTGGGATATCCGGTAAACCGGCACTTTCAGAACCGCTCCCAGGGAATCTGCCGCCATGCATCCCGCCAAAAAGCAGGGCATATATGACCCGGATGCATTGCGGGGCCTGTCCGAAACACAGACGGCCTCCGTTTCCTCCCGGGACAGACCTTCTGCCGCCTGGGATAAAACCTGGGGCAGCTGCCGGACATGATGAAAAAGAGCATCACTCTGCCGCAGGCCCAGTTCCCCGTCTTTGACGGGAAGGAGCCGTTTGCTGTGGTGCAGGGTGCTGCTCTCAGGCCGGAAGACGGCGGCCGATGTGGTATAGTTGCTGGTATCCAGACCTAAAAAGGCTTTCATGCTTCGGAGCCTCCGCCGGCGCTGCGGGCGATTCCACCCAATACGCCGTTGACATAGGCCGAGTCTTCCTCTCCGCCGTATTTTTTGGCCAGCTCCACCGCTTCGTTGATGGTGGCTCCCACGGGAATGTCCTTCATATACCGCATTTCGCACACCGCCAGGCGGAGAATGGAGACCGTCACCTTAGGCAGGCGGTTCAGCTTCCATTTGGACGAAAAGGCGTCGATGGTAGCGTCGATCTCCTCCCGATGCGCCCGGACGGTATTGGCGGCCTCCACGGCAAAGTCATCGATTTCGATATCCCGGCACAGGGAAGCGTCCCGGATCATATCCTCCACCGGCTCGTCGTTGAAGATCATTTCAAACAGCAGCGCAAATGCCTGTTCTCTGGCGTCTCTTCTGGTCATAGGTTCCTCCAATGGCAAAAATTTACTCTTCCCGATAAAACAAATGCCTCCCCGCAGGAAAGGCAAAAACGGGGCCATTCCGGCTCCGTCCGCCCGCATGCCGCAATGGGACCCGCGCACCATTGCCCGGGCCCCAGAGGGGCGTCCCCTGCAGGGAGGGGATATTCTGCTGTCAGACTGCGGCGGCCTCGTCAGAAAAGGCGATTCCCGCAATATGAAGGTTTACTTTGGAAACGACGATTCCCGTCATGTTCTGGACGGCCTCTTTGATGCTGTACTGAAGCTTCCGGGCAACTTCCGGAATTTTGACTCCACTGCGGACACAGACCCGAACATCGATGACTGCCACGCCGTCGCTGATGGAAATGGAGACCGGTTTGACTGTCTGCTTTTCCAAAAACCAGGTGAGACTGGGGCTGGAAGCTACCGGAGCCAATCCCGCAACACCCTCCATCTCTTTAACGGTGTACTCCACAATGGAGGCCACCACATCGTGGGAGATTTTCAGGCTTCCGCCGAATTTATTCATTTCATTTTCCTGCATCTTTTGTAGACCTCCCGGTAGTATTTGCCGTCTGCCCTCGCGGGCGGACGGGAGCGCCGCGGACACGGTCTGGGCCGGTCTGTCCATGAAGATGGGCGGCATATGTTTGATGCTCATGTTGCTATTATACCACGTTTTTGGAATGAAACAACCATTATTTGATCTCGATGACGGAAATATTTTCCGCCGGCAGATCCACCTCACCCATGATGACGTCTTTGATCTGGGCTGCCTCGGCGTCAGTCATTCCGTCACATTTCACCAGCACGTCGATCTTGTCGCTTTCCAGATACACCATGCAGTCGGCAAACCCCCGGGCTTTAATCAGGTTCTCGATTTTCCCCTCAGTTTCAATGCTTTCCGCAATGGCAGCCGCCTCCAGCGTCAGCTCCGCCATCTGCTCACTGTCCAGATTGGCGTCCTGAAGCATATATTTCATTGCTTCCATGGCCTCATCCCGGGACTTGGTCCGGCTCAGCTTGGCTTCCGCAAAATAGGCCTCTCCATAGGCGGCAGTCTCAGCGGCGTCCTCGCCTTCTCCCGTTTCTTCTCCGGCCACTTCTCCGCTGACGGCGATTTTGTCGCTTTGCGCAAAGGAATCTCCGGTCTTGACGTATTCCCAGTTAAGATAAACGGCAATGCTCAAAGCCAATACCAGGGCGGACAATATGATATGGCGCTTGCTGACGATCATGTTCATTTTCATGGAAAACTACCTCCCACAATGTACTGATTCATTTTATGGCCCGTCTCGGGGATTTATGTCATCCTGCCGCCAGGGGACAAACCGTCACCCTGGTAGAGGGAATATCCAGTGCCACTGTCACCGTTTCCATAACCCGGACAGCCACAGCCGGGTTGGAAGCCCCCTGGCATACCACCACCACCCCCCGGATCTCGGGAGGGATCTGTGAAGTCACCAGCGGTTCCTCTCCGTTGGGGCCATCCACCAGAATATAGCTTTCTTCGGTAGTGGTTTTTTCCTGGGTTTTTTTACTCTCCTGGTCCTTGCTGTCCTCCAGTGTGTCGCGGTTGGTTTTCTCTTCCTTGGCGTAGACATAGCCGTACCCGTTGGTCAGGGTCACCATCACCCGTGCCTCCCCCACCCCCTCTACTTCCCGAAGAATAGCGGTCAACCGGCTTTCAAGATCCTGGGCATAGCTTTCAGCAGTCGGTGCCGGGGGGGCTTCATTTTTTTCGGCAGGCACTTTTTTCCCGCCGGCAGAGGACAGGGCGATCAGCAGGATTCCCACCATTCCTGCCGCAAACAACAGTGTCTGGCGGTTCATTTTATATCTGGCTGCCAGCTGCTTCAAAGCATCCTTCATTCTTGATCTTCCTCCCGGTATTCCAGCCGGACTTCCGTGCCCAGCTCGTATTCCAGCGCCTTATATACCAGTTCATGGTTCTTCCTCATGGATTCCGGCAGCTGAATATTGATGATAAGATTTTTTCCCTCTCCATCGGGGGAGCCCTCCTCTGCTTCTATGTATATTTGGATGTCCTCCGGCTTTATACCATATTCCTCCATCCGGTCAAAAACGATTTGCTCAATGGCTTCCCGGGATTTTTCCAGGGCTGCCCGAAAAAAATAACCGTCTGTCTCGCTTGCTACACGGTCCATCAGCTCCTCCGCCTCAGACGCTTCCAACTCCAGTCCGGAAAAATCCAGATGTACCGGTGTCAGGAAGCACAGCAGTAAAAAAAGTCCCAGAATCAGCCGCATGATCCGTTCAAAGGACTTCCCCGGGCACAAAAGGGAGAACGCGCCGCACAGCAGCATACCGGAGCAAATGGTAAAGGCCCAGTTTTTCATTTCATCCATACGATTTCCTCTTTTCCCTGTCATCCGCCCCGAAAAGCTACAATGAGGATGGTGGTGGAGATAATAACCAACAACGCATAATAAAGCAGCACCGCCGTCAGGATCCCCAGCGTGGAGGAAATCACTTTTAAAAGCTTGCTGATCTCCTGCACCCCAAACAGGCCGCTGATAATCCCTCCCAGGTTGATGATCGTATACCATACAGCCGTGCGCAGCAAAATGGGAAGAAATGTCATGGCCGTAATCGCTACGCCAAAGGCTCCCACCGTTCCCTTGACCAGTTGAATACAACCCTGAGCAGCCACAAACATGTCGGAAAGGGCTCCGCCCACTACAGGCACCAAACTTCCAATAAAAAATTTGGTGGTTTTGATGGCTACGGAATCACCGCTGGCTGCCACCACCGACTGGATGGTGAGCAATCCCACAAAAACTGTAAGAATCAGAGTCAGCGACCATGTAACAAACGTGCGGATTCCTGTCACCGCTTCTCCCAAATGCATTTCCGGGCAAACCACCGAAATCAGAGACATGGCCAAATAGGCACAAAGCAGCGGAACAAAAGTGCCGGTGATGACCTGAGACGTGATCTGGCACATCCAGAAAACAAAGAGATTATAGGCCGCACCCGTCATAGGTTGTCCTGCAGCAGTCACCACTCCGGCAAAAACAGGAATAAAAGTAAGAATAAACAAAGAAAATTCCCGGATTGCAGCAGTGGCGTCCACAATGCACTCCACAATTGGGTCGATGATGATGCTGCTGATAAAAACACAGATGATTACATTGAAAATAGGAACAACCCCGCTCTGTCCCAGAGAGGTATTGAAGCTGCTCAAAACTGCGCACAGAATGATGATACCCACCAAAGATGCCAGCATCCGAAGAGGAGCACCTGCGGTATTTTCAACGGTTTGCCATAGCTTTTTCAGGATGCTTTGTGGTGTAAAGCTTTTTACCATGTCACCAATATTTTCTTCTGTATCCGGCATCAGTTTCCGGGCGGACGGAGGAATCAAGTCTGTCAGCTCTCCTACTTCCTCCCCTTCCAGAAATTCCTCTGCCTGTTCCTGATCGCTCAACCCCGGGGGCTCCTCCGTGTATGATGAAGACTCTGCCTGAGCCCAGACTGCATTCCCAAAAATCAGCATCACCGCTGCCAGGAGCCCGATTGCCGCTTTTTTCATAGCACCCTCCCTTATAACTCCAGCAGCCGGGCAGATACCTCCAGCAGCCGCAAAAACATGGGAAGGCTCAACAGGAGCAGAGCTATTTTCCCCGCCAACTCCACCTTGGCCGCAATGGCCCCTTCCCCTGCGTCCTTACAGCTCTGGCTTGCCAGTTCGGTCAAAATACAAACACCCAGGCATTTAAATACCATCGCCACCAATTCACTGTTGAGCATGGTATTGTCCAGAAGGTTTTCCAGCTGCTCCCGCACCTGAGAAACGCCTTCCAAAATGAAAAACATGACTGCGGCGCTGCAAGCCAGAGACAGAAGCATTGCGTACTCCGGCCTGTACTGCCGGAGCACCAGAGAAAGCAGCGCACAGACCAGACAAAATACCGCCACGCCAAAAATATCCATGAACGCCTCCACCTGTTTTACAACCCAAAGACGCTCTTTACCGTCTCAAACAAATTGCTGATCTCCTGGATCATCATCATCAGGACTACGATCAGTCCCGCCAGAGAGGTCAGCATGGCCTGCTCTTCTCTCCCTGAACGCAGCAGCACCTGATACAGTACCGAAACAATAATGCCGATTGCGGCAATTCGGAAAATCAGATCCACATCCATGTCTTTCACCCCAGTCCTTTTTGATCCTGCGCCGGGCAGTTTTGGGAAACGGCTTCACGCGGGCTGTTTATGAGCGCCGGTTACAAAAGAAGGACCACTACTGCCATTCCTCCCAGAACCCCCAGTCTCCGGTAAAGCCCGCCGTACCGACGCAACCGGTTTTCCTCCTCCTCCAGCCGCGCGGACAGTAACGCCTGAACCGAATCCAGCGTCACCATTTGAGTCTCCAGATCCCGGAACCCGATCACATCTTCCAGCGTTCTCAAAATATCGCTCACACCGCACTCTTTCAGTTCCGGGCACCGAGAGAGAGCCTCTTCCAAATTGCGCCCAAAATCATAGCCTTCTCCAAAAGCTTTGTCCAGTTCCACCACCAGGCAGTTCCTGCAAAAAGCCGTCTGCCTCCTCAGCAGTCTCACAATGTCGCCGGGACTGGCCCGCAGTCCCCGAAGCTGCACCTGGAACTGCCCCCAAAAGGCGAGGATCTCCCGGATCAGAGTGACCCTCTCCCGGAGCTTTTCCGCCTGCTGGAAGCCCATGCCCGTGCAGACTGCAAAAATCAAAAGAATTCCCGCTGTTTTCAGCATGCCAATATTCCTCCCTGCTCAGGACAGCTGCAACGGTGGATGGAGTTTGTGGAGAAGCCAGCAGCGCCACCCAGGAAAACGCCTCGGTTTCCATCAGAGCCCGGATCATCCTGCTGCGCAGCAGCTCCTCCCTGCTTCCGCAATGGACCGTCACCAAAAAACGGACGCCGCAGCAAAGCCCGGCAGAAATCTGTTCCACCTCTGCCAAAGTTCCGATTTCATCGCAAATAACGATTTGCGGTGACAGGGTACGAACCGCCTGCTCAATAGCGGCAGGTTTTGGCTGCCCGCAGATGACGTCGCAGCACAGCCCTACATTCCGCAGTGGTTCTCCGCCCTGCATGGCCGAAATTTCATACCGTTCATCTATCACTGTGACCTTCCGGCAAGGCCCTGCTTCTCCGGAAGAAAGGCTTCTGCACAGGTCCCGCAGAATGGTGGTCTTTCCTGAGCCCGGAGGACCCGCAATGATCCCTCCCACAAAAGGATCCACCCTGCGCATCAGTTCTTCCGCTGCTCCCCGAATCTCCCGGGAAACCCGGATGTTTAAAGAAGAGATGTTTCGAAAAGTCACCAGCCCTTCCCGATCCAAAACCGCACTGGCGCAAATTCCCACTCGATCTCCCCAAGCAGTGGTGATAAATCCCTTTCGGATCTCCTGCTCATGGGTATGTACCGTGTATCCACAAAGACGCACAAAACAGTCCTGCAGCATCTGGCAGTCTATGACAGTGCCGCAGGGCTTGTCCGACAATCTGCCAGAATCGGCAAATAAGTTTTGCCTTCCATCAAAAACAGAAACAGGACGCCCCACCCGCAGCCGGATCTCCTGGATCCGTTTCCGGTCCTGAGGAGGCAGTCCCCCCAGTATCACTGCAATGGGCTCCGGCAAAACCGCCAGTATTTTTTCCAGGTCTTTCTCCGCGCCTGCTTCTGTCACATCCTTCACCTCCTTTTGTTCCTGTGTTACTCCATATCTATGAGGGGCTGTCCACATTTAGAACCTGGGGCTCATACAAGCAATAAAATCCGCACGCCGTTTCTTGATGACGAGGATTTTTCTGATGATGGCTTATGCATCAATACACGGCTCTGCGCAAGCTTTCCCATCCCATGGATTGCCCGCTGTGGCTGAATTTGCTGTAAACGGTTGGTCTTATAACTTACCGCCGGGAAAAGCCGTGCCTTTTTAAACACAGCTGCTCTTTGGAACTTTCTGATTCCTGTCCATTCCAAAGCAGCTTTTCTTCCAAGGTTCTGCATTCTTGCCCAATACCATCTTCCATACAAATCAGGACTATGGCCTGCATGGCCCTCCTCCCGATGCTCCAATTTGCAAATTCTCGCCTGTCATTCCACCTGTATCAAGTCCCTTCAGCTATTTGAAAAATACAGGGGACTCCCGTTATTCCTTTCTGCAGTTGAATCGTGTATTGGTCTACGTTTTTTACCCGGTTCGGACGCATTGGAGGTGTAGTGAAAGCTTTATGGGGGCGACGGTATCGTCGGTTGCTTTTTCGCAGAATCAAAACCACCCGTTCAACTGGTGGTTTGCACCAGCCCTAAAAGGGCATATTACCGGCATCCGTCTTAAGACGCACTAAACGTTACCTCGCTTGCCCCCTTGCCCTGCAGCCCATAAATGGGCAATCCCCGTTCCTCAAAAATTTTATGGACGGCAATTTGCTTCTCATATCTCGTTTCGCTCGATACTTGAAGCTAAAGCCTTTTTACGGAATGCTTCCACCGGCAGAGCCGGTGGTTTCCGCTGACAGCAAAAAAAGAGACAAGTCCTATAGACTTGTCTCTTTCAAATTTTCTCTTAAATTGGGCTGTCAGGCAGAAGCACTTTTTCAGGTCAGCCCAGCGCCTTGGCCAGCAGCTCCCGCAGGATGGCAGGATTTCCCTGTCCCTTGGACAGCTTCATGCACTGCCCCACCAAAAAGCCAAGAGCATTGGTTTTGCCGCCTTTATAGTCGGCCACTACTTTGGGATTGGCTTCAATTACCTGAGCAACGATCCCTTCCAGAGCAGAAGCGTCGCTGATTTGGGCCAGTCCCTTTTCCCGTACCACATCGTCGGCAGTCTTGTCACTGAAAATGATCTCCTCCAGAACCGTTTTTCCGGCAGTGTTGGAAATAGTGGCTTTTTCAATGAGCGTTACCATGGCACAAAGCTTCTCCGGCGTCAGAGAAGTGTCTGCCAGGGAAAGGTTTTTCTCATTGAGGATACGGGAAACATCTCCCAGCAGCCAGTTGGAGATATTCTTGGGCTGGCAGCCTCCCGCCGCCATCGCCGCCTCAAAGAAGGCCGCTTTCTCCACGCTTTCCGCCAGAAGATTGGCGTCAAAGTAGGGCAAGCCATAGTCCTTCATATACCGCAGCAGCTTGGCGCCGGGCAGTTCAGGAATGCTGGCCTTCAGTTCCTCCAGCTTCTCCTCAGGGATCACAATGGTAAGCAGGTCAGGATCGGGGAAATACCGGTAATCCTGGGCATCCTCCTTGGTGCGCATGACATAGCTTTCCCCTTCCAGATCGTCCCAGCGCCGGGTCTCTTGCCGAACCACGCCTCCTGCTTCCAGCACCTCCATCTGGCGGCGGGCCTCATAGTCAATGGCCCGGACCACGGCGGAAAAGCTGTTGACATTCTTCATCTCGCACCGGGTACCGAATTCCTTCTGTCCCTCCGGCCGGACGGAAACATTGACGTCACAGCGGATAGAACCCTCCTGCATCTTGCAGTCGGAAATATCCAGGTACTGAAGAATGGACTTGATGGAATCCAGATACGCTTTGGCTTCAGCGGAAGAACGCATATCCGGTTCGGAAACAATCTCAATGAGGGGGACGCCGCAGCGGTTAAAGTCCACCAGGCTCCCCGCAAAGGTATCGGCATGGATCAGCTTTCCGGCATCCTCCTCAATATGGATCCGGGTAACGCCGATGCGCTTGGTGTGCCCTTCTTCATCCACAATGGCGTCCACATACCCGTGTTCGCACAAAGGAACGTCAAACTGGGAAATCTGGTAAGCTTTGGGCAGATCGGGATAAAAATAGTTCTTCCGGTCGGCCTTGCAGACGTTATTGATGGTGCAGTTCAGGGCATAACCCATGCGGATGGCGTATTCGGCCACCTTTTCATTGAGGGTGGGCAGAGTGCCGGGCATACCGGTGCAGATGGGGCAGCAATTGGAGTTGACCTCCGAGCCAAAGGAGTTTTTGCAGCCGCAGTAGATTTTGGTTTTGGTATTCAGTTCGGCATGGACCTCCAGGCCGATGACGGTTTCATACTTCACGATATGTTACCTCCTTTGGTCAAAGGGATGCCACAGGGCAGAGATTGCCGCGGATCTCTTCCAGAGCCCGGCTGGCACGGAAAAGCCGGTCCTCGGCAAATTTGGGACCGATAAACTGAAGGCCGATGGGCAAGCTGCCGGTGGGGCCGCAGGGAATGCTGATGGCAGGAAGACCGGCGATGTTGACAGCAATGGTGCAGATATCAGCAGCGTACATCTTCAGAGGATCGCCGAAGTTTTCTCCCAGCTTAAAGGCCACCGTGGGAGAGGTGGGGGTGGCCAGCACATCGCACACCTCAAAAGCTCTGGCAAACTCGGCGGCGCAGGCCTTCTGGAACAGTTTTGCCTTATTGTAATAGGCATCATAGTAACCGGAACTGAGCACGAAGGTTCCCAGCATGATCCGCCGCTTCACCTCGTCGCCGAAGCCCTCACTGCGGGTCTTCTCATACAGATCGGTAAGCCCTTCAAAGTTTTCGGCGCGGTATCCGTATTTGACGCCGTCAAACCGGGCCAGGTTGGAGGATGCCTCGGCGGAAGAAATGATGTAATAGGCGGACAGGGCATAGTCTGTGCTGGGCAGGCTGACCTCCACCAGTTTGGCTCCCCGGCCTTCCAGCTCCTTAAGAGCGGCATGGATAGCCTCTTTTACTTCGCCGTCCACTCCTTCTCCGTAATATTCTTTAGGGATACCAATGCGCATACCGCTGACGTCTCCCGTCAATTCAGCGGCAAAATTGGGGTACTCCCGACGGGCAGAGGTTGCGTCCATCCGGTCATGACCGCAGATGGTGCCATACAGGGTGGCTACATCCTCCACCGTGCGGCCGATGGGGCCGATCTGATCGAGAGAGGAAGCAAAGGCCACCAGACCATAGCGAGAAACCGAGCCATAGGTAGGCTTGAGACCGATGGTACCGCAGAGAGAGGAGGGCTGACGGATGGATCCGCCGGTATCAGAGCCCAGGGAAAGGACTGCTTCCCCTGCCGCCACACAGGCGGCCGAACCGCCGGAGGAGCCGCCGGGGACCCGTTCCAAGTCGTGGGGGTTACGGGTGGGGTGGAAATAGGAGGTTTCACAGGAGGACCCCATAGCAAACTCGTCCATATTCAGCTTGCCGGGCATGAGGATCCCCGCAGCCTCCAGCTTGTCCATCACCGTGGCGTTATAGGGAGGTACAAAATTATGGAGCATCCGGGAGGCGCAGGTGGTGGTCACGCCTTTGGTGCAGATATTATCTTTAATGGCCACCGGAATCCCCGCCAAAGGATGGATCTCTTCCCCGGCGGCGATGCGGGCATCCACCTTGCGGGCAGCTTCCAAAGCATTGTCCCGGGTCAGGCAAAGGTAGGAACCTACCCGGTCCTCCACCGCGTCGATACGGCCAAATACCGATTCGGCAATTTCCACCGCGCTGCACTTCTTGCCGGTAAGCATTTTGTGAAGCTGCGATGCGGAAAGTTCATAGAAATTCATGGGGCTTGTCCTCCTTACTCATTCTACGGTCTTGGGCACCACGACACAGCCTGCCGCGGTCTTGGGGGCGTTTTGCAGGATCTCATCCCGGCGCATGGAGGGCAGGATCTCATCCCGGCGCAGCTCCATGGCGTTGTTCCGGTCCACACCCAGGCTCTGGTCGGAAACATCGGGAAGATTTTCCACCATCTGGATAATATTCTGCATCTCTGTCTGGAATTTCTCCATATCCCCTTCCTCGATCCGCAGTCTGGAAAGCTTGGCGATGTGTTTGATGTCAATATTCAACGCGCTGATCCCCTTTCAAGCATTTCTTTGAACTGATTTTCATCTATCACAGGCACACCCAGCTGGTTTGCCTTGGTCAGCTTGCTTCCGGCTTCTTCTCCCGCCAACAGGTAGGTGGTCTTTTTGGATACCGAGGAGGAAGTTTTCCCCCCATTGGCTTCAATCAGGGCTGCCGCCTCGCTGCGGGTCATGGTGGGCAGCGTCCCTGTCAGGACAAAGGTCATCCCCTCCAGCAGAGCGGATTGCGCCGTCTGCCGGGAAACCGTCTGAACCCCTGCTGCCTGCAGGTCCCGGCACAGCTGGCGGTTGCGCTCATCGGCAAAATAAGCAGCCACGCTCTCCGCCATGATTTCCCCAAAGCCGTCAATGGCGCTGATGGACTCAGCCGGTGCCGCCATGAGTTCCTCCAGCGACCCAAACCGGACTGCCAGCATTTTGGCAGCTTTTTCTCCAATGCCCGGGATTCCCAGGCCAAACAGCAGCCTGGCCAGATCATTGCTTTTGGATTTTTCAATGGCCGCCAGAATATTCTGCGCCTTTTTCAGGGCAAAGCCCGGCAGATCCTTCAGATCGTCCAGTTCCAGCTTGTACAGATCTGCAGGAGATCGTACCAGCTCCCGTTCCAGCAAAAGGCTGCATACAGCTGTCCCCATACCCTCAATGTCCATTGCATTGCGGGAGCAGAAATGGATGATGCTCCGGTGCAGCTGGGCGGGACAGCTGGTATTGGGGCAGCGGATGACCGCCTGTTCCGGATCCCGCACCAGCCGGTCGCCGCAGGAAGGACAGATGTCCGGGATTCGGTAAGAAGGCTTTGCAGGGTCATGCCGCACCACCCGCACCACCTCGGGAATGATATCTCCCGCCTTGCGCACCACAACGGTATCTCCAATGGCAATATTCTTTTCATTGATGAAGTCCTGGTTGTGCAGTACCGCCCGGCTGACGGTGGTCCCCGCCAGCTGAATGGGGGTAAAGACCGCCGTAGGAGTGACAGCGCCGGTGCGGCCCACCTGTATCTGAATATCCAGGATTTGGGTTTCCTTTTCTTCGGGAGGATATTTATAGGCTACTGCCCACCGGGGATATTTTGCAGTGGCGCCCAGTATCTCACGATCTGCAAAGTTATCTACCTTTACAACCGCTCCGTCAATATCATAGGGATATTCTCCCCGATGCTCACCAATGGCGCGGATTTCCTCTTCCACCTGCCCTATTTCCACACAAACACGGTAGGAAGGGATTACATGAAATCCCAACTCCGCCAAATAGTCCAGCGACTGGCTGTGGCAGGTTAGCTCCTTCCCCTCCAGCTGCTGTACATTAAAAACAAAGATGTCCAGGCCCCGCCCCGCGGTGATCTTGGGATCCTTCTGCCGCAGGGAGCCCGCGGCAGCGTTTCGCGGATTTTTGAAGGGCTGCTCCCCATTCAGTTCCTGCTGTTCCACCACTCGCCGGAAGCTTTCCACCGGCATGTAGACCTCTCCCCGCACTTCCAGCAGCGGCAGCTTTTCCGCCAGCTTCACCGGAATGGAGCGGATGGTGCGCAGATTATGGGTCACATCCTCCCCCACAAATCCGTTGCCCCGGGTAGACCCCACGGTGAGACGCCCATCCCGATATTCCAAAGAGACGGAAAGCCCGTCAATTTTAGGCTCCACCACATACCGGGGATTGGGCAGCATTTCCCGTACCCGGCGGTCAAACTCATACAGCTCCTCAAAGGAAAAAATATCCTGAAGGGAACCCATCTGTACCTTATGCTCAACCTGGGCAAAGGAATTTTTTACTTCCCCCACCACTCGCCCCGTAGGCGAATCGGGCAGACGATATTGAGGATACTGTTCCTCCAGGTCCATCAGCTGGTGGATCAGCCGGTCATATTCAAAATCTGAAATTTCCGGATCATCATGGTTATAATACAAATCCGCATGATGGGCTACCAGGGCTGTCAGGTCCTCTATTTTCTTTTTAACGTCTTCGCTCATAACTTCACCCCATAATAACCAAATAATTATAGCAGATTTTAGCAACCATTACAACGGAAAAAGGGGCAATCTTCCATTCTTCCAGGCGGTGTCTCTCTTCGAATCGTCCGGGTTCTGCCTCTTTGGGTTGTTCCTATTGATTTGCGGCCCCATCTCCGCCCGCATGCAGGCTGATTTCATTCATTCTCCGCTTCCGATTCCGGGGGCAAGCTGCTCCCCGGCTCCGTAGTCCTCAATAAGGCCCACCATGGGATCGGTCCCATCCCCAACCAAAGTATACGCCTGAGGCACCAGCCCCACAATCACCGTTTCAGCCAGACATACGCCGGTAGATACCTCTGTGGATACGCTGTAACCAGGGATAATGGCACTGATGGTCATTTTGACATTCAGCATCACCTGATGTCGGGTCTGGTTGATACCGGCGGAGTCAAACACGTTGGTAACCGACGTTTCAATATAACTTGCCGGAACCAAACGGATTTCTATCTGCGGACCTCTTCCGGAAAAAAGCGGGCCGCCGATCAGGGTTCCCAAAGGGACCCAGATACTTTCCTGCTGTAATCTGCCCACCTGGCTGATGATTCGCTGGGTGATGCTGGACTGGAGCCGGTTAAGAGCTGCCATATCGGTCTGCAAAGCGGTAACATCTCCCTGCTGGTTGGTATTCAGTTCCACCAGATCCCCATATTCCACCCCCAGTTCCGCTACTTGGGCATAGACCGCTTCATTCACCGCCTGCACCGCACAGGTATTGGCTTGATACGCTGCCATTGTTCGGATCACCGGGCGCAGCTGGGAATCAATTAAAAGGACCAGTGCTACAGGGATCAATCCCGCCAGAATCAGCCGCCGTCTCATCTGCCGTTTTTTGTTTTTTTTAAATTTTCGGCGGATTCTCATGGCCTTCCCCCCATTTTTGCCCTTGCTGATACACTATATTCGCTGTCATTGATTTTGTTGAGAAAAAGCCCCGATCAGATTTTTTTCCTTAAGATGGAATGCTGGTCCAATGCGGGAACTGCATTATTCAATATCTTTTGGGCGGGTATAGGTGAACTCCCTGTTATTTCTGTTAGCTCGCTGCAAGCAGTTTACTGCGCTGGGTGCCTGAAGCCATGGATTTTTAAGGATTTTCTTCACCGCCGGAGCCTCCAACTTTCCTTATGTAAATAAAAACCACCCATCATAACGGCAGGTTGACTTTATCTTATAGGAGTCTGCTGCTTACATGCGCCCTAAGGGGTGCTTGATTTCACCTCTCCTGAATCATTTACACTGCAACATGTAACCACATGCCCACTATTCTAACAGCAGATTTCCACTACCGACACCTTGCCGTTAGCGGTTCGTTGCCCCATCGGCTAAAGCCGAACTCTTTATGCGCCTTATTGGCAGCACCCACAGCTTTCCTCTACAACAAGAAAATCGGCATCCTTGAGGGCCGTTGTGCCCCAAAATGCCGATTTTATCTTATTCTTATAAAAGCTTATTGCTCCTGCCGCCCCGGATCCGCCCATGGAGCAGATGAATGTCGGGTAATTCAGCAAGAGACGGAAAATATCGCCTCACCGTTTGGGAAAATACATATACAGCTGGCACTTGACCATGCCATTGTACAGCTTGCGCCGTTTATCCGCCTGACGCCCAAACAGTTCTTCAAAGTCTTCCATGGAACTGATAATGTAGTACCCCACCTGCTCCGACGGACGGAACGCCCGCCCCATGGCCTGGTAAAGTTCCCGGGTTTCCTGAGGGGTCAGCAGCCGCTCGCCATAAGGCGGGTTGCACACCACAAGAGACTTTTGTTTTGGGGGTACAAAGTTTCGGGCGTCCGCTGTGGAAAGGGAAATCAATCCGGCTACACCGGCCTTTCCAGCGTTGTTCCTTGCAATTTCCAACGCCTCGGGGCTCAGGTCGGAGCCAAAAGCCCGAAAAGTCACTCCCTCCTGACGGATCAGGGCAGTTGCTTCCTGGCGTGCTTTCTGCCATGCAGCGGCAGGAATGCATCCCCAGTTTTCCGCTGCAAAACGCCGGTAAATGCCGGGAGCAAGATTCTTTGCCTTGTAAGCGGCTTCGATCAAAAAGGTCCCGCTGCCGCAGAAAGGATCATATAACTGGGTATCCGGATAGATCCGAGCCAGATCCAGAATTCCCGCCGCCAAGGTTTCCTTGATAGGCGCCAGATTAGAGGTGCGCCGGTAGCCTCTTTTGTGAAGCCCCGGTCCGGAAGTATCCAGCATGACCGTTACCTTGTCCCGAAGAATAGAAAACTGAATTTGGTGCAGACTTCCGGTTTCCTCAAACCAGGTCAGCCCGTAGTGGGCCGACATCCGCTTTACCGCAGCTTTTTTTATAATGGATTGGCAGTCCGGGACACTGTGGAGCTGGGAATTCAAAGACCACCCCTTTACCGGGAACCGGTCGTTCTTCCCTATAAATTCCTCAAAAGGAAGCTGGGCCACCTGGTCAAACAGCTGAGTAAAGCTGGTTG
This sequence comes from uncultured Oscillospiraceae bacterium, assembly GCA_949285935.1. Taxonomy (GTDB): domain Bacteria; phylum Bacillota; class Clostridia; order Oscillospirales; family Ruminococcaceae; genus Angelakisella. The sequence continues at coordinate 56,979 of CASEAH010000097.1, forward strand.
CCTGAAAAGTTCCCAGGACGATCAGCACCCGCTCCGCAGTACGCAGACGCAGGTTTGCCCGGGCCAGCATGTTCCAGTCCCCCGTAAAATCCACCCGTCCATCGGATACCGTCACATCTTCGGCATCCATTCGCCGCAGTTCCCCCGCCAGTACGCTTTCCAGGCCAAAGTTGCAGGGACAGGTAAAGGTCAGCTTGGTCATATGATTCGTTTCCTTTCCAAAAACAGGGGCAGCATTTTCTGCTGCCCCATTAAAAATTCGGTGGCCTTACGGCTGCTTGTCCGCCCTGCTCCCGTCAGTCAGGCATAGGCTCCAGCAGACCGTAGTTATCATCCTTGCGGCGGTAAACCACGTTGATTTCTCCGGTTTCACCGTTGCGGAACATGAAAAATTCATGGCCCAGCATGTTCATTTGCAGAATGGCTTCCTCCACATCCATCACGGAAACAACAAATTTCTTGGTCTTTACCAGCACATCCGGGGCATAGGCTTCATGATCCGGCTCCTCCATAACGGGAATCACCGCGCCCTTGAACCGCTTTTCCAGACGGTTCTTGTTCCGGACGATCTGCTGGAACAGAACATCCACGGCCATATCAAGGGAAGTCAGTCTATCGTTGCTGTCGCGCTCCGCACGGAAAAACATTCCTCTGGATTTAACAGTCACCTCAACAGTCTCGGTTTCGTTTTCGTTGGTAACGATGATGTTTACCGTGGGATCATCGTCAAAGAATTTCTCCAGTTTCTTCAGGCGTTTGGCGGCATAGTCTTTGAAAGAATCCTTAACGACGGTCTTTTTTCCGATGTAGTTGATATTCATAAACGATACCTCCCTTTTGCTGAATTTAATCACAACAGCAAATCTATGCGTTATAACTAAATTCGCAATTAAATTATACCATTATTTATGAAATACTACAAGGGTTTCTATGTCTATTTTATTAATTTTCCGGAAATGATCATGTTCCGTGGGCGTACCAGCAGACCCACCGGATCCTGGTCAAAAATCAGTACATCCGCATCCTTACCGGTTTCCAGGGAACCCACCCGGTCTGCGATTCCTGCCGCCTCAGCGGCCCGGATGGTGATCAATTTCAGAGCCTCTTCCCGGGGGATCCCCGCCTGGACCGCCATGGCAAGGGAGGTTCCCAGCATCTCCACCGGAATTTCGGGGGCATCGGTATTCAGGGAGACCGCCACCCCTGCTTCCTGTAGGCGGGCGGGGTTATCCCGTTCCATATTGCGCAGCTCCGGCTTGGTACGGGTACCGATCAGGGGGCCGCATACCACCGGAACCTCTGCCCGGGCGAGAGCATCTGCCACAAAGCGTCCCTCCGTGCCGTGGATGATGACCCCGTCCAGTCCAAACTCCCGGATCAGCCGCAGGGCGGTACAGATATCGTCTGCCCTGTGGGCATGAAAATGTGCCTTGATCTCTCTGCGCAAAACCGGAAGAAGAGCCTCGCACCGCACATCCAGTTCCGGAGGATCGGTATCTTCATCTTCCTGCGACCTCTTCAGATCCTCACTGTATCGAACCGCTTTCTGCAGCTGTTCACGGATGATGGACGCAATCGCCATCCGGGTGACCGGCTGCTGGGCTTTACCGTTATAGACATTCTTGGGGTTCTCGCCCAACGCAAATTTCATGGCGCAGGGCGCCCGCACAACCATCTCGTCAACTACGGTACCGGCAGTTTTCATGGCGGTGATCTGGCCTGCCACAGGGTTGGCACTGCCGGGTCCCGTCACCACCGTGGTGATGCCATACTCCAACGCATCCCGAAAGGCCCGGTCCATGGGATTGATGGCATCCAGAGACCGCAGGTGAGGGGTACAGGGATCTGTTTCCTCATTCCCGTCGTCTCCTTCAAAAGCCAGTCCCTCTTCCCACATCCCCACATGGCAGTGTGCGTCAATAAAGCCCGGGGTAATCAAGCATCCGGAAGCGTCGATGACCTGAGGATCATCCCCGGTATATTCTCCTGCCGCTACCCGGCGAATGACCTTCCCCTCAATTTCCACATATCCTTTTTCTATGACCGGCCCCACGCAGGGCTCAATTCGTCCTCCTGTAATAACCATGGCTTCTCCTTACTGTTTCTGTTCCGGCGTTTATTTTGTCCGCTCTATCCTCTTCTTTGCCGAGCTGTGATTCCAACCATTCGCTGTCAAGACGGTCTTGGCAGCCGCGGAAATTTCTCTGTTTATTCCATTCTGCACCCCGTACCTGACGGATGCTCCCGCCATGCCTCCTGCCGAAAAGCTCTTCAACACCGCTGTTTCCTGCATTCAAATCGCATTCAGACCGCGTCAAATTCTATTTTCCTTGCAGTACTTGTCGAATCATCCCCAAACGGATGTCTGCGTTCCCAAAGTTTCTGCTACGGAAAATCTCTTGCCAATGAGCCGCTTTTCCCGGTACCTGAAGCCGCAGTTTTTGCAGAGCGCCTCCATGGGCAAGGCCAGCCGTTTGACCAATCCGCCATAAGCCATAACTATCGGCTTCGCCGGCTGCTTATGCAGGCCTGGCAAGGAACGGGGGTCGGCAATGCCTCAAAACATAACAGGTACAGGTTTGTTTGCATCACTTATCCTGCTGTCTGCAAAGGGGTGCCGGCTGTTTTGATGATACTTTCCTGTTCACAACTCCCTGCAAGCAATCCACTCCATACATGCCTTAAGCTAACGCCTTTCCGTAAAATGTCTCTGTACGTAAAACCAACGGTTTTCCCTGCCCACTCATAATCCAATGGGCTTGAGGTAGCCCTGTAAGACCTGCTGCCATGTGCCTCAAGATGAACTGAATTTTTTCTACACATCACTTGCTCTGCGGTCCGTAAATGGGCAACTGTTGTTCTAAGGAGCATTTTCATCACTGTCAGCTTGCTGCCGGCAGCTCGTTTTCCTCGATGCTTGGAGCTAAAGCTGTTTTCCGGGACACGTCCGCCGGCAGAGCGGCGGTTTCACTACTCAACAAAAAAGAGCCGAAATTTTTCGGCCCTTTTGGCTTGTGGCAGACAGCTTACCGATGGGACCTGCGGCCGGTACCCCGCTTGGGGTCAATCACCTTGCGCAGATCAGACATACGATCATCGCTGCTCTTTTTGAACCGCGTCAGCATATCCTCAAAAGGATCTCCTGTGCTGGGGATTGCAGCCGGACGGTTGAAAGAACGGGGCGCTCCTCCGCTGCGGGGACCGCCGGGTCTGGGGCCTCCGGGCCCCTGTCTGCCGGGCGCCCGGTTGGCGGGAGGATCCTGAGTGGCCTTAATGGAAAGGCTGATTTTATTTTCAGGGTTAATGCCGATCACCTTTACTTTTACATCCTGCCCAACCTGGAGGTAGTCATTGATGTCCTTGACATAGGTATTGGCCACCTCGGAGATATGTATCATCCCCGTACCGCCGCCTTCCAGGTCCACAAACGCTCCGTAATTGGTGATTTTGGCTACTTTTCCCTCGACAATGTTTCCAACCGCTACCTGCATCTTTTAATAAATTCCTCTCTCAAAATTATTCTATCCCCGAAACATCCACAAAAACCCGCTCCTCCGGATGGGCATAATCCAGCTTCTCTCTGGCAGCCCGCTCCATATAAGTGTCGTCCTCCCGCAGGGCAAGACGCGCGTCTTTGTTGATCAGCTTCTGGGTTTCGATCTGTTCTTCCAGCTGGGCCAATTCTTCCTGCACAGCCGCAATCTGGATTTTCGCCCTTACATAATAAACCGCCAGCACCACCAGCAGAATCAGTATGACCACTTTAAGGATGGAATTATAGCTGAGACCGGCGGATCTGGATTTAGCTTTTGCCTTTGCTTTTTTCATCCTGCATCCCCTTCCCTGGCCGGGGCTGTTTACTTGTTTTATTATACATCATGAGGATTCTCAATTTCAAGCCGATTTTCAATTTGCCTGTCAAATGTCTCAAGGCTTTTCCGACTGTTTTTGTCATTCCCTCCAACTGCCGCAGCACCCAGACAAAAGGCGACAAAATCAGCCTGATGAGGGATTTGATCAGATGGATAGAGCGGGATGCCAAAGCCATAACCGCCCGGCCTGCGGTAAAGTAATAAATCGTCCAGCCCAGTGCAACTCCCACCAGGATAAAGTAGCGTATCTGGCCGCTGCTGGACTGCAGCAGGTAATTAAACAAAATAATGCTGGACATGAGAAAAAAGAGGAGATCCTCCAGCAGTACCAGAAGAGAAGGCAAAACAAAGGCCAGCCGCGTGATCCGGAAAACATCGTAGATACAGCCCAGAACCCCACCCAGAAAAAGCGCCTGCAAAAAGACGGAGGCCTGCTCCGTCACATGGATTTCCATGGCCGCCTACCGAAACAGCCTGCTCAAAAATCCGCCGCCGGCAGGGGTGGTATCGCTGTAGCTGATGCCGTAGATCTCTCCTTCCAGCGCCAGATCTCCGGATTCTACATCAATGCGGTTGATATGCATTCCAAAGCCCTTGATAACCAGTTCTCCCACATCCGTCATGAGGATTACGGTTTGTTCATCAAAGCTTTCTACATCGGTAACACCGCTGATGCTTACGGTTTTCCTGCCTTCCATCACAATGCTGTGGGCCATTGGCATTGATTTTTGTTCCATACTCCCGCTCCTTCCCAATCCCGGAAAATCCCGGAGGAATTCCGGCTTTCCGCTCTACCCCATAAATATGCCGGGAAGGAAGGTTCTATGCCAACGGCTCCGGAAAGGCTCTTACTCCAGAATGATATAGTTCTGGGAGGCGTTGTCCTTATTGGCCGCCTCGTTGAGCTCCCTTACCTGCAGCTTTACCGGGCGCATGCCCAGATTTACTTCGATCACATCTCCGATTTTCACTTCATAAGAGGCCCGGGCCGCCTTTCCGTTTACCACAACTCTCCCTGCATCGCAGGCTTCATTGGCCACGGTTCTGCGCTTGATGATCCGGGACGCCTTCAGATATTTATCCAGTCTCATGGTATCCTCCTGTTATACAACTGCCCCCGGGAGGTTCTCCCGGGGGCAGCCCAACCGTTCTTTGCAGCGGTTTTTATTTAATGGAATCCTTCAGAGCCTTGCCAGCCTTAAAGACAGGGGTCTTGGACGCAGCAATGGTGATGGGCTGCTTGGTTCTGGGGTTGATGCCGGAACGCTCGGCGCGCTCCTTCACCTCAAAGGTGCCAAAGCCGACCAGAGAGAGCTTCTCGCCTTTCTGCAGGGTCTCGGAAATAGAGGCGAAAACAGCGGCCACGGCCTTTTCGCTGTCCTTCTTGGAAAGTCCGGTCTTTTCGGCCACCGCGTTTACCAGTTCTACTTTAGTCATGATTGTACCTCCATAAATTTACATTTTCTTAGCTTTTTTCCAAAGGCGGTCCAGCTCCTGAGCCGTACAGTCTTTCAGAGCCATTTGATGGCTTTCCGCCATTTCTTCCACAAGGGAAAACCGCCGGATAAACTTATCTGTGGAGCGGTAAAGAGCTTCCTCGGGATCTTTTCCCAGCATTCTGGCCACATTGACCGCCGCAAACAGCAGGTCGCCCAACTCTTCCTCAATATTTTCCGAATCATGATGGGCCATGGCCTGTTCCAGTTCCACAACTTCGCTCTTAAGGTCGCTCAAAGCGTCTTCCACACCGGCATATTCAAATCCGGTTTTGGCAGCACGCTTTTGGACCTTACAGCTTCGGATCAGGGCAGGCAACGCTTTGGAAACACCTTCCAAGGTGCTGGCGGCTGTTTCCTGGCGCTTCTCTTTCTTTTTGATTTTATCCCAGTTGTCCAGCACCTGCCCGGAGTCGGAAACCTCTGTATCTCCAAACACATGGGGATGACGGTGGATCAGCTTCTTACAGATTCCATCACACACGTCTCCAAAATCGAAGACCTGCTTTTCCTTCTCCATCTGGGCGTGGAACACCACCTGAAGCAGCACATCCCCCAGTTCTTCCCGCAGAAGGACGGGGTCCTCCGTGTCAATGGCCTCCACTGCCTCGTAGGTCTCTTCAATAAAATTATTGCGGATGGAGTGATGATCCTGTTCCCTGTCCCATACGCATCCGTTCTGGCTGCGGAGGATGGACATGATCTCCAGCAGATCGGAAATGTCGTATACAGGTTTAAAGGTAAAATCCGTTTTCATGGGCTACCCCTTTGCTCAAAACTGCCTTCACTATTTTAACTGATAAGCCCAAGCTTTTCAAGTGTTTTTACCACTTTTTCGCTTACCGGAAGCATTCTTACGTCCGATACGGTTATGGTTCTGGTAAGAAGGATCATGACTCCGTAAACCCCCGCTGTCAAAAGGATGGAAACGCTTACCCGCAGGGAATTGGAAGCCTGTGGAAAAACCAGGAGATAGCTGGAATAAGCTGCCAGACTGCTGACGGCGGCACAAAAAAGAGGTTTTCCCAAAACTTTCCAGAAGCTGATCCGAATTCCGGACACAGCCCTGAGCGCGACCGTTCCGGCGCAGACAATAAACAGGTAGCAGGCAAGTGTTCCGTAGGGCACTCCCTGGATATTGATCTCCGGCTGGGAAACCAGGAACAGATTGACCGTCAGCTTTACCACCGCGCCGATGCTGAGGAACAAAAGGGGCAGTTTTTCCCGGCCGATTGCCTGAAGAATACTGTTGATGGGTGTCGCCGCGGCCACCAGAATGGCGCTGATCCCCATGACCCGCAGGACGGGTGCGATAATGGCTGCCTCCATGGCCCGTGCCGGATACAGGAGGAGGAGGATGGGCTGGGACAACACAAAAATTCCAAAGCCCGCGGGCAGCGCCACCATAAGGGAAATCCTCAGCACGGAAGAAACCGTACTTTCCAACCCCCGCCTGTCTCCTGCCGTCCATGCCCGGGTAACGGAGGGCAGGGCGCTGATCCCCATGGCGGCAGTGAGGGAGGGAATCAGATTAAAAATAGAAAAAGCCAAACCCGAATAGGAACCGTACAGGTACTCCGGAAGAATATCTCCGGTGATTTCCGGAGGGATCAGCCCCCGGTACATCTGAAAGATAACGGGAGCATCCCGCCGGATGGCCTCTGCCAGACAGTTCATGACGGTAGTCAGGTCAATGAGGGCCGAAAGATTCACCACCAGTGTGCTGAGAGAGATGGGAATGGCCACCCGCAGCAGCTGCCATCCCGGAGAAGGCAGAGTCCGGCGGATACTTTTGTCCGCCGCCGGGATGCGCAGGGTATTTCCCCCATATTTCAGCGAAATATAAACCGCTCCCGCCAGAGTGCTGAGGGTGACCCCCAGCACGGCCGCTGCCGCCGAATAGCGGAAAATATAAACATCCGCCTCATGGGGTGTGGCAAAGGAAAGGCCCAAAAGGTGTCCGGTTTCCCGGTATTGACGGCGCATCATCACAGTGACGCCGTAAGAAAGAGCCGTTCCCGCCAGCATCTTGACCGCCGCCTCCAATACCTGGCTGCGGGCTGTGGGCACCATGTTGGAAAGGCCCTGATAGTATCCCCGGTAGATGGAAGAAATACAGCTGAAAATCACCGCCGGCGCAATGGCGTAGACGGACAGCAGCGCCCCGGGATTGTTGATGGCCCGCACAAAGGCCGGTGCCGCCGCTATGATCACCGCCGCTGCCGCCAAACCCAGACCCCAGAAGAGCCTTTGAGCCGCCCTCAGCACGGACCGAAGTTCTTCCCAGGCGCCCCGGGCCGCCCGCTCCGATACCATGCGGGAGAGAGCGATCCCCAAACCTGTTACCGTCAGGCTGTACAGCGGAGTAAAAATATCATAGGCGGAAACAAAATAGGACATTCCCACGCCCCCCAGGATATTGGCCAGGGGGATCTTGAACAGCGCGCCGATGATCTTTACAACGCAGGTGGCGGCTGTCAGCACAATGGCGCCTTCCAGAAAGCTTTGGCTGCCGTTTTTTTGGTTCTTCAAATCATCACCCAATCGTCAAGGATTCTGCCGCGGAACCAGCGCGGAGTATGATGTCTTCCTGTCAAATAAAAATGTGGGAGAAAGGCTCTTCTCCCACATTTTATGAGATTTACGGGCTTTTATTCTTGGGGCTCTTCTTCGGTACGGTACAACGCTGCTCCGCACTTGGAGCAGAAGGTGAATTCCTGGTCGTTAAGAGTTCCGCACTGGGGGCAGCTGATTTTATTTCCCGCTGCCGTTTCCCGGGCCTTCAGCTCCTCCATTTCCTGGAGCAGTCCGTCCAGCTCGGTCACCATCATCTCCACCAGCTGGCGGTTGTCGGTATTGTGCTTGACGGAATCGTAAACCACACTTCCCAGCCTCTCATATGCCGCCCGGATGTCTCCGGATAACCGGGCTTCCCGAAGCTTCAGCTTGGAGGTGTCCATCACCTCTCCCGCCATTTTTCCCGCGGCAGCAGCCGCTTCCCTGGCCTTATTGATCAGATTGTCAAAGGGATCGGACATTCCGCTTCCTCCTTCCAACACATTTATGATACTGCCCACCTTCCTTACAGCGGATAGGTGAGAATTTCTTCCTTTCGTGCCAAAACCTGGTCAAACCTGCTCAGATATTCATAAGGGTATTTATAGTTGAAGATCCGGTGGATCCCTCCGTCTTCCGGCAGCACCAGCTTCGTGACCCCGCCGCCGCCCACCGACAGAATGGTATGAGTCTCATCCATGATAAAGATGTTATAGCGGCAAAGCGTTCCCGGTCGGGCGAATCCCACGTTTTCCAGAGAATCCACCGTGCTTTTCTGCCGGTACATATAGTAGGGAAGCCATCCTCCCCGGGCCAGCGCCTGCTGGGAATAGTCCACCATCTCTGCCACAGGAGAAGGGTCTTTCAGATGCAGCGCCTTTTCCTCCCGCAGTTCCGCCGCCCTTTTAACGGTCAGGGAATGGACTGTGATATTCTCCGGCTCCAGGGCCATCACCCGGTCCAAAGATTCCCGGAAGGAATCCGGAGTTTCGCCCGTTAAACCGGCAATCAGGTCTACATTGATAGCTGTAAAGTCAAACTCCTTTGCAGATTTGTATGCCCGCAAAAAGTCTGCCACCGTATGTTTGCGTCCCACTGTTTCCAGTATATGATCGTTCAGGCTCTGCGTGTTGATGCTGATCCGATCCGTGCCCCGGCGGCGCAGCACCTCCAGCTTCTCCTGGTCGATGGTATCCGGACGTCCTGCTTCCACGGTAAATTCCTGGCACTGGGAAAGATCAAACCACTCCCCTACCCGTCCCAGCAGACGGTCCAGCTGGGGAGCGGTCAGGACAGTGGGCGTCCCTCCTCCCATATAAACGCTTTGGAGCACCATTCCCTTTTCCATGGCGATCTCTGCGGTGCGCCGGAGTTCCTCCTCCAGCTTTTCCAGGTATTCCGGTATCAGCTTCCAGGTTTTTTCAATGGAGTGGCTGACAAAGGAGCAGTAGCTGCACCGGGACGGACAAAAGGGAATGGAAAGATAGAGGCTGTACCCATGGGGCAGCGCGGACGCGATCACCGGCTCCTGGATCCGATCTGTTTCCAGGCACAGCCGGGCTTTGGAGGAGGATACCAGATAATCCCGGGTCAGCCGGGTCATAATCTCCTCTTCCGAAAGGCCGTCCTGCCGCATTTTTCGCACCAGCTTTACCGGCCGGATCCCCGTCAGGATCCCCCACTGGATGGACCGTCCTGTCCTCCGGCAAAGCAGCTGATACAGCAGCCGGCAGACCCCCAGTTCGCTTTCCGCGGCATCTGCCGCAGACTCCCCTTCCAGAAAAGCTGTGTTCCCCTCCAGCCGCAGTTCTACCCGAAAGCAGCACCGATCCCCCGGATACCGGGTTTCCACCAGCACAGCTTCCTCTTTTTCCTCCGGAGGATCTTGGGAAAAAATAACCCGGCGTTCAGGGAGAAACATCCGGGTAATGGCTTCCAGCTCATAATGGAGCCGGGGCTCATTGGCATAAATAATCATATCTCATACTCCCGAAGAACCCCGGCAATATAATCCCGCTCCTCCTCCAGAGTAGAACTTTCCTCATGGCCGGGAAGGATCATATAGTTTTTCTCCAGCTGGCTCAGTCGCTTGAGGGACTCAAGAATCGCCCATGGATCCCCACCGAACAGGTCGGTGCGGCCATAATCATGCCGGAAGAGGGTGTCTCCGGTAAACAGCAGATCCCCGCAGGCCAGGCAAACCGATCCAAGGGTATGGCCCGGTGTTTCCAGGACACGGAAGGAGAGCTCATCCACTGTAACAACATCTCCTTCCTTCAGTTCCCCATCCGGCCGGATATCATACTTCTCCGGCTGTGTGATGCCGAAAAAAGCCAGACGATTTTCACAGGCATCCCGGACGGTAGCCATATCCTTGGGATTGAGATAAACCCGCAATTGCGGATACCGTGCCTGCAAATCCTTGACTGCCCCGATGTGGTCAAAATGCCCATGGGTCAGCAAGACCGCGGCGGGGGTAACCTGTTTTTCCTCCAGCGCCCGGATGATCCGGTCTCCCTGGGCCCCGGGATCTATCACCGCGGCCCTGCCGGATTCTGAAACCACCACATAGCAGTTGGCGGCAAAGCAGGTCATGGGTACGGTAAAAATTTTCATAGTCCGCCGGCTCCTTTATTCTCTCCCAGATGGGGTCTCATTTCATCGGTATCCATAAAGATGGTCACCGGCCCGTCATTGAGCAGCGCCACCTTCATATCCGCGCCGAATTCTCCTGTCGCCACACGCAGGCCGCTGAAGTCCCGCAGGCACTGAACAAAATATTCATACAGCGGTTCGGCATGGGGAGGACGCGCCGCAGCGATAAAATCCGGCCTTCTCCCTTTGGCACAGGAAGCATACAGGGTAAAATTGGAAATAACCAGCATCTCTCCTCCGATATCCATTACAGAACGGTTCATTTTGTCCTGTTCATCGGTAAAAATGCGGGTTTCGGCACATTTGCGTGCCAGGTATTCCGCCGTCTGCCGGGTGTCGCTGTGAGTGACCCCCAGGAGAATCAAAAGTCCCGGGCCAATGGCAGTGGTATTCCCCTCAATGGTTACGCTGGCCTGGGCCACTCGCTGGATAATTGCACGCATACTTGGCTCTCCTTCCGCTTTAAATGCCGGCTTTCCCTTTTGGGAAAAGGCGTCTGAAGCTTATTGTCCCACCCGCTTGACAGAAGCCACTCCGCTGATTTTCTTCAGGTTGGTAATGATGGTATTCAGCTGCTCCAGGTCGCTGATGCCGATGGTCACCTGGATGCTGCTTTGGTTATCCTTCAGTTCCTTTGCAATGAGAGTATGGATGGGTACCCGCATATTGGAAAGCGCGATGCTGACATCCGCCAGCAGGCCGGGACGTCCGCTTCCGATGATCTCCACCGTACTCTTGTAGGTTTCCTTGGCAGAAGTAGCCCAGGTAGTGTTGACCCATCGGTCCGATTCCGCCTGCGAGGCGTTGCGTACATTGACGCAATCCTTTTTGTGGATGGATACGCCGAACCCCCGGGTGATAAAGCCGATGATATCGTCGCCGGGAACCGGGTTGCAGCACCGGGCAAATTTGACCAGACACCCGTCCAGCCCTTCCACAATCACGCCGCTGGAAGCCTTGGATTCCCGCTTCTTTTTGGGCAAGGCCTTGGGATCCTGGGGTGCGGACCGGTACAGACGCTGAAAATCCTCCTTGATACGGGGGATGATCTTCTGAAGGGAAAGACCGCCGTACCCGATGGCCGCATAAAAATCGTCCAGGCTGTTATACCGCTGCCGGGTGGCAATGTCTGTCATAAAGGTTTCCTTGTCGGCTTCAGGGAGATTGATGAGGTTACGGCGGAATTCCCGCTCCACCGCATTTTTCCCCTCTTCGATGTTCTCCTCCCGCTTTTCCTTTTTGAACCAGCCGCGGATCTTGTTCCGCGCCTCGGAGGTGCGGACAATGTTCAGCCAGTCCCGGCTGGGGCCGCTTTCCCGGCCGGAGGAGGTAATCACCTCCACGATCATACCGGTCTTGACCTTAAAGTCCAGGGAAACCATCCTGCCGTCCACCTTGGCGCCGATCATTTTATTGCCGACCTGGGTGTGGATGGCGTAAGCAAAGTCAATAACGGTGGACCCGGTAGGAAGGCTGATCACATCGCCCCGGGGGGTAAAGACAAAAACTTCTTCCGGGGCAATATCCGTCTTAATAGACTTGATCAGATCCTCCACGTCGTCCGATTCCTTCTGGGATTCCAGCAGCTGCCGAATCCAGGAGAGGCGTTCTTCCAGGCTGTCCTTGCCGCTCATGCCGATTTTGTATTTCCAGTGGGCGGCCACGCCATATTCTGCGGTATAGTGCATATCCCAGGTCCGGATCTGCACCTCAAAGGGGATGCCCTCCTTGCCAATGACCGTGGTATGGAGGGACTGGTACATGTTCTGTTTGGGCGTGGAGATATAGTCTTTGAATCGGTTGGGGATGGGCCGGAGCATATCGTGGATAATGCCCAGAATGTTGTAGCATTCCAGCACCGAGTCCACAATGATCCGCACGGCGTATACGTCGTAGATCTCATCCATGGAACGGCCCTGCATATAAACCTTCCGGTAGATTCCATAAATGCTCTTGACCCGTCCGTCGATCTGGGCTTTGATATGTTCGCTGTCCAGACGCGCCTGGATCCTTACGATAATGCTCTGAAGGAACGCTTCCCGCTCATCTTTGCGCATGGCCAGCTGTTCCTCAATTTCGTTGCAGGCAATGGGATCCAGATACCGCAGGGAGATGTCTTCCAGTTCTTCCTTGACGTTATTGATCCCCAGCCGGTGTGCCAGAGGCGCGTAAACCTCCATGGTCTCCAGCGCCTTGATCCGCCGTTTCTCATCCGGAAGATACCCAAAGGTCCGGGCGTTGTGCAGACGGTCGGCCAGTTTGATGATAATGACCCGAACATCCTGGGCCATGGCCAGGAGCATTTTGCGGACGTTTTCCGCCTGCTGCCGTTCCCGGGAAGAAAAGGGGATCCGCCCCAATTTGGTGACGCCATCCACCAGCAAGGCCACATCCGGGCCAAAATCTTTTTTGATGGTATCAAGGGTGATATCCGTATCTTCCACCACGTCATGAAGCAGCGCCGCCACAATGGAGTCGGTATCCATTCCCAGTTCCACCAGAATGATGGCAGCCGCCACAGGATGCTGGATATAAGGCTCGCCGGACTTCCGCCGCTGGTCTCCATGGGCATGCTTCGCCAGCAGATAAGCCTTTTCGATCTTATCCATGTTATACTGCTTATTGGTTTGTTGGATTTTTGCGGCCAGCGTTCCAAAAAGTTCGTCCATTCAGCGCACCAACTTCAAATTCATGATTTTCCGGTATGTAGGGGAATCCATCAGGTCCATCTTCCGGTCTGCAGGAAGCACCCGGAGCCGGGAAACACCGTGATCCCGGGTCTCTTCCAGCAAAGCCAGCTCTTTCAGGATATCCACAGCTGCCAGAACCTGAAACATGTCTGCCTTGCCCCGGAGACAATGCCAAAGCCCGTCGCTTCCCAGGTCACAGGGGGAATTACTGCGAAGATACCGGTATACCACCGACAGCTCCTCCCGGCCAAAAGCGGGTTGGCAATTACAGGGCAACGGTTCATCCCGAAGAAAAGCTTCATACGCACTCCGCTGCCGCAGGTGGTCCTCCAGATCCTTCCCTGCCGGACGCATTCCCACGATCCGTATCGACGGCCGGGCAATCTCATTATATACATTCACCGACAGCATTACAGCACAGTCCACCTGTTCGCCTTTTTGAAAAGGAAAGCTTTCCGGCGTTGTTCCAAACAGGACTGCCTGCCCTTGCTGTCCTTCCTGAGACAGGCTCAGGCGCAGATGCTTCCCTCCGCCTATGGGGGTGACATTTTCCAGGGTAACTCCCTCGAGCACCAGCACAGGCTGAGGGTTCTCACACCCAAAAGGCGCCATTCGCTCCAGCTGACGGATATTCTCCAGGGTAACTTCCCGCAGTTTTACCGGAGCATCCAGCTTCAGTACGGGAAGAGGCATCGTTGGGTACTGCTCTGCCGCGTATGCTTCCAGAGCCCGGGTGAATTCTTCCTCCCGTGACCGTTCCAGAGACATTCCGGCCGCCATGGGGTGTCCCCCATATTTGGTCAGTAATTCTCCACAGACTGCCACCGCTTCAATCATGGAAAAGCCCTCCACGCTGCGGGCGGAGCCCCGCACCTCTTCCCCATTGCGGGAAAGGATCACACAGGGCTTATGAAAGCGGTCCACCATCCGGGATGCAATGATCCCGATCACGCCGAAATGCCATCCGTTTCCGCTGAGGATCATTACCCTCTGCCGAACAAGCTGGGGAGAGGCGGACACCATTTCGCCGATCTCCCGGAGGATCTCCTCCTCCAGCTCCCTGCGCCGGGTGTTCAGGGAGCAAAGTTCCTGAGCCAGCTCCCGGGCACGGCTTTCCTCCTGACACAACAGCAGCTCCACCGCGCTGTCCACCGATCCGAGACGGCCTGCCACATTGATCCGGGGCGCGATGCCAAAAGCAACACATTCCGCATTCTCTGCTTCCAGTGCGATTCCTGCCGCTTCCGCCAGTGCCAAAAGTCCCGGACGATCCGTACGGGCCAGCACATGGAGCCCCTTCCGTGCCAGAAGCCGGTTTTCGCCCGTCAGCGGTACCACATCCGCCAGCGTCGCCACTGCCAAAAGGTCTCCGTACTGCTCCAGCAGCATATCGCTTTCGCCGTCCTCCAGGGCGCATAGCAGCTTAAAAGCCACTCCCGCTCCGCACAGATCCCGGCAGGGATAGCTGCTGTCCTTGCGGTGAGGATTCACCACAGCCGCTGCCCGGGGAAGTTCCTCCTTGGGCTGGTGGTGATCGGTAACAATCAGGTCGATTCCCAGCTGCCCGGCATAGACTGCTTCCTCCAGCGCAGAGATGCCATTGTCCACGGTGACGACCAGGGATACTCCGGCTTCCTTGATCCGGTCCAGGGCGTTCCGGCTCAGGCCATAGCCCTCTTCTTCCCTCTCCGGAATGTAATACAGTACATCGGCGCCGCAGTTTTCCAGATAATCGTAGACCATCACCGTTGCCGTAACACCGTCGCAGTCATAGTCGCCAAATACCAGGATCCGCTCCTCCCCCTCAACGGCACGGTGGATCCGCTCCGCCGCCTCCGCCATATCCGGCAGTAAAAACGGGTCATGAAGAGAGTATTGACAGTCCAGAAAAGCGGTAATCTCTTCCTGGGTCCGGCAGCCGCGCCCGGCCAGCACGCGCCCCATAAACTCCGGCAGCCCGGCTTCATGGGGAGCGGCTTTCTCCCCGCCTTCGCAGGTATCTCGCCAGACCCAGTTGAGAAAGTCCATCTCCGTCACCGCCTTTACACGTTCTGAGGGCTGCCATTTCGTCCGGGATGCATAAACCTGATAGTTATTTTAGCACTTTTGTCGTTTTTAGGCAAATCGTTTGTGCGAATTTACCCTTCCGCCAGTTCTCTCAGGATCTGTTGCGCCACCCGGATCCCATCCGCCGCCGCGCTCATGATCCCCCCTGCATAGCCCGCGCCTTCCCCACAGGGGTAAAAACCTCCGGCAGCCCGGGCCTGCAGATTTTCCTGCCGCAGGATCCGCACAGGAGAAGAGGTGCGGGTCTCCGGCGCCGTCAGCACGGCATCCGGCGCGTCAAAACCCGGCTGCCGCCTGCCAAAGAGCCTCAGCCCCATTCGGAGATGCTCTGTAACCGCCCTGGGGAAAAGTGCTTCCAGGTCTCCCGGTACGGTACCGATTTGGTAGGTGGGGATCACCCGCCCAAAATCCGCGCCCGTCCGGCCGTCCAGGAAACGACCCACGGTTTGGACAGGTGCTTTCCACCCGCCGGTAAAGGTGTATGCCCGTCTCTCCAACTCTCGTTGGAAAGCAATGGCTTCCGCCGGACCGGATCCATAGTCCCGGCTATCCACCGACACCACCAGTGCGGCGTTGGCATTGCGCCCATCGCGGTTGTGATAACTCATTCCATTGGTAACGATCCCGCCTTGTTCCGAGGCAGAGGGAACTACAATGCCTCCGGGGCACATACAAAAGGTATAGACGCCCCTCCCGGCTTCATCCCGGTAGGACAGCTGATATTCCCCCCTGGGCAGACGCGGGTGTCCTGCAAATTTACCATACAGCGCCTGGTCAACATCTTTTTGCAGATGCTCGATCCGTACCCCTACCGAAAAAGGTTTTGCCTGCAGCTCCAGCCCCTTTTCCGTCAGCATGGCAAACGTGTCCCGGGCACTGTGGCCCACGGCCAGCACCACCCGGTCGGCAGGCAGTTCCTGTCCGCCTGCCCGGACCCCTGCCACCCGGCCGCTTCGCAGGATAATTTCTTCCAGCTTGACGCCAAAGAGGACTTCTCCGCCCAGCCGGATGATCTCCCGGCGGATGGCTGCCACCACATGGCGCAGGTGATCCGTTCCAATATGCGGTTTCGCTTCCGTTAAAATTTCCGGCGGAGCGCCAAAGGATACCAGTTCCCGCAGGATGTGGGCACAGCGGGGATCACCAATACGGGTAGTCAGCTTTCCATCCGAAAAAGTGCCTGCACCGCCTTCCCCAAACTGCACATTGCTTTCTTCGGAAAAATCTCCGCCTCCCAAAAATGACTCCACACGCTTGACCCGCTCCTCCACAGCCTCTCCCCTCTCCAGGATTAGAGGCCGACAGCCTTGCCGGGCCAAAGTCAACGCACAAAACATGCCAGCCGGACCAAATCCCGCCACCACCGGCCGGCAGGCAGGCTCCCGGGCCGGTATGGGCAGTTCCAGCTGTTCTTCCGTTTGGCGGCGGATATCCTGTGTTTCCCGGATGCGGGCTTCATCCTGCAAACGCAGGCTCACCGAGTACACAAAGCGGATATCGTTCTTTTTCCGGGCGTCCACCGATTCCTTGATGATTTTCTGTTCCAATACCGCCGACGCCGGAATGCCCAGCTTTTTCCGGGCGCGCTCAAAACAAAGCTCCCGGGGTTCCTCCAGGCTGGTATGGATATTATTGACAATAATGGCCATGGGGTCTTTCCTCCCGCCTTTTAACAGATTTGAGCCCGCCATCGGCATGGTGGCAGGCTCAAAGGGGAATAGGATGCGTTCAGACTATTTCTTTTTTACACTGATGACCGCCGAATAATCTCCCACTGCCCATACAAAGCCCTTGTTGGGGGCATAGATGCGCACCGGGCGCTGATACTGTCCCGTCTGGATCTCAGAATCGGACATATCGATTTCAACGACCAAATCGGTAGCCAGCAGTTTTTCAATGGTAGCTTTATCTCCTACCATCCGCACATTGTTGATGGCCGAGGTCATTACCTGCACATCGTATCCCGGGGGAACATTGATAACCGAAAAGTTGGAGGATTTGAGGTTAAAGTTTTTGGCGATAATATCCTGAGGATCGAATTCCACCACTACACTCTCGATATTATTGATGTTCACAAAACCGGCAGGCAGACGCACATCATAGGTCAGAGTATTGTTCTGAGTCAGATCCAGCTCGGTAAAATCCACATGTCCCAGAACAATTTCATAGTAATTCTTGATGGAGTCTTCCGGAGCCGCCACCGTAATGGTCTCATTGGAAAGGCTGTACTCCAACTCTTCGATGGGGAAGCCTTCCGGCACATTGAGGAAATTGAGAGTCAGCGGCAGTTCCACAATTTTCTTCACAGGAATGGAGATATCCACTGTAGAAACGCTGGTACTGATATGGTTCTGAGAAGAGATATCGATTTTACGCCCCTCGTTGTCATAGAACTCGATTTCGGCTGTGATGATCTGAGACTGGGTCAGGGGCTCTCCAATGTCCGCTCGCACCACCGCTTTGGCAATACGGTTCAAATCCACCTCCGGGCCCACGATGGTCACCGAAGTGGGAGAAATGGCCACATCTCCCAGCATATATCCTTCATCCGGTACGGAAAGACCGTTAATATCCAGAGAAATGGGCATCCCCTTGTCCATCAGCCGGTCAAAAGTCACCCGGATCGAGGAGGGGGTGATGGATACGATCTCATACTCTCCCCCGGTATCCACAGCCTTGATATCCAACTCCTTGTTGCTGACCGGTCCGGTGATTCCGGACAGATCGGCCCGCAGCGTAATATCGTCGGCGGACAGGCTGCCTACTACCGTGCTCCTGCCATGGACCAGAACGCTTACCGTTTCTCCCTCGCCTTCGATGACGTTGAGCCCCAGGCTGCTGAGGATTCCGGAACTGGTATCCACCGTTACCGGAACGTTGCGGATCTCCACTGTACGCTCATCAGAGGTTACGGTAATGATCACAAACCAGCAAACCACCGCAACCGCCATGGAAAAAACCGCCGTATAGCTGGGCTTGCGGAAAATGGCGGAAAAATTGAATTTACTGAAATCTATTTTCTTCATTTTTTGACCCTCCTGAAAAGCTTCTTCTTCTTTTCGGCGGCCTTATCCTCTTCTTCAATAAATTCGTCATACAGAATGGTGCTGAGGGTATTGGCGGTAATGCGGAGGTTCAGCTTTCCGTTCTGAGCCACAGTGATCCCGCCGGTTTCCTCGGAAACCACCACCACTACCGCATCGGAAACCTCGCTGATTCCCAGAGCGGCCCGGTGACGGGTGCCCAGGGTGCGGCTGATTTCATAGTTTTCCGACAGCGGCAGGAAACATCCCGCAGCATACAGCCGATTGTTTCGGATGACCAGCGCCCCGTCATGAAGGGGAGAGTTGGGGAAAAATACGTTTTTGATCAAATCGGAACTGGGCTGCGAATCAATGATGGTACCGGTGCTGATGATCTCACCGATTTTCGTCTCTTTTTCCATCACGATCAGAGCGCCGATCCGCTCTTTGGACAAAAGGGCACAGGCGTCGCAAATGGCATTGATGGTTTTGATGGTCTGAGAGCGTTCATACTCGCTGGAAGAGGTATTGGGACTGAACACCTGAAGATTGCTCAGACGGGACCGGCCTACCTGCTCCAGGATCTTACGAAGTTCAGGCTGGAACAGCACCACCAGAACGATAGCTCCGTATTTTACCAGCAAAGTCATAATAAAGGCCAGCATCCGGAAAGGCGTCAGCCGGGTGACTGCGTAAAGAAGCAAAATAGCAAAAACGCCTTTGATCAGCTGCTCGGCCCGGGTCTCTTTGAGAAGGCCGATGAGTTTATAAATCAAAAATGCCACAATGGCAATATCAATGACATCATAGAGATTGGCAACCCGAAGAATGCTGACAAAATTTTCCCACAGCACCTGGGGCGTTATAGCCGAAGACGAGGCAGCAGGCATATTGCCGGGCCTCCTTTCTTAAAATTTCTGGCCCCTTTATCGCCCATCCACAAAGTGTCTGATTTTTTCCGTCAGTCTTTGTGTCAGGCTGGATTTCCCAAGCCGCAAAGCTGGTTTGGGGGACGGGACTCTCTTTAGTTTTTGGGGCGCACTTTGACCCTGTTCTGCCCGCTCCGCCCCATCAGAGGCGAATCGGGCTTCTTCGAAAAAAATGGATATCGTGGCTTTCTCCATTTTCACCGGCCAAAGAACCGGCCAACTCTTCACTGTTCTCTTTCTCACCCTGGCAGAGCCGGGTAATGGAAGCTTCCAATCCCGCCAGCGTCTGCGCGGCGGATGCCTTAAACGCTTCCAGCTCTTCCTTGAGCCGGATTACCTCTTCCGAGCGTTCCTCTGCCTTGCGGGCAGCCTGTTCCAAAAGTTCCCTGGCCTTTTCCTTGGCCTGATCCAAAATCTGAGATGCTTCTTTCTCAGTATCAGATCCTGCTGCAGCTGTCCGCAATTCTTCCAGCTGGGCAGTCAGCTCCTGGAGCTTGGCCCCCTGCTCTGCATACCGGTTCTGCAGCTGCTTATTCAGTTCCAGCTGAATCTGCAACTCGTTATCTTTATTCCGGGCTGTCTGGATCAGCTGGTCTGCTTCCTGACGCAGCTTATCGTAAGCTGCCTTTTGTGCGGCCACTGCCTCTTTTTCCCTGTACAGCTGGGCTTTGGCAATTTCTATCTGGCTGCCCAGTTCATCAACCATATGTTTCAGTTTGGCTGCTTCCTCTTCTGCCTTGGCCATGGCCGCCTCATGCTGGGCCTCCTTCTCCTTGGCCAGGGTATCCTGCTCATATATGTAATCCAGAACTGTTTTTTTATCAAAGCCAAACATGGCATTGGGGAAAACCTTCTGCTGCTCCATGATCCGCACTCCTCACTATATATGGTGGTTCCATGCCCCGGAAGATCCACCTTCCCGGGAGAAAAAATATTGCCGGCTGTCGGTAGCCGGATCTTAATCTTTCCGATCCTGTAAACAGTACTATTATATCATCAATTTGTAAAAAAACAAATCTTTTCTATGACAGAAATTTCTTTTCCGCAAACCGTTTTCCCTACTATTTTCCAACTTTTTATGTAAATTTTTTCCTTATATTTTTTCTTTTTTGCCCCCCTGCTTTGACCATGGAATCTGCTTTTATCCTTTCGCCGGCCCATGCACAACGCAAAAACACGCCCCGACCAGCAAAACGCTGTGATCAGGGCGTGTTTTTTCTTTATATAGTCCGCCTTTGAAGACCACAATAAACAGTTTTTACTTTCCCACATCAGTCCGAAAGGCACTATAGGAACTGTCTGTCCGTTTGGATATAAGACAGTCACAAATGCAAAATTTTCGGGATCACCATCGGTACCTCGTCCGCAAAAGCTGTATCAAAGTTACTCCGATTCTTTATCGATTAACCGATCCAACCCCCGTGCCCCCGGTCTGACGTTGTAACCCATACAAGCGGTTAATCAGTCTGCGCGGACATGTTCAGATAAGCGGCAAGCAGTTTCAGCGTATTGACAACGCCATCCAGATGGGACCGCTCATAACCGTGAGATGCGTAAACACCCGGTCCAATCAGGCCATGACGTACATCATACCCCGCTGCCAGGGCTGCGTCCGCATCCGATCCGTAATGGGGGTACACATCCACCGCGTAATCTGCTCCCGCCTGGCGCGCCGCCAAAATCAGGGCGGTGGTAACCTCATAGCTGGATGGTCCGTGGCTATCCTTTGGGCAGATAGAAACCTGCCGTTCCGTACAAGCCAGTCCTTTTCCCACACATCCCATATCCACACTCAACAGTTCAGTCACACCGGGCGCTACCGTTCCGCAGGCGCCATGCCCCACTTCTTCATAAACTGTAACATGTACATAAGTACGACGAAGGGGCTCCTCTCCGGACTCACGCAAATACCGGGCATAGGTCAGCAGAATTGCGACACTTAACTTATCATCCAGGAAGCGGGATTTGATGTAGCCGCTGGGGGTAATGACCGTTCTTGGATCAAAGCAAACATAATCCCCCGTCTCGATCCCCAGTTTCTTGACATCCTGGGGGGTATGGACGTCCTCATCCAGCAGCAGTTCCATGGTGTCAAAATCCCGTTTGGCGGTGCTGTAATCTCCGTTCACATGAACAGACGCATTTTCCAGCTGGAAGGTACCGGTATATTTTCCTCCGAACCGGGTAATGACGGTACAGTTTTCTGCCTCGGTGTTCTGAGGCTGCAGCCCGCCGATAGGGGTCAGCCGTAAAGCTCCATTCTCCTTCACCCCGGCCACCATAGCGCCCAACGTATCCACATGGCCCATCAGCTGGACGGCATCTGTCTGCTGATGTCCTCCCAGATCTGCCATCACGCCGCCTTTGGTTGTCAGCCAGGCATGAAATCCCAGCGCTTCAAACTGGCTCCGCACATACTCTGATACTTCCCGGGTGTAGCCGGAAGGGCTGGGGATCCGCATCAGAACATGCAGCTGCTCCTTCATATAATCCAGCAGCCGGCTGTCTGTAACTTCCATTCTGTTTCCCCCTTCTTTCTTGCATAAAAAGCCCCCCATCCTACGGGACAGGGGGCCTATTTTATGATTACACAAATAATACCTGCCGGAGCAATCCTGAAATTACTCCTCCACGGGAGCCTCTTCCACAGCGGCCTCGTCGGTAAGCAGCGCCTTCATAGAGAGGCTGGCACGCTTCTTTTCGTAATCCAGCTCGGTGATGACAGCATCCACTTCGTCGCCAACCTTCAGCTTGTCGGCAACCTTCTCTACCCGCTCCCGGGCAATCTGAGAAATATGAATCAGGCCGTCAATGCCGGGGATGATCTGCGCAAAGGCGCCGAAAGCGGTGATGGACATGATCTTGACATGGACCACATCGCCCACCTGATGCTGCGTCTTGATGATCTCCCAGGGGTTGTCCTCGCTCTTCTTATAGATGAGGGAAACCTTCTTGGCCTCGGGATCGATATCCTTCACGGTGACCTCCACGGTGTCGCCGATGCTCACTACCTCAGAGGGATGCTTGACCCGCAGCCAGGTGAGGTCGGTCATGCCGATGCGGCCATCCACACCGCCCAAGTCCACAAACACGCCAAAGTTGGTGATGGACTTGACCACGCCGGTGTATACCTTGCCGGCTTCCACTTCGGCCCAGAATTTGTCGGCCAGGACCTTGCGCTGCTCACGCAGCACGGCGCTGATGGAACCCACCGCGCGGCGGCGCTGACGGTTGGTCTCCAGAATCTTGAACTCCACTTCCTTGTGGAGCAGAACATTCAAATCGCCATCGCGGGACACGCCGGACTGAGAAGCAGGGATAAAGACCTTGACGCCGTTGGTGAGAGCCAGAACGCCGCCCTTGATCACTTCCGTCACCTTACCGGTGAGGGTCTCTCCGGTCTCGCCGGCGTTCATGACCTTCTCAAAGCCAGCGGCCTGATCCAGTCTTCTCTTGGAGAGCACAGTGGTGCCTTCCACATCATTGATGCGGATGACCTGAAGCTCAATCTCGTCGCCGATCTTGACCAGATCCTCGGGCTTGGCGGCGGGATCGTCGGTCAGCTCATGAAGCGGCACATAGCAGGCATGCTTGGTGCCGATGTCTACCGAAATCTCGTTGGGCTTAATGCCTGTAACGACGCCGGTTACCTTCTCCCCATTATATGTACTTTTGAAAGACTGATCCAGCATCTCCTCAAAAGTCATGTCATTGTTGATGTTATCGAGTCTGCTCATGGAATGTTGAACCTCCTTAATTATACAAGCCGGAGTCGAGGCGCCGGCAGTAATTCCAATAAGGTTTGCCTCGGCAAAAAACTCTTGGTGATCGTTCAGTTCTTCTGCCCTTTCCACCAAAACGGTCGGGCAGTTGTCCGCACAAATATTGTACAGCTTTTTGGTGTTGGAACTATGCCGGCCGCCAATCACTACCATTACATCAGCAAGACGCGATAGCTGCCGCGCCTCTTCTTGTCTTGTAACAGTGGCTTTACATATTGTATCAAAAATAATCAGATTTGTACACACTTTTTTTGCGGTTTCTGCGGATTTATTCCATTCTTGCCGGTCAAAAGTAGTCTGAGAAACCAAAACAAAGTTCAGAATTCCCTGTTTCTGTAAATTATTTACAGTTTTTTCCAGTTCCTCCGCATTTCCCACAATGCTGCTGCCGCAGCTGCAGTGCCCGGCGGTGCCCTGGACCTCGGGATGATTCCTGTCTCCCAGTATCAGGATGTGCTGATCCGCCCCCTGTTCCCCCACAATCTGGTGGATCCGCAGTACATAGGGGCAGGTTGCGTCTATATAGGATATCCCGTGGGTTTCCAGATATTCATAAACTTTTTTAGGCACGCCATGGGAACGAATAATCACGGTTTTGTCCGGCGTGCAGTCCTCCACACGGTCCGCCACCGTTACACCCCGGGCTGCAAAGTCCTCCACTACCACCGGGTTATGGATAATCTCTCCCAGTGTACAGACGGGGCCGCCCTTCTCCGACGCCTTTTGAACGATCTCCACTGCCCGGCTGACACCAAAGCAGAAACCGGCTGTTTTGGCTACTTCAACCCTCATTCGCCTCGTCCTCCAGTTCCATGAGCGCCACAATACGGCCCATGATCTCTTTGCTTGCCCGCCGCAGCGAGGCAGCCCCATCGTCGGTAAGACCCAGTTCCTCAAAGGGAATGGGGGGGCCATATTTGACCCGCACCCGCTTCCACAACTTCATCCGCCCCTCAAACAGGATGGCACAGGGGATGACGTCCGCCTGGGAAAGCTTGGCGATCAGGGCGGCGCCGGACTTGGGACGCAAAGGCTTCCCATCCCGGGAGCGGGTGCCTTCGGGGAAAATCCCCAGCAGCCGTCCCTGCCGCACCAGCTCCACTGCGTGGTCAATAACAGCGGTATCCCCGGCGCCCCGGTCCACGGCAAACACTCCCAACGCATGCATCAGGCGGGCTGCCATCGGGTTGCGGAACAGCTCTGCCTTGGCCATAAAATAAATCTGCCGCGGACAGCCATGAGCCAGAAACACTGGGTCAAGAAAGCAGCGGTGGTTGCACGCCACCAGATACCCACCGGAGGCAGGGATATTTTCCAGCCCTTCGAAGGAAACCCGGAAAAGGATCCACCGCAAAAAAATGGTCACTCTTCGGGCCAAACGGTAAAAAAGCGTCATAGGTTCACGTCCTTGTCCTGTCCTTGATGATGGAAAGCAGCAGCTCCAGGGATTGCTGAAAATCCAGCGCGGTGGTATCCGCCAGTACCGCATCGGCCGCCTGACGCAGCGGCGCCGCCGCACGGTGGGAATCATTGTAATCCCGGAGTTTGACCTCTTCCAGGACTTTTTCCCATAAAACGTCATGCCCTTTTTCCTGCAGCTCCTTCCAGCGGCGGCGCGCCCGGGCCTCGGGAGTGGCCGTCAGGAAGATTTTGACCGTGGCCTCCGGCAGGACTACCGTACCGATATCCCTGCCGTCCATAATCACGCTGTTATGCCGGGCCAGATCCCGCTGCTGCTCCAGCAAAAAGGTACGCACCTGAGGGATGGCCGATACGTTGGAAGCAGCCATAGAGGCCTCCGGCTCCCGGATGGCCTGGGATACGTCCTCGCCGTTGAGAAAAATCTGCTGGCCCTGGGGTCCAAAGCGGAGCGAGATCTGAATTTCCGGAAGAAGGGGAACAACCTGCGCCGCGTCCGCTGTATTCTTTCCCTGTCGCAGGGCATAGACGCCAATGGCCCGGTACATGGCGCCGGTATCCACATGGATAATTCCCAGTTTTTGGGCCACAGCCTTGGCCAGGGTGCTTTTCCCGGCCCCGGCGGGGCCATCCAATGCCACAGAATACATAAGGCAACCTTCCTTTACCATCAAATCATTACCATGCCAGACTGGACGCCGCCAAGAAACCGGTGGAAAACGCGATCTGAAGATTAAATCCGCCGGTAACGGCATCCACATCCAGCACTTCTCCGGCAAAATACAAACCTGAGCAAAGCTTAGACTCCATGGTGCGGGGATCTACCTGCCGGACATCCACCCCGCCGCTGGTAACCACCGCCTCTGTCACCGGCCGCAGGGCTTTGGGCTGCAGAGAAAACTCCTTGATGACCCGTCCCAGCCGCAGCCGGTCTTCCCGGGTGATCTGGTGAACTTTGGCCTCCGGAGAAATCCCCGACAGGCGCACGACCACAGGGATCATAGTCCTCGGCAGAAGCGCTCCCAGACTGTTCTGGAAATTTCGGTTCTTCTGTTCCTCAAAGTCCCGGAGAATCCGGGCGTCCAGCTGTTCGGCAGTCAGCCCGGGCTTTAAGTCGATTGTCATCCGGTATTGCGCCGCCGGGCCTCTCATATAAGAAGAAGCGGACAAAACCAGCGGCCCCGATACGCCAAAATGGGTGAAAAGCATTTCTCCCAGTTCACTGAACAGGGGCTTCTTTTTTCCTTCTTCGTACAGCGACAGGGTAACATTTCGCAGGCTCAGCCCCATCAGGCTGGAAAAAAAGTCTCCTGCGCACTCCACCGGCACCAATGAAGCCCGGGGCTCCACAATAGTATGCCCTGCCTGACGTGCCAGACTATAGCCGCTTCCGTCCGAACCGGTGGCGGGGTAGCTCATTCCTCCGGTCGCCACCACCACCACAGGCGCCTCCAGACAAGAGCCGTCCTCCAACCTTACACCCATCACACAACCGTTTTCCAGCAGCAGGCCTGCCGCTTTGCCGGTGACCATCTCAACGCCGCCGTCCAGAGCAAATGCCGTCAGTGCGTCGGCAATATCCCGGGCGTTGTCCGACACGGGAAAGACCCGGTTGCCCCGCTCTGTCTTCAGCGGGACGCCCAGGTCCTCAAACCACCGCATCACATCCTGACAGTTAAAAGCATGAATGGCGCTGAACAGGAACCGGGGGTTGGTTCGGACACTGCGGATGAATTCCTCGGGTGTGCAGTTGTTGGTAACATTGCAGCGGCCCTTGCCTGTAACCAAAATCTTGCGGGCGGGGCGTTCCCGCCGTTCCACTACTGTCACCGACGCGCCCCGGCGGGCAGCATATCCCGCACAGGTGAGGCCCGCCGCACCGCCGCCGACCACAATCACATCACTTCGCTTCACGGCCGGTTCCATCCGTTTTTTCATAAACATTATATTCGTCCCAGATACTCTCCAGAGTAGAGTAGGTCTGGGCGATCTCGTCCTTTTTCTTAAGTCCCACCGCAACGATCAGGGCGTTGATCAGGCTCAGGGGGGCCACCAGAGAGTCTACAAAGGAGGCCATATCGCTGCGGGCCAGCAGCAGCAGATCTGCCACTTCAGCCAGCGGCGCAGAGGTGGAATCCGTAATGGCGATAACGGTGGCCCCCCGGCTCTTGGCATAGCGGGCGGCCTTCAAAGTCCGCTGGGAGTACCGGGGAAAACTGATGGCCACCAGCACGTCCCCTTCCCCGATACGCAGCATCTGCTCAAACACTTCGCTGGCGGTGCTGGTGCTGACGCTGTGCACCCGGGCGAAGATATGGTTGAAATAAAAGCTGAGAAAGTTTGCCAGAATGCTGGAACTGCGGATTCCCAAAATATAAATATCCCGGCAGCTGACCAGGGTATCCACCGCTTCGCTGAAATCCTTCCGGGAGGTTTCATCTATGGTGCGCCGGATCTTCTCACTGTCAAAGGTGAGCACTTTGGTAAGGATATCCGCATTGGTGCCCATCTGACCGTCGATGATATTCATTCTCTGCACGGTAGTAAGGCGGTTGCGGATGATTTCCTGAAGGTTTTTTTGCAGTTGAGGGTACCCATCAAAGCCTACTTCCGTAGCAAAGCGCACCACAGTGGATTCGCTGACCCCGACGGTTTCTCCCAGCTTGGAAGCGGTCATAAAGGCCGCCTTGTCATAATGCTCCGTAATATATTTTCCAATCAGCTTCTGCCCTTTGGAAAAGGTGGGCATTTCCTTCTCGATTTTGGCCAAAAGATCCATCACCATAACCGACGCCTGATCCCCCTCATATTTGCATCAATTCATGCTAACCGACAACATCATACCCTAATCTGTTTTAAAAATCAAGAAATTTTCGCTTTTTCGCCCTCTTTTTTGCAGGAAAATTTCTTTCATCCTGCATCAAGCTGCCTTTTTTCATTTTCCTGCGGAAATTTATGTCCTGCCGGCTGTTTTCTCCATAAAAATCTTCTTCTTCATTCGACGCAGACCCATAGCGAAGTAATTATGTAGGATACGGTGTAGCCCTGAAAATGAGGGCTACACCGTGTTCTGCTTTATGCAGAAATTCCGAACTGCTGCGGGTTTCGGCGTATCTCCTCCATCGCCATCTGCAGCT